>DHWW01000102.1 GCA_002413385.1 Granulicella sp. UBA5172
GGATCGAGAGGATGCGGATGTGCAATTTGAGGAGACGCTGCGGAGTGTGTTCGATGAGGCTGCGGTGTGGGCTGTGCTGATCGATGCGGCGAAGTCGGGGGCATCGGGTGGGCTGGGCGTGGCGTTCGACTGGGCACATGTTGCCGAGATTGTGGAGCGGGCGGTGGGGACTCGGGAGCCGCGGCCGAGGGTGATTCTAGCGGGCGGATTGAACGCTTATAACGTGGCGGAGGCGATTGAGGCGCTGAAGCCGTGGGGGGTGGATGTGGCGAGCGGGGTGGAGGCGACGCCCGGGAAAAAGGACCCGGTGCGGCTGAGGGAGTTTCTGGTTGCGGCACGGCGGGCGGGCCTTCCGAGGACTCGCTAGTTGCAGCGTGAGATTTGACGGTGTAAGGTGGAACGCATGCAGTTTTTCTTCAGCCCGCGATTTACTCCGTCCTACCGCTACTGGCGTTTCGTAGCGGCATCGGTGGAGTAGCATCGCACGGACCTGAAGCTTTAGCCTGCGATATCTAGATTCCCCGAGCCGCGACCTCCAAGGTTGCGGCTTTTGTGTTTTAGAAGCAGTGGTTAGTGGTTAGCGAGGTCAAGATGAGTTCAGTTGCGACGATGACACGGGCAGCGGGTGTGGCGGTGAATAGTATGCCGGGAAGATTTGGAGCGTATGGGGGGCGATATGTTCCGGAGACGCTGATGGCGGCGCTGTTGGAGCTTGACCAGGCGTATGCCGAGGCGCAGGCTGACCCGGCGTTCCATGCGGAGCTCGATGGGCTGCTGAAGGATTATTGCGGGCGACCGACGCCGTTGTACTTTGCGAAGCCGGCTGACGGAGACGCTGGGTGGCGCGAAGATTTATTTGAAGCGCGAAGACCTGCTGCATACGGGAGCGCACAAGATTAATAACGCGCTGGGGCAGGTGATGCTGGCTCGGCGGATGGGGAAGAAGCGGATTATTGCGGAGACGGGCGCGGGGCAGCATGGGGTGGCGACGGCGACGGTGTGTGCGCTGTTTGGGCTGGAGTGCGTGGTGTACATGGGCGAAGAGGACATGCGGCGGCAGGAGCTGAATGTGTTTCGGATGCGGCTGCTGGGGGCGGAGGTGCGGGGGGTGAACTCGGGCTCGGCGACGCTGAAGGATGCGATCAATGAGGCGATGCGCGACTGGGTTACGAATGTGCGGACGACGTTTTATATTCTTGGGTCAGCGCTGGGATCGCATCCGTATCCGACGATGGTGCGGGATTTTCAGCGCGTGATTTCGAAGGAGATGAAGCGGCAGATCCTGGAGCATGAGGGGCGGCTGCCGGATGTGATTGTCGCTTGTGTGGGTGGTGGATCGAATGCGATTGGAGCGTTCTATGAGTTTCTTCCGGAGGCGAATGTGGCGCTGATTGGCGTGGAGGCTGGCGGGCGTGGGATGGCGCTGGGCGAACATGCAGCTCGGTTTGCGCCCAATGGTGGCGGGGTTCCGGGTGTGCTGCAGGGGACGTACAGCTATGTGCTGCAGAATGATGCGGGACAGGTGGCGGCGACGCATTCGGTGAGCGCGGGGCTGGACTACGCGAGCGTTGGGCCGGAGCATGCGATGCTGCATGATTCGGGGCGCGCGACGTATACCTCGGCGACCGATGATGAGGCGTTGGAGGCGACCAAGGTGCTGAGCCGGACCGAGGGAATTATTCCGGCGCTGGAGAGCGCACATGCGATTGCAGAGGCGATCAAGCTGGCGCCGAAGATGGGTAAGGACAAGATCATGATTGTGAATGTGAGCGGGCGCGGAGATAAGGATATTGGGATTTTGACGCGCGAGTTGGATTTGAGTGGCGATGTAACGCGGAAGGTGAGTGCGTAGGAATGGCGATCAACTTCAGCAAGAAGCCTGGGCTCGTTATTTATTTCACTGCTGGTGATCCGGATTTGGAGACGACGCGGGAGATGGCGTTGGCGGCGATTGATCATGGCGCGGATGTGATTGAGTTGGGGGTGCCGTTCAGCGATCCGTTGGCGGATGGGCCGGTGATTCAGCGGGCTAGTGAGCGTGCTGTGGCGAAAGGCACGCGGCTGGCTGATGTGCTGGTGATTTGCAAGGAGATTCGCGCGGCGCGGCCCGAGGCTGGGATTATCTTGTTCAGCTATTTGAACCCGGTGATGCGGTTTGGGATGGAGGCGTTTGCGAAGGCGGCGAAGGATGCGGGCGCGGATGGTGTGCTGCTGACGGACATGATTGTCGAAGAGGCGGAGGAGTATTTGAAGCTGATGCACGCAAATGGTTTGGCTCCGGTGTTTCTGGCTGCTCCGACGTCGCCGGATGCGCGGTTGAAGGCGATTGCGGAGAACTCGCAGGGTTTTGTGTATGCGATCTCGCGGGTGGGGATTACGGGTACGCAGACGGAGCTGGCGAGTGATGCGAAGGGGCTGGTGGAGCGGATTCGGAAGTTTACGAAGCTGCCGATTGCGCTGGGCTTTGGGGTGTCGACTCCGGAGCATGTGCGTGCGGTGGTAGAGTTTGCGGATGCGGCGGTGGTGGGGAGTGCGATTGTTGCGCTGATTGAGAAAACGCCTGCGGAAGAGGCTCCGAGGGCGGTTGGAGAGTTTGTACGGAGCTTGTGTGGAGGAGTAAAGACTGCATGAGTGGGCCGGTAAACACGTATCATTACATCGGGCCTGAAATCGCGCGGCTACAGCAGGTGAGTCCGCGCACTAACCCTTCCTGGAATGCGAGTTCCACGAAATTTTCCGCGAGCCGATGAGGGCTCGCTGCAAGAGGCAGAATGGATATTCCCGACTGGCGGAACAAGATTGATGAACTGGACGAAAAGATCGTCCAACTGCTCTCGGAGCGCGCGGCTGCAGCGGTCGCGATTGGTCAGCTCAAGGCAAAGAGCAGCGCGCCGATCTACGAGCCGCAACGCGAGAAGGCAGTCTTCGAGCATGTGCGGCGCGTCAACCCGGGACCGCTATCCGACGCGCAGGTGCAGGACGTTTACGAGCGGCTCATGGATGTCATGCGGGCGTTGCAACGTCCGTCGTAACGATTTGCAGTCGCGTGCTGATGTGTCATCAGCCGCGTTGCCAAGTGATTCAACATTTTAAGCAGGACATAGAGGAATACAGTGATGATCGTCGCCATGCAGGACCACTCCACCGATGAACAGATCCAGAATGTGATCGAACGAATGGTGGAACTCGGATTCAATGTGCACCGCACCACGGGTGCTGTGCAAACCATACTTGCGGGCGTGGGAACGCCGGCGCACTTTGAGGTGACAGAGTTTCAGGTGCTTCCGGGTGTACACCAGGCGTATCGCATCTCGTCGCAGTACAAGCTGGCGGGACGCGGATTTCGGCCTGAGGGAACACGGGTTACGTTTCCGAACGGCGTGGTGGTTGGCGGCGAGGAAATCGTCATCATGGCGGGCCCGTGTTCGGTGGAGAGCCGCGACCAGATTCGTCTGAGCGCGCAGCAGGTAGCCACGGCCGGAGCGCAATTTCTGCGGGGTGGAGCGTTCAAGCCTCGCAGCTCGCCGTACAGCTTTCAGGGCATGGGCGTTGAAGGCCTGAAGATCATGCGCGAGGCCGCGGATGAGTTTGGCTTGCTCGTGATTACCGAGGTGATGGAGATCTCGCAGATCGAGCCGATGCTGGAGTACATCGATTGCTTCCAGGTGGGAGCTCGCAACATGCAGAATTTTAATTTGCTGCGCGAGCTTGGCCATGTGCGCAAGCCAGTGCTGCTGAAGCGCGGGATTGCGGCGACGATTGAAGAGGTGCTGCTGAGCGCGGAGTACATTCTGTCGGGCGGGAACTACGAACTGATGCTGTGCGAGCGCGGCATTCGCACGTTTGAGACGTACACGCGCAACACGATGGACATCTCGGCGATTCCGGTGCTGAAGAAGTTGACGCATTTGCCGGTGCTGGGCGATCCTTCGCATGGTGTTGGAAAGCGTGATCTAGTGCCACCGATGGCGCTGGCTGCAGTGGCTGCGGGCGCGGATGGGTTGCTGATGGAAATGCATCCGAATCCGGATAAGGCGATGTCGGATGGAGCACAGTCGTTGTTTCCGGAGCAGCTTGTGCAGCTGGTTGAGAAGCTTCGCAGGCTGGCGCCGATTGTTGATCGTACGATCGCTCCCGCGGTGTCGCAGATTCATGCATAGAGCCAATGAGGAGAGTGCTGTGCCCCGCTTGATGCATCGAATCGTGGTCAAACTCGGAACCAACGTGATCATGCGACCGGATGGCAGGGTCGCACTGGGCCTGTTGTGCGGATTGGTGGAGCAGATTGCGGCGTTGCGTGCGCAGGGGATCGAGGTGCTGGTTGTCTCGTCCGGATCCATTGGACTAGGGATGGAGCGGCTGGGACTGCGGGAGCGACCGACGGCGGTAGCGCAGGTGCAGGCTTGTGCGGCGATCGGGCAATCGCGCTTGATGGCGCTGTACGATGACGCGTTCGACCGGCTCGGATGCCCGATTGCGCAGGTGCTGTTGACGGAGGACGACTTCCGCGATCCGGTGCGTCATGCGAATCTGCGGGCAACGCTGGACGCTTTGCTGACGCTGGGTGTGATTCCGATTGTGAATGAGAATGACACGGTTTCGACGATTGAGCTGGATCGCCCAATGGAATCGAGGCAGCGCGAGAGGATCTTCGGCGACAACGATAAGCTGTCGGCGCTGCTGCTGAAGCATATTGGAGGGGACTTGCTGGTGTTGCTGTCGGATGTGGATGGACTGTACGACCGCAATCCGACGGAGCCTGGAGCGACCGTGATTGAGCGCGTGGATGCGATCAATGATCGCATTCTTGCGCTGGCGGAGGGGAGCAACGGGCGTGGGCGCGGAGGGATGATTTCGAAGCTGGAGTCGGCTCGCATCGTGCTGCATGCGGGCAAGCAGGTGATTATTGCGAATGGCCGCACGCCGCAGGTGTTGGAGAGGATCATTGCGGGCGAGGCGGTGGGTACGCACTTCGCGCCGATGACGGAGAGGGTTGAGTTGGAGAGAGTTGAGCTGGAGAGGTTTGCGCGGTGAGCGCGGCGGCGACCTCGCTGGACAAGAGCCCGTTGAGTACGCGAGCGATTGCGGAGGCTGCGAAGGCTGCTTCACGGGTGCTTGCGCCACTCGATGAAGCTGCGCGGAATGCTGCGCTGGAGGCGATGGCAAAGGCGCTGGAGGCGGCGGGTGCGGAGCTGCTGGATTCAAATGAAGAGGACTGCAGCGCGGACTCCTGCGCGGAGGGCGAGAGTTTGGCTCCGGCGATGTTGGCTCGGCTGAAGCTGGATGGGGCGAAGTTGCGGGAGATGGTGGAGCAGGTGCGGTCGGTGGCGGCGCTGCCTGATCCGCTGGGGCGAGGGCTGGATGCGATTGAGTTGGATGAGGGGCTGGATCTGACGAAGGTGAGCGTGCCGCTGGGCGTGCTGGCGGTGATCTTTGAGGCGCGACCGGATGCGGTGACGCAGATTGCGGCGCTGGCGATCAAGTCGGGGAATGCGGTGATCCTGAAGCCGGGCAAAGAGGTGGAGCGCACGGCGAAGGTGCTGGTGAGGGTGTTGCGCGAGGCGCTGGCGGCGCAGGGATTGCCGGCGGACGCTGTGTCGCTGGTGGTGGGACGGGAGCGGGCGCAGGAGTTGCTGGGGATGCATGGGTTGGTGGACATGGTGATTCCGCGGGGGTCGAAGGCGCTGGTGGAGTATGTGCAGGCGAACACGCGGATTCCGGTGCTGGGACATGCGGAGGGTGTGTGCCACATCTATGTGGACAAGAGCGCGGATGAGGAGTTGGCGCTGCGAGTGATCGAGGACGCGAAGACGGATTATCCGGCGGCGTGCAATGCGGTGGAGACCGTGCTGGTGCATCGAGAGATTGCGGCGGAGTTTCTGCCGAAGCTGGCGGAGCGGCTAAGGGCGAAGGGCGTCGCGTTACATGGGGATGCGACGGTGCGCGATTTGCTGCGCGGCGTCGAGGTGGAGGCCGTCGACGACTGGCATACGGAGTATGGGGAGATGGCGTTGTCGCTGGGTGTGGTGGGGTCGATGGATGCGGCGATGGAGCATATCCATGCGCACGGATCGTCTCACACGGAGAGCATTCTTACCGAGGACACAGCGGCGGCGGAACGGTTCCTGCGGGAGGTGGATGCGGCGGGGGTATTCCACAATGCGTCCACACGATTTGCAGATGGTTTCCGCTACGGGTTTGGAGCGGAGGTTGGGATTAGTACGAGTAAGTTTCATGCTCGCGGACCGGTGGGGCTGGAGGGACTGACGACGTATAAGTATGTGCTGCGTGGGCATGGGCAGGTTGCAGGGGACTATCGGGCTTCCAACAAGCCGGGAACGAGCAAACCGGGAGAGCAAGCGCGGACGTTTACGCACAAGCGAGTGGCGCGATGATCGAGCGGGTACTGGTGGTTGGGACGGGATTGATGGGGGCGTCGGTGGGGCTGGCGCTGAAGGCGAATGGGTTTGTGGGCGAGGTTTTGGGGTGGGACGCGAACGCTGCGGAGTTGGAGACGGCGGTGCAGCGCGGGGCGATCGATCGGGCGGTGGCTGGTCGTGAGGCGGTGTTGGAGACTGACGCGGATGTGATCGTGCTCGCCACACCGGTGCTGCCGATTCTGGACTGGATGCAGCGATTGGCTGCCGGACTGGATGAGAGCCAGTTTGTGACGGATGTTGGCAGCACGAAGCGAGAGATTGCGGAGATGGCGGAGAGGCTGTTCAATCAGCCAGGGCGTGCACGATTTCTTCCGGGACACCCGATGGCGGGTAAAGAGTCAGGCGGAGCGGCGTTGGCTGAGGCTACGTTGTTTGAGGGTGCGACGTGGCTGTTCACGCCGTGTGCGAGTCCATTTCCTCCTCACGCTGAGGCCCTGGAGTTGGAGGTTGAGTGGCGGGCTATGGTGTCGGGATTTGGGGCTCATGTGCGCGATCTCGATCCGGAGCGGCATGATGAGGTGTGCGCGTGGGTTAGCCATCTGCCGCAGATGCTGTCGACTGCGCTGGCGGCGTTGCTGGAGGATAAGTATTCCGGTGATGCTGAGGGAATGGCGGCGGTGCAGGCAATTGGGGGCAGAGCGCTGCGGGAGATGACGCGGCTGGGGGCAAGCCCGTATAGCATGTGGCGGGATGTTGCGATGACGAATACCGAGGCGATTGCGGCTACGCTGGCGGCGCTGGAGCAGCGACTGGCGCACGTGCGCGAGAATCTGCGGACTCCGGAGTTGCGCGAGGAGTTCGCTACGGCGAACAAGTTCCGGGCTAAGCGCGGGTAGGTTCGGTTTAGGCGCGGCCGCGTGCGTTAGGGGCAGGTGGTTGGTAGTGGGGTTTGCGCTTGGCGGGCTTGGAGACGGCGGCCGAGGTGTTGGGTGGAGCATTGAGGTCGATGCTGCGGTGAAGTTCGACGGCATCGGCCAGAGCGAACTTGAGCTTCTCAATGCCCTCGCCGGTGACGGCGGAGATGTTGTAGAGCGGGAGCTTTTTGCGCTTGGCGAAGGCGGTGAGCCTTCTTGAGCTTGTCGGGATTGGCGACGTCGATCTTGGCGGCTACGAGCAGGGTGGGCTTGGCGGCGAGGGTGGGATCGAAGGATTTGAGCTCGGCGGTGATGACGTTGTAGTTGTTGACGGGATCGGAGGTTTCGCCCTTGGCGCTTTCGGCGGTGATGGCGGAGTCAGAGACGTCGACGAGGTGGACGAGGACGCTGGTGCGCTCGATGTGTTTGAGGAACTGGACGCCGAGGCCGGCACCGAGATGGGCTCCTTCGATGAGGCCAGGCATGTCGGCTACGGTGAAGGAACGCTCGTAGGGAGCGTCACCGATCTGAACGACTCCGAGGTTGGGCTCGAGGGTGGTGAAGGCGTAGTTGGCGATCTTGGGCTTGGCGGCGGAGAGGCGCGAAATGAGCGTGGATTTACCGACGTTGGGAAATCCGACGAGACCGGCGTCGGCGAGGAGGCGGAGCTCGAGGCGGAAGTTTTTGGCTTCGCCGGGGCGGCCTAGTTCGTGCTCGCGCGGGGCCTGGTGCGTGGGGGTGGCGAAGTGCTGATTTCCACGGCCGCCGCGGCCGCCGCGGGCGATGACGATCTCTTCGTTGGGGTGAGCGAAGTCGTGGATGAGCTCGCCGGTGTCGTCGTCGTAGAGCAGGGTGCCGACGGGAACTTTGAGGAGGGTGTGCTCGCCAGCGAAGCCGGACATATTGGAGCCGAGGCCGTGGCCGCCGCGCTGGGACTTCCACTCTGGGTTGAAGCGGAAGTGGACCAGGGTGTTGTGGGAGAGGGCGCTGGCCATGAGGACGTCGCCGCCGTGGCCACCGTCTCCGCCGGAGGGGCCTCCGCGGGGGACGAACTTTTCTCGCCGGAAGGCCATGCAGCCATTGCCGCCGTCGCCAGCCTTTACTCGAATTCTTGCTTCATCAATAAACATCGCAACTACCAGTGTAATGGANNTATTGATTTCAAAAAACAAGTTTTAGCAGTGGCCGAACGGGCCTTGTACTTCAGCGATGTAACCCCTGATTCACGAGATTGTGGGAGTGTACACGGAGACAAGAGTTTAAAAGAGCCAATCGATCACAAACCTATAGAGCGTTCGATCAACCCCGAGCTTCACACTTCAGGAGAACCAGATGATGAACACGAATTTTAAGCGCCTGCTGATGGCGGCAGTATTCAGTGCGTCCGCTGCCGTGATGCCGGCACAATCATCGACGCAGGGCGCGATTGCCGGAACGGTGGAGGACACGACGAGCGCGGCGATCCCCGCAGCGTCGGTGACGATTCACAATGACGGTACGAATGCCGAGCAGCATTTAACCGCGGATGCGAGTGGATTCTTCAAGGCACCGCTGCTGGAGCCGGGCACGTATACGGTAACGGTGAAGGCACCGGCATTCCAGACGTATGTCGCGAACAATGTGACGGTGCAGCTGGGTCAGATGACGAGCGTCATTCCGCACCTGCTGGTGGGTGAGGCGAGCACGGTGGTTCAGGTGAGCGAAGAGGCTCCGGTATTGAATTTCGAGTCGCCGACCTATACCGCGACGCTGAATACGCGCGCGCTGGAGAATATTCCGGTCAACAATCTGCGCTGGTCGAGCCTGGCGTTGGCGACGCCGGGTGTGGTTTCGGATTCGAACGGCTTCGGCCTGGTGTCGATTCGCGGTATCAGTCCAATTCTGAACAACGTGCTGATCGACGGTGCGGACGATAACCAGGCGTATTACTCGGAGGAGCGCGGAAGAACGCGTGAGGCATATTCGACGCCTCCGGCAGCGATTCGCGAGTTTTCGGTGAACACGGGTGTGTACGACGCAGAGTANNAACACGGGTGTGTACGACGCGGAGTTTGGGCGCGCTGCTGGCGGAGTGATCAACTCGGTGACCAAGAGCGGCGGGAATCAGATTCATGGTCAGGCCTACTACGACGACCGCGAGAGCAAGTGGGGAGCATACAACGACTACACCACCAACACGACGGCAGCGACGTCGGGAGGAGCGACGGTCTTTACGACGGCTCCATACAAGCCGATCGACTCTCGCCAGATCTGGGGCTTTACTGCTGGCGGAGCGATCATAAAGGACAAGCTGTTCTGGGAATATACGTACGACCAGCACCACCGCGTTTTCCCCGGAACGGCGAAGGCCAACTCTCCGTCGGCATTCTTTACGCAGCCGGATGCGACGCTGGCGAGCATTACTGGAGCGCCGACGTGCGATCTGGCGACCGGATATCTCTCGGGCAGTTCGACGTCAAACAAGAACTACACGATCGATAGCCAGACCTGCACGCTGGCTGCGCGTGAAGGCGTGTCGTACGACGCAGCGGCGACGAACTACGGTGCGCAGCTGGTGAACACGCTGACGGATCTGGGCTCGGTGCCGCGCACGGGCGATCAGGAAGTCAATCTACCGAAGCTGGACTACCAGATCAGCAGCAAGAATCATGTAAGCCTGCTGTACAACCGCCTGCGCTGGGACTCGCCGGGTGGCGTGCAGACGCAGGCCACGAATAATTATGCGGTGGATACGTTTGGAACAGATTTCGTGAAGCTGGATTACGGCGTGGCGAAGTTGACGACGCTGATCAGCGGTCGTCTGAGCAATGAGTTGCTGTACCAGTACGGTCGCGAGTTGAACGCTGAAGGACAGCAGCCGTTCAGCGCCTACACGCTGAAGAATCTTGTGGGCACGGTGGGCGCGGGCGGGCCGACAAATATTCCAGAGGTTGCGCTGGCAACATCGAGCGGATTTTTTATGGGATCGCCGTACTACTCCTATCGCAAGGCGCTGCCGGATGAGCGCAAGTGGCAGGTTGGCGACACGCTGTACTACACGAAGGGGAATCACAGCTTCAAGTTCGGCCTTGACTCCGTACACAACTACGACTTGATCAATAACACCTATGAGAGCAACGGGTTTATCAGCTATGGCTACGTGGGGAACTTCTTCTCGGATTTGAATAGCGAAGGCGCTGCGAACGATCGCTGCAACAGCACGGCGCTTTCGGCGGCGACCAAGAATGCAACGACTGGAGTGATCACGAGCGCGGTGGGCAACTATCCCTGCTACTCGTCGTTTGCGCAGGGCTTTGGACCTCCGGTATTCGATGTCGCGACGTTTGACTACGGCGTGTTCGGCGAGGATAGCTGGAAGGTGAATCCGCGGCTGACGCTCGAGCTGGGTGTGCGCTACGACTATGAAGTGCTGCCGGGATCGGGAGCGAACGCAAAGCTGACGGCACCGGCGACGGTGGGTACGCTCACCTTTACTCCATATACCAGCCTGACGAATGCACCGAGCGACAAGAACAACATCGGACCTCGCGTGGGTTTTGCTTACGACGTGTATGGCAGGGGTAAGACGGTGCTGCGCGGTGGTTACGGCATGTATTACGGGCGCATTACGAATGGCGTGCTGCTGAATGTGCTGCTGAATACGGGCAGCCCACTTGGTCAGTACGTGTCTACGTTGAAACCGAATGCGGCGGGCGCTCCGGTGTTCCCGAACGTAATTGGAACGGCGAATCCTCCGAAGCCGGCGTCGTACTACCTGGCGTCGAACCTGCAGAACCCGATGGTGCATGAGTTCGACATGATCGTGCAGCAGGAGATCAACCGCGGAACGATTTTGTCGGTGAGCTATTTGGGCGCGCTGGGACGCGAGTTGCCCAACTTTGTTGATGTCAATTTGAATCCGGCGACGATGGTGCCGACGACGATCACGATTGCTCCGGACGCCAGTGGCAAGAGCCCGCTGACGCCTGGGACACAGTTTGTCGTTCCGCAGTACACCAGCTACCTCAATACGAACTTCACCAGCATTACGGAGGTGAGGAGCAATATTAATTCCAGCTACAACGCGGTTGCATTTGAGTTGCAGAACCGCTCGATGAAGTCGCTGCAGTTCGATGTGAACTACGTGTTCTCTCATGCGCTGGACTACAACCAGAATGCGCAGGCCACGAACACGGCGAACAACCAGTACGACCCGAATGGGAATTTACGGGTCAACTACGGGAACTCCAACTACAACGTGCCCAATCGCATTGCGGGCTACGCGTTGTACAACTTCCCGAATCTGGAGAAGAAGAACTGGCTGAGCTACGTGGCGAATGACTGGAGCCTGAATACCGCATTCCAGATTCAGAGCGGTCTGCCGTATTCGGCGTCGCTCAGTGGCTATGCGTCGTCTTCGGCTCTATTCAGCAGTTGGAACGGTGCAGGTGGAACGAGCTTCATTCCGCAAATTGGGCGCAACACTTACAAGTATCCTCGGGACCTGGTGCAGGATGTACGTCTGCAGAAGCAGATCGCGCTGACCGAGCGGTATCACCTGGAGGGACGCGTCGATCTATACAACGTCTATAACCACCAGAACGTGACGGGCCTGACCACGACGGCCTACGCTCTGCAGTCCACGGGGAACGTTGCGACAGCAACATTCCAGAACGGTGTGGCGGGGACGGGAACAGCGCGGTTCGGAGCGGCTAATAACTCTAACTCGAGCGGATTTCTTTACACTCCGCGCCAGTTGCAGGTGAGTGTGAAGTTCCTTTTCTAGTCGGCTTGCAACCCGAAACAATGAGGGCGATGGCTTCGGCCATCGCCCTGCTATTTGGGGATAAGGCAAGGATTTTGACGTCGCGAATATCGGATTCTATGGCGATATTCGATATTTACAGTCCCGACATGATGTACATTCATAGTATTCACAGACCTTGTACTTGAGGCGCATGGTGATGCGCACATTCTTCGGAGTGAGTGTTTCTGCTTTCAGACAAGAGTCGACCTAGTTTTGGGCCCACCCAGACACCGATCTATCAACACCACTGTAAGAATCTTCAGGAGAGTCATTTAAATGCGTAAAGTCCTCACGCTGTTGTTGCTCTGTTTCTCCCTCACTTCTGCCGTAGTCGCCAAGGCGCAGCAGACTCTTGGTTCTCTGAATGGAACCGTGCTGGACGCCTCAGGCGCGGCTGTTCCCGACTCAGAGGTTACCGTGACCGACGCCAGTATCGGATTGACTCGGAGTACGAAGTCCGGATCGAATGGCTTCTTCCAGATCTTCAATCTGCCTGTCGGTACGTATAAAGTGCAGGCCACGCATGCAGGCTTCGAGACAGCGGTGCTGGCTGGAATCGGGGTGCAGGAAGCACAGGCAAAGACGGTCACGGTGAAGTTGAAGGTGGGTGAGATTTCACAATCGGTGGAGGTGACGGCGAACCCGCTGCTGAACGCGACCGATGACACCAATGGCTACACGCTGGATAAGGATCAGATTCAGCTGGTGCCGTCGGCGACGGGAAGTTTTACGGGACTGGCCGTGCTTTCGCCGGGCGTGAGCGCGGAGTTGCTGAGCAACCTGGATACGAACTCGGGCCTGGGCAACCAGCCGATCTGGGCCAATGGGCAGCGCGATACGTCGAACACGTTCCAGGTGAACGGCGTGGATGCGACGAATCTTTTCAATGGCAAGAGTTCGAGCGGATCGAACTCGCAGCGGTATGCTTTCAACATTGGACAGAGCACGCCGGTGGGCGGCGCGGTGGGTGTGGGCACGTCGGTGTATGGATCGAACGGTAACAGCTTGCCTTCTCCTCCTCCGGAGTTTCTGCAGGAGTTGCGTGTGAACACGTCGATGTATGACGCGCAGCAGGGTGCGACGAGCGGTGCGCAGATTGATGCGAACACCAACAGCGGCACAAATACGTTTCATGGGCAGATGTATGGGTCGTTTGCGAACAACTCCATGAATGCATCGCCGTTCTTCTTTGGCCAGCAGGCCCAGCTCTCGAACATCGGAGTTGGAGCGTTTCCGGGCTACCTTGCGAATCCGGCGCTGCACCGTTGGTCGGCGGGAGGGGCGCTGGGAGGGCCGATCTTCAAGAACAAGCTATTTTTCTTTGTTGCGTATCAGCACCGCTACAACAGCGATCAGGCGACGGGCCTGTCGCAGCTGACGGTGCCGAGCGGGCTGACGGATGATCGCTCGGTGGCTGGCCTGAATGCAGCGGCGAACAGCTATACGAGTGACGGCTCAGGACTTGGCGGAGCGTCGATCGATCCGATTGCGTTTGCACTGATGAATGCGAAACTGCCGAATGGTCAGTACCTGATTCCTTCGGCGCAGACTTCGGCGGCGTATGCCTTTGGCGTGCCGAACGTAACGCTGCCGGGGACTGCGACGCTGATTGCGGACCAGGCGGCGGCGGGCATGGACTACGACGTAACCAAGGCGGACCGGCTTTCGTTGAAGTACTACTACCAGACTGATCCTGTGAACAAGCCGTATGGGTTCTCGGATACCGGCGGGTTCCCTGTGACCCAGAACAATGGGGCGCAGGTGTTCGCGATCGATAACACGATCACGCTTGGCAGCAGGGTGAACTGGGAGCAGCGGCTGGGCTTTGACCGCATGGGATCGTACAGCTACTACACGCAGACGCTGGCGGCGGATCCGACGCTGGGGGCAGGGTACGGAATTGACGCAGGCGTTCCGTCGAATCAGATTCAAACCAGCACGCTGGCGGGTCTGACACTGAATCAGTTTGCCAACGACAACTCTTCGGCGCCTGCGATATCGGTAGGGCCGGCGAGTGCGTTTGTGAATACTGGCTACTACCAGAACCGGCTGAACCCTTCGACGAACGTGATTCTTTCGCTGGGTAAGCATACGCTGGTGCTGGGTGGCGGATACAGCTATACGCAGCTGAACATTGAGAACAACCGCCAGGAAATTCCGGATGTCCAGGTCAACGGCTTCGCCAACTTCCTGCAAGGCAACGTGCGGAAGTCGAACGTGCTGGAGACGATCGATCCAGTGAGCAGGCGGAACACTGCGAACCGCTACTACCGCTCGAACGAGATTGCCGGCTATGCGCAGGACAAGTGGCAGGCATTGCAGAACCTGAGCATTACGGCGGGCGTTCGGTATGACTACCACGGCGGGTTGACGGAGAAGTATGGCAACATGTTCAACTTCGATCCGAGCCGTTACAGCGTGTCGGGTGACGCGATGACGGGTTTCAATGTGACGAACTCGGGATTTGTGATTGCGGGCAACAATAAGTACAACCCGACGCAGGGCACGACGGATTCGACGCTGACGGGGCGGCAGTGGGGGATCTCTCCGCGCGTGGGATTCGCGTACTCTCCGAAGCGGTTCAGCAACAAGGTGGTGATCAACGGCGGCGCGGGGATCTACTATGACCGCGGCGAACTGTTTACCTACCTGTCGCAGCCTGCGGGCAGCGGCGTTGGCGGACCGTTCGGCGCGACCGAGTCCGCGCCGCTGGCGAGCTATGTGACGGGCACGGGTACAACGCTTGCCAATCCGATTGGGAATGCATTTACTCCTGTTGCGCAGGGTGGCACGTACATTGAGCCGACCTCCGATCCGAGCACGATCAAAACGGCTTTGCAGAATGTGCTGGGGTCTGGACCGAGCGGCTCCAATGGTTTGACCGGCACGCTGAGTCCGGGGTTTGGGCCGAGCTGCGGTGCGGAAGACAACCAGGCGAACTACACGGACTGCCTGGCGTACCAGCCACTGAACTTCGGCGCATATGACAAGAACAACGTTTTGCCCTATACGATCAACTTCGCGTTGAACGTGCAGTGGCAGCCGACGAATGATCTTGCGATCACGATTGGCTACAGCGGCAACCGCGGGCGGCACTCCGTGATTCCGATTCCGTTCAACGAGCCGGGCATCGCGACGGCGAGCAACCCGATTCACGGAGAGACGTCGACGTACGGGTTCCAGGTGCTGAACCAGAACAGCCTTACGACAGACCCCTACGGGTATGACGACTACAACGCGATCGCGAGCGAGCCGTGGGACACTCCGGACGGCGGCAACACGGACTTCCGTGCACCGTATGTTGGCTACAGCCCGAATGCGGCGCTGTTCAAGGCGGTGGGCGTGTCCGCGTATGACTCGCTACAGGTGCATGTGGAGAAGCGACTGTCGCATCACTTCCAGGGTGGCGTGAGCTACACGTGGGGTCATGCGCTGGATGAGCAGAGCGACATCGGGCTGTTCTTCACGGGTGACAATCCGAACAAGCTGCGCGACTCGTATGCTTCGTCGGATTTCGACCGGACGCACACAACGACGGCGAACTTCCAGTTTCAACTGCCGAACTATGCGCCGGAGCATTCACTCCTTGCGTATGCAACGAATGACTGGAGCCTGACGGGACTGGGCGTGCTGCAGAGCGGCGAGCCGTACTCGCTTTACGAGTTCTATGGAGCGGTCGGCAGCCTTAACTTCGGCAACTATCCGACGCTGATGAACCCGGTGCTGCCGATCAAGAATCCGAAGGATGCGAAGACGAAGGCACTGACCGGCAACCCGGGTAGCTTCCGCGGTCCCGGAGGCGAGTTCTATCCGGCGATCGATCCGAGCGAGATTGCGATCAACTACGTGGCTCCGGGCACCAACGGTGTTCCGACGGCGGCGATGGGTGGTGAGGGCGATCCAGTGGATATCTATGAGACGGACTTCGCACCGAACAACCAGCGTAATATCTTCCGCCAGGCGATGCAGAAGCGGTTGGATATCTCGTTCCGGAAGAGCTTCCATCCGACGCAGAGGATCGCGGTGTTGTATGAGTTCAATATCTTCAACGTAACGAATACGACCAGCCTGGACGTTCCGCAGAACCAGACACAGATTCGCCAGAACTTCGGTTGCTCCGCCTCGGCGTATGCTGCTGATGCCTACGGCAACTGCGCGCTGGGCTATCTGCAGTACGGAGAAATTGCGGCCAGCCCGGCGACGGCCGATCAGCAGTCTGCGCTGACCAACCTGGACCAGTTGCCGTACCACACGGGAACGGGTAAATCGATCGCAATTCCGACGACGATAGGGGGTGCTCCGAACAACGGAGCGAACTTTGGCTCTGTGACGGGGACGATTGGCGGCAACCGCGCGATCACGATGGCGCTGCATGTGACGTTCTAACCTTCAACTTCCCTTTACAGGGTTTTGAGTGGGTGGCAGCTTCGGCTGCCACCCTTTTTCTTTGGCGGGTGCTTCCCGGAGTGGATTTGGGGTACGATTTCCTAAATTGGTCATTTTTCGCTAGGGTTAAATACATCTTTTGCACGTTTTGGCTGCCGATGATGTTGGGTAGTCGCGCGTGTAATCAGTCACTCCCACTGCGCTTCAGGAGCTCCGGCCTTACCCGGGGCGGGGTTCGGCTGTTGGTTGAAGTTGTCTACTACGCTGCGGCCAAGGCCGCCAAACCGCCGGCAACGCTTGCTTCGACGAGGTATGTCCGCGGGGCGAAGTGGGTGCGGGTGTGGGCGCACGTGGGGATGCTGGTGGCAGGCAGCGCGATGATGCTGGCGCAGGGGCCTGTGGATGGTGCGATTCGCGGACACATTACGGCGGTGTGCGGGCTGTATCCGCACACGTGCAGAGCGGCCAGCGCGGCGATTCATCTGACGTCGACGGACCTTGCGGTGGAGCGCGACGTNNGGATCGCGGGACGGCGGTGGCGACGCTGGATCTTGAGGGAGGCGATCTTGCGGAGGTGATGCTGACGCTGGGGCCTCCGGCGTCGACACGTGCGCTCCTGGGTGCGGGACGGCCGGGGCTGACGATGGCGTCGTTCGATACGGAGTCGGAGTTGGGGGTGTTGCCGGTGGCATCGCGCCAGTGGGAGGACCTGGCAGAGCTGGATTCGGAGACCAATGAAGCATCATCGACGAGCGCGGCTGGCGATAGCACGGGGGATGATGCGGATGATCCTGCGAGCACGGTGAGCAGCGGCGACGGTGAGGCGGCGAGCGGACTGAGCTATGCCGGGCTGTCCGCAATCCAGGGCTCCCTCTCGATCGATGGGCTGTCGGGGCAGCAAAGTTTTCGGTCGGGGCCAAGGGGTTCGGCGACGGGTGGTGCGAGGTCGGGGGCGAGTTACAGCCAGGGCTCGGTGCGCAACTTCCGCATGGTGACGAAGAACTTCTCTGCGCAATATGGGATGGTTGGAGGGCTTGCGGTTGTGTCGCGCGCAGCCAGCACGCAGCTGCATGGCAACGCCTTTCTGCTGACGCGTGAGAGCGCATGGGGGGCGACCAATCCGTTTTCCATCGAGACACACTACCGCGATGGCGTGGTGACGAGCGAGGCGGTGAAGCCGGTGGGCTCGCGGGTGCAGTTTGGTGGCTCGGCAGGGCTGCCGCTGATCCGGGAGAAAGGTGGACACCCGGGGATGAGATATACGCGTGTTCCGCTTTCGCTGTTTGCGTCGCTCGAAGTTCAGCTGCGTAACGACGCGATTGTGTCCACTCCCGCGCTGGCGAATTTCTTCGCGCTGTCGCCGATGCAGACGGCGCTGTTGGGTAATCGTGGCGTGAGCGGTGCGGCAACGAATGCGGCGTTGAATTATCTGGATAGCCTGACGGGGACGACAACGCGGCATGCGTATCGTGTGCAGGGATCGGTGCGGCTGGATGGGGCGCCGACGATGCGGGACCGCATCACGCTGATGTACTCGGGTAACCGGTTCGATTCGCCGCGGGGCGCGGCGCTGGGGCAGGCTTCGTCGGCTGTGGTGGCGCGTGGAATGGGAAGCCTGGGGGACAGCGTGGTGCATGTCGATGTGGGCAGCGCGCGCTGGCTGCATATGTTCTCCGCTCGCATGAACAACGAGGTGCGGGTGCAGGTAGCGCATGATCTTGACTACCAGATGCCGCATGCGCCGCTGGCACAGGAGCCGACGATTGGGCCGGGCGGCTACGCTCCGCAGGTCTCGATTGCACCCAATGGATTCTCGTACGGAACGCCGACCAGCCTTGCTCGCGGAGCGAATGGAGGCAATAGCGCGTATCCGGATGAGTTGCGCTTTGAGCTGGCGGATTCTCTGCAGATGCACTTCGGGCGACACTTGCTGATGATCGGTGGGGATTGGAGCCGCATTCACGACCGGATCGACTCTCTGAGCGGAAGGGAGGGGGCGTTCAGCTACGACAGTGGGATCACGAATGGGAAGGCTGGCGGCCTGGTCGACTGGATTACCGATTACACCTTCAACGTGAATGCGTATCCGAATGGAGGGTGTCCGAGCATTGTGGCAACGGTGCACTATTTTTGCTTTCGCAGCTTCACGCAGAGCTTCGGGAACGCGTCCACGGAGTTTGTTACGCACAACATCGCGGGCTTCGTCGAAGATGCGATGCAGGTGAGCCGGAATCTGACGATGACGGTTGGACTGCGTTACGACTACACGCTGTTGCCGACACCGCAGACAGCGAATCCGCAGCTGGACGCGGCTATCGCGGCGCTGAATCAGACCAGCAACGGAGTTGCAATTCACGGAGCGACGGCNNTGCCGGCGCGGTGGTCGCCGAAGCACGGCTCGCTGTTTACGATGCATCTGGGATATGGCGTGTTCTTCAGCCACCTCCCGGGGGCAACCGTGCGCGCCGCGCTTACGGATACGGCGCTCGCCACAACGACGACTCGCATCCGGATCCGGCCAACGACGATCACGTTGTGCCCGCAGGTGACGGCGGTGCAACAGGGCTTTGGCTATCCGTGCGACTACATTTCGGCACCTCCGGCGGCAGTGGCACAGACGACGTCGGCGATGGTGTTTGCCAGCAACTACCGGGTGCCTATGGTGCAGCGTGCGACGGTTTCGCTGGAGCGTGAGGTGGGGAGGCGAGCGAGTGTGCGGGCGGCGTACTCGATGGCGCTGGCGACGCAGCTCCCGGGCAGCACGGACATTAACATCTCGCCATCGACGGGCATGGTGAGCTACGTGTTGCAGGGCGGCGACGGGCATCCGGGCCTGCACAGCGGCCAGACCTTTGAGGTGCCGCTCTATGATCAGCGTCCGATCTCGCAGTTTGGCGCGGTGACGGCGCTGGTTTCGAATTCGAACGCGACGTATCACGCGTTCACCGCGGAGGCGCGGATGAATGGCCTGCGGTGGAAGGGGCTGCACTCGCTTGCGCTGCATGGCAGTTATACCTTCTCGCGAGCGATCGACTATGCGCCGCAGGGTGCAGCGACACCGGGGCACGACGGGCAGTTCGATCCCTTCCACAACGGTTATGACAAGGGGCTGTCGAACCAGCAGTATCCGGAGCGCTTCGTGGGCAGTCTGGAGTATGGGGTCAGCGTGAGCCGAGGTCCGAAGGTGGTGCGCCTGGTGTTGGATGGTTGGCGCGCTGCGGCGATTGGCAGTGGCGGCAGCGGTCGGCCCTATAGCTACAGAATCTTTGGCGGACCACATGTGAGCGGTGGGCGCGACTCTATCAATGGGTCAGGCGGAGCAACGTATCTGCCGACGATTGGCCGCAATACGCTACGGCTGGCACCGCTGGGCAAGGTCGATCTGCGCCTGAGCCGCGAGTTTCGCGCGGGGCCGCGGCTTCATCTGAATGCGTTTGCCGAAGCCTTCAACCTGCTCAATGAGCAGAATATCTCCAGCGTGCAAACGCGCGCGTTCCTGCTGGGCACGCCGGTCAGTGATGGCGCGCCGACTCCGCTGATCTTTCAGGATGCAGCGGCGATTGCGACGGAGCGGTTTGACTGCGACGATGCCGTTTGGGACGCCGAGTTCGTCGACCACGGGCGTGAGTCGTGAGCGGCAACTTGAGTTGGGAGTCCGGCTGCAGTTTTGAGTCGAGCGACGCGCTGACCGTGGGCTGCATCCAAGGGGTAACGGCTACGTAGAATAGGGTGAGACCCATGGGAGATGTCCGACGATGAACCTACTGGGCGTCATTGTGCACCATGGCTATGCGGTGACGTCGATCGCTCTCTTCGTCACGTGTTGTGGTCTGCCGCTGCCGGTGTCGGTGGTGCTGCTGACGGCGGGCGCGGCGGCGCATGGTGGATCGCTGAACCTTGGTGTGGTGATGCTCTGCGCGTGGGGATCGGCGCTGGCGGGCGACACGCTGATGTACCTCGGAGGACGCTATACGGGGTGGTGGCTGCTGACGGGGATCTGCCGGTTCAGCCTCAATCCCGAGGACTGTATTTTTGGCTCGGCGCGATCGTTTTACAAACGGGGATCGAAGACGCTGTTGGTTGCGAAGTTCGTGCCGGGCCTGTCGACGGTCGCGGCTGCGCTGGCGGGGAGTCTCAACATGAGGCTGCGGCGATTCCTTACGCTCGATGGCCTGGGCGTTTTGTTGTATACGGCTGGGTGGATTCTCGCTGGATTTCTGTTCGCGCCGTTTCTGCGTGAATTGGTGCGATCGGTCCAGAGCGTTGGCCATATCACAGCTGCGACGATGGGTGCGATCCTTGTGCTCTATATTCTGTGGCTGGTGTTGAACTCGCTGCGCGATTCACGATTTTCAGCGATCGACAAGATTGCTGCTGCTGACCTGTTTGAACGCCTTCGCACGTCGACGCACGACCGCCTGATGATCATCGCGGACGTGCGTTCGCATGGGTACTACGATCCGGGCATGCTGCGGATCAAGGACTCGATCCGCATAGAACCCAGCCGGCTGAAGGAAGAGCTGGAGGCGTTGCGCGCGTTCATGCAGCCCGAGTGCGAGATCTATCTGTATTGCTCGTGCGCGCGCGAGGCGACGAGCATGCGCGTGGCGCGGATGCTGGAGCAGGAAAACTGTGCGACCAAGGTGATCCAGGGCGGACTCAAGGCGTGGGTGAAGGCCGGTGGGCCGACGGAGCCGGTGCCTGTGGGCGATGTGGAGCATCTGCCGCGGTTCGACTAGCGCAGAGAGTCATCGAAATTGCTAGGTGGTGAGTTTGGCGAGGGCGGTGAGGAGGCGGGTGTGGGGTAGGCCGTCGGCGTAGGTTTTTAAGATGAGGGAGCGCATGACGCGGAAGCGCATGGCTTTGAAGCCGCGCTCGGGTTGGGCGTAGAAGGCTCGGGCGGCGCGGTGTGAGAAGGCGAGCGTCTCTTGCAGTGGGGTGAGTTTGCGAGCGTAGGTGGCGGCGATGTTGGTGGAGTTGGATAGGATGGCGGCGGCGGCGGCCTGGCCGCTGACGATGGCGGAGTGGATGCCTTCGCCGGTGAGTGGGTCGACGAGACCGGCGGCGTCGCCCACGAGCAGGACGCGGCCGCGGGGGATGTAGTTGTGTCCGCCCATGCCGAGTTGCTGGCCGGTGATGTGCGCGAGGGTGGTGACGCCGAGCTTTTGTTGCGCGTAGTCGAGGAGAAGGGCGCGGGTGACTTGCTTGATCTGAGCGTGAGATGCGCCGGCCGCGGGGGCGAAGGCTCCTACGCCGATGTTGATGTGGTCGGCCTTGGGGAAGAGCCAGCCGTAGCCGCCGGGGAGCGGGGCGAAGTCGAAGACTAGGTCGTGGGGAGCGGTGCCGCCGGGGAGGGTTGCGGGGAGAGGAGTGTAGGGGACGGTGGCTTCGAGCGCAAAACCGTCGTCGTCCTGCGCGGACGGCGGGCGTTGGGCTCCGTGGCAGAGGCGGCGGGTTTGGCCGTTGGAGCCGTCGGCACCGATGAGGATGGGGGCGCGGAGGGTTTCGAGGCCGCGGGAGGTGATGATGTCGAACTCGATGGAGTCGGGCGATTCGCGGAGGGCGGCGATGCGGTCGATCTTGCGGAGCTCGATGCTGCCTCCCTGACGCGCGGCGAGGAGGGTTTGCTGGAGGCAGAAGTTGTCGAAGCGCTCGCGGACGGCCATGGCGCAGATGGGGTTGCGGGTTTTTACGCGGACTTCGGAGTTGCGCGGACGGGGGGAGTTGGGATCGGTGGCTTGTTGGAGAACGATCTCGTGGCAGACGCGCTCGACGACGGGGTCGACGGAGTAGCGGAGGGCCTTGAGGGTCTTGCGGGTGAGGCCGCAGGCGCAGGGTTTGTGGCGCGGGAAGTTGCGCTTGTCGAGCAGCAGGACGTGCCTGCCGGCGTGGGCGAGGTCGTAGGCCGCTGCGCAGCCTGCGGGTCCGGCACCGGCGATGAGGATGTCAACTTCGTGGGTCATTCTTAGGAACGAGTTTATTCCTGCGAGGGTGTGGACGGAGAATGTGCTGGTGAAGATCGTTTCCGAGAAGCGTGCTTGTAGGGAGTGGAAGTGATGGCGAGATGTGAATCAGATTCGATTCGCGCGAGGTCAGGCGTAACCCAGGCAGGGGATGAGGAGAGTCAGAGCGTAGAGCTCACGATCAGACTGCGATGGCTTTGGAGGGTTCTTCGTGCGGAAGTCCCATGGCATCCGCGAGGAGGGTGTAGCTGCGTTTGCGGGCTTCGTGCGAGTGGGTGATGGTGTTGATGATGAGTTCGTTGAGGTGAAGTTCTTTGGCGAGGTTGCGGAGTTGGTTGGCTGCGCGGTCGGGGGTGCCGACGATGTAGCGGGGCCACTCGTTGTCTTCGGGGGCGTCGAAACTGCCGGCGGTGAAGGGGATCGTTGGGTTAGGTGCGGTGGGTCGGGCTTCGAGCTCGCGGAGGGCGTCTTCGGGGGTGGCGACGGGGCGGCGGTCGTCCATGCGGATGCGGCGCTGGAGGAGGCGGACGGAGGCGTGGAGGTGGTCGGCTTCCTGTTGTGTTTCGGCGCAGATGACGCCGATGGCGAGGGTGGCTTCGGGGGCGGCGCGGCCGTCTGAGTTTGGGCCAGGGCTAAAGCCCGAGTCTGTGGTGGATTGAGATTCAGTGGGCTGAAGCCCACTGCTAATCCGGTTTGCGGAGGGGACAAAGTTTTGTTGGTAGTACTCGATGGCTTGACGGGTTTGGATGGGCGAGAAGAAGTGCGCGAAGGCGTAGGGGAGGCCCTGCTGCGCGGCGGTGACGGCGGACCACATGGAGGAGCCGAGCAGCCAGATGTCGGGGGCGCCGGGGGCGTCGGGTGCGACGCGGATGTTGGCGAAGGCATGAGGCTCAGCCGGGAGCGCGGGGAAGCGTTCGGGGTGGAGGAAGGCGCGGAGTTCGGCGAGTTGCTGCGGGAAGTCGTCGGGCACGGGGGCCTTGCGGTTGCGGCGGAGGGCATAGGCTTCGAGCTGTCCGCCGCCGG
Source organism: Granulicella sp. UBA5172 (assembly GCA_002413385.1). Taxonomy (GTDB): domain Bacteria; phylum Acidobacteriota; class Terriglobia; order Terriglobales; family Acidobacteriaceae; genus Granulicella. The sequence continues at coordinate 23,453 of DHWW01000102.1, forward strand.
GAGCGCGGCCGATGCCGAGGTCGATGCGGTTGGGAAACATGGCGTGGAGGGTGCGAAAGACTTCGGCGACTTTGAAGGCGGAGTAGTGCGGGAGCATGATGCCGCCGGAGCCGACGCGGATGCGGGTGGTCTCGGCGGCGGCGCGGGCGATGAGGATCTCGGGCGCGGTGCAGGCGAGCAGGTCCATGGCGTGATGCTCGGAGTACCAGAGGCGGGTGTAGCCGAGGCGGTCGACGTGGCGGGCGAGGTCGAGGGAGTTGGCGAGCGCCTGCGAAGGGGTGGAGCCTGCGGGGACGGGGGACTGGTCGAGCACGGAGAGGCGAAGCGCGTGGGCCATTGGGATTGGATGAGCGCCGGGCGGATGTGGACGCGCGATATGCAGCGACGTTTGCGCTGTTGTGCCGTCCAATTGTGCATCGGAATAGACTGAAGTCGTTGGGAGTGGAGGCAGCGGTGGTGAGCAGGCGAGGCATGGCGGGGCTTTTGTCGGCAACGCTGCTGGCTTGTGCTGTTGCGTCGCAGGCCCAGAATGGCCAGTGGCGGGTGCTGCAGATGTCGCTGAATCTACCTCAGTTCGAGCAGACGAATGTGCGGGAGACGCTGATGGAGATAGCTCCGACGTCGGCGGCGGAGGAGCGCGGCGGGGTGAAGGGCGTTTCCCTGGCGACTCCGCATGATGGAGCTCAGTGTGTGCCACAGCCGGAGTTGGTGTGGGACAATAACGGCGGTGCCGGGCTGCAGGTGGTGGAGTGATGGGGTGCTGGAGTTGCCGATCCGCTATGCTCGGAAGGTGACGTTGGTTGGACATAACGAGGCTTCGCCGCTGCTGGGTACACCGTTGTTGTCGGTGAGGGATCTGCGCATTGCGTTCTCGCAGCAGGAGGCGGTGCGCGGCGTGTCGTTCGATATGGCTCCGGGTGAGACGCTGGGGCTGGTAGGGGAGTCAGGGTCAGGTAAATCCGCGACGTCGCTGGCGTTGCTGCGACTGCTTCCGCCGAGTGCAGCGGTGAGCGGAAGGATTGAATTGGTGCGCGCGGATGGAGTGACGGACGACCTGCTGGGGCTGCCCGAAGAGGCCATGCGGCGGCATCGCGGCAGATCGATGGCGATGATCTTTCAGGAGCCGATGACGGCGCTGAATCCGGTGATGAAGGTGGGGCGGCAGATTGCGGAGGCGTTGTTGGCGCATGCTCCGAGGACGGCACGGCGCGAGGTCCGCGAGCGTGTGCTGGCGGCGATGCGCGAGGTCGCGCTGCCCGATCCGGAACTCCGCATGAACGACTATCCGCACCAGTTCTCTGGCGGGCAGCGGCAACGGATCGTGATTGCGATGGCCCTGATCAACAAGCCGCGATTGCTGATTGCCGATGAGCCGACGACGGCGCTGGATGTCACGGTGCAGGCGCAGATTCTTGCGCTGCTCAAGCAGTTGAAGAGTGAACATGAACTGTCGATGCTGTTCATCTCGCACGACCTGGCGGTGGTTGCGCAGGTGGCGGACAGGGTGGCCGTGATGCGCCGCGGGGAGATCGTCGAGCAGGGCAGTGCGACGCAGGTACTGACACGGCCGCAGCATCCGTACACGCGAAGCTTGCTGGCTTCGGCACCCACGATGACGACGCCGCGCGAGCTCCCACTTGCTACTATGGTGCGTTCGGGAATCTAATGCTCTGCAGGTCGGCCGTTTATGCGCGCGCTCGTTGTATCGGACATCCACGGAAATCTACACGCGCTTGAGGCTGTCCTCGGAGTAGCGCAGGACCACGCTGGCGGGGGATTCGATCAGGTCTGGAACCTGGGCGATGTGGTGGGCTATGGGGCGCGGCCGAACGAGGTGATCGACCTGCTTCGGCCAATGGCTACGATTCATGTGCGCGGGAATCATGATCGCGTGTGTTGCGGTTTGACCAGCTCGCAGGGCTTTAACCCGGTGGCTGCGCAGGCTGCTGCATGGACACGGCTGCATCTGCGGCCGGATAACCGGGAGTGGCTGCGCGCAGTACCCATGGGACCGATTCGCGCCAGCGACCGCGCTATGTGCGCGCACGGATCACCGCTGCATGAAGACCAGTACATTGCTTCGATGAGGGATGCGTGGACTCCGCTGCAGCGGATGGAGACGGAGATCACCTTCTTTGGCCACACGCATGTGCAGGGTGGCTTCTCGCAGCGAGCGCACGACTGGGCGGAAGATCGTCCGGTGTACGCGGAGCCGCGCGGCAACACGACGGAATATGTGACGCAGGCGGTGCCGCCGGGCTCACGGCATCTCATCAATCCGGGTGCGGTGGGGCAGCCGCGGGATGGCGACTGGCGCGCCGCGTTCGCCATCTACGATGACGTGCTGGAGGAAGTCACCTTCTTCCGCACGCCGTACGATGTGGCAGCGGCGCAGGCTGCGATCCGCGAGGCACAGTTGCCGGAGCGGCTGGCGCTGCGGCTGAGCACGGGGAGCTAGGACAGCGAGAGGATGAACGGTTAGAAGAATTTTCCGATCGTGAAGACCAGCTTGCGGTCTCCGCCATTGCCGATCGCGGGACCGATCGAGACCACACCGAGGGGCGTCTCGGCGAGCAAGCCGAAGTACAGATCGGCGCGCGTGATTGTGTTTCCATCGGGAGAGCGCATCTGCCCCGCCTCAAAGACAGAGCCAAAGTAGAGACTATTGCTGAGCGGTGCGGGCAGAGACTTGATCCTGCGCAGATAGCCGGGCGTCACGAGGAAGTAGTCCGTGCCGCGGTACTGGTCGATGGCGCTCGCGCTCAGCCGCAGAGGGCCTCCCAGCGTGTAGCGGAAGGGCTGTGCCACGTTGCGATTGAGCATTGTGCCGCCTTCCATATTCATCAGCAGAATGTTTTTCTTTGCGAAGGTGCGGGAGAACTCAATCTGGCTGAAAATCCGGGGTGTGCTGGGGCTGCCGGACGTGCCGTAGAGATAGCCAACGTCGGTGACGGAGCGAATACCAAACTGTGGCACCAGGGCGCGGTCCTGCGAATCGTAGATGTACTGGACGCGGGCGGTTTGCGAGGGATTGTGGTAATCAGGCAGGCCGTCGGAGCCGGTGGTGGTGGACCACCGCACCTCCTGGAACTGCCAGCCGGCGCGTAGTTCCTGGGTGCTGCCATCGCCCCAGCCGATGTCGGCTCCATCTCTTATACACATCTCCGAGCCCACGAGACCNNCCGTAGAACTGCGCGAGCCGCTCGGACAATCGCGTGTTGCCACTGTAGATGTAGTAGGGTGAGCGCGTGATTCCCAAACGCGGAGCAGCGAAGAGACCATGGATGTTGAGCTTGCGATAGTATTCGCTCTCGAGTCGCGTGAAGAATCCGAAGTCGATCCTGGTGCGCAGCTCAGAGCCATAGCCGCCGAAATCCTGGTCCAGAAGAATGGTGTTGACTGTTGCACGGGTGACGCCGCCGCTCTGTGCGGCCAGATTGAAGCCGAGCTTGAGGAAAGGGGGGCCTGTTTGCTTGTCGTCGACGGTAATCAGCAGGATCGGCTGGCGCGGGTACTTGTCGTCGTAGCCGACAGCATAGTCTGCATCGTAGCGTCCATCGCTGCGCAGGTCCGAGAGCAGCTTCTCCACGCGATGGGTATCCACGGGATGATTCACCAACGGAGCGAACAGGCGTTCGGTCTCCGCCTCCACATCTTTGCTGGGGGCCTGCACCTTCACGCGCAGAACATTGCCCGGGGGGCCTTGCTGTCTCGCTACGCGGTGTTGCAGGTACTGCTGCCACTGTGATTCGTTGAGCGAGTATTTCAGCAGTTGCGCTTTGTCAGCCTCGGCAGCAGCGTAACCTCGCTCAGCCAGTTGCGTTGTTTTCAGATAGTCGGCCACAGTGAATCCGTCGACGTCGGGAAAGATCACGACGTTGGCCAGCTTCCGGTCGCGCTGCTCATCGTTCTCGATTCCTACCGCAAACGCGCGCTGCAGCACGCCGAGGATAGAGTTCAGATCGCCTTTGCCTACGGGTTGCAGCTTGATACTTACCGCCAGAATGACGTTGGCCTTCATCGCCTTGACTTCGGGCGTGGGCAGATTCTCGAGAATCGCGCCGTCGACATACTCGTGTCCATCTAGTTTGAATGGGCGGAAGACGCCGGGGATTGAGGCCGATGCTCGCACCGCATCCTGCAACGAGCCTCGCGAGAACGTGACGGATTGCGCATCGTTCAGGTCCGTCGCTTTGCAGCGGAAGGGAATCGGCAGATTGTTGAAGTCGGTCTGGTCGTTATAGCGCAGGAACTCTTTATCGAGCACTTCGTTCAGGCCGGTATCACTGAGAAGGCTGTTGCGAAACGATGCGCCATGCTTGAGGCCGATTGTGACGGCATTGGGAATATCGCGGCTGTCTTCGCGACGGCGGAAGTTCTGCGCACTGTAGGCCTGGGTGATCCGAAAGACGGAGTTGACCGAGTCTTCGGTCATAATCTCTTCCATCTGCCTGGGCGTGTGGCCGGTTGAGTAGAGGGCGGCGATGATGGAACCCAGACTGGTTCCGGCGATGACGTCGACCGGGATACGGTGCTCCTCGAACCACTGGAGAACGCCAATCTCGGTCATGGCCTGAGCACCGCCGCCGCCCAACGCAAGCCCGATGACGGGACGATCCGTGGGTAGGTCTGTGGGGGGTGAGGCGGGAGCAATCGGGCTCAGGCTGAGTCGAGAGGTGCTGGCTGCCTGCTCGCCAGCGCTTGCAGGTTTAGCCGCCGACGTAGGAGCTTCGACGGTCGGGCTCGCGGCAGCTTTGGCGCCTGGCTGCTTCGCTGGTTGGTGCTGTGCCGCCGCCTGGTCGGGCGTGACGGGAGGCTGCGCAGGACTCTGGGCGAGAATCTGCTGCCCGAGGCTCGGAGCTGCGATCACGAGCGCTGCACTCAACAGAAAGTGGATGGTCCTCGAGCGGTGGAGACTTCCTGCTGAAAGCATAGATATATATATAGACGCATAGAAGTGTCGAGCGGATGGATCGACGAGGTAATCTGCTCGCCGCTTACCTTCCATACTCCTGGAAGAGTTCCGGAAACTGCTGTCCAAGGGAGGCGATCTTCGGAATGTCGCACACCTGGATGTAGGGATTATGAGGATTCTTCATCGCGTAATTCTGGTGATGCTCCTCCCCTCGGTAGAACGCGGCGAGAGGAACGATCTGCGTGACGATCGGCTTGGCGAAGACCTGCGCGGCGTCGAGTTGCTGCACATAGGCTGCGGCGGCTTGGTGCTGCTGCTCGCTGGTGTAAAAGATGGCCGAGCGATAGCTGGTGCCGATGTCCGCTCCCTGGCGATTGAGTTGGGTGGGGTCATGCACGACGGCGAAGAAAACGCGCAGCAGGTTTCCGTAGCTCACGATGGCAGGGTCATAGAGGATCTCGATGGCCTCGGCGTGGCCTGTATCTTCACCGCAGACGGTGCGGTAGTTGGCCGTCTCGGCAGCGCCACCGGAGTAGCCGATGGTGGTCTGGACGACTCCCTTGACGCGCTGAAAGACCGACTGCACGCCCCAGAAACAGCCACCGGCAAAGACTGCCGTCTGATGCTGTCCTGCATTTGATCCACTATCGGAAGCCGCGATGTCCTGTATGGGAGCCGGGAGAGACTCCTTGAGAGTTGTTGCCATGCTTCTGCGCCTCCAGAGCGATACGGTAAATCATCATGCGAAGGCGATCGCGAGGGTGCGAAGGCCAAGGTGAACAACCTCAGCGGCGGTTCGGGAAAAGTCACTGGTCATTGGACGCTCGTGACAGCAGGAATGACGCTTACGGGCCAAAACGAGGGTGAACGGGGTTGGAACCAAGGTAGTTAACCCCCTCCTCAACCCCTACTTGAAGTGTTAAGATTTGCTCAATATAAAGTTACCCGGCGTGAGTCATTCGTCTTAACCGGGGGGCCAGCCCATGTGTCTTCCGCCCAGAAGATGCACGTGGAGGTGTTCGACCGTCTGGCCGCCGTCGTTGCCGGTATTGATGACGAGGCGGTAGCCTTTGGCGAGGTTTTGCTGGCGGGCGATCTCGGCGGCGGCGGCGAGCAGATGTCCGATCAGTCCGGCGTCTTCGGGGGCAGTGTGTGCGAGCGAGGCGAAGTGCTGCCGGGGGATGACGAGGATGTGGACGGGTGCCTGCGGGTTGATGTCGGGGAAGGCGAGCAGTTGCTCGTCCTCGTAGAGGCGAGTGACGGGGATTGCGCCGGAGGCGATCTTGCAGAAGAGGCAGTCGGAGGCCATAGGTTCAGGGTAGGGAGCGGACGACAGAAGGTCAAACGCATGGGTTCCGACGACTGGCCCGAATGGGTGCGCTCTCGCTACTTCTTGAAGTACTTCGGCTCCATGCCGGGCGCCCACGGGTCGTAGGCCTTGGCGAAGGCGGTGCGACGGCCGATGGAGGGATGGCCGTAGGTCCAGAACTCGTAGAGTGGGCTCGGATTGGGATCGGCAAAGGAGGTCTTGCCGAGCACATCGAAGGCGCCTTTGGCGGTGGCCTGCGGGTCGGCTACGAGGCCGTGGATGGCCTCCTGGCCGTAGATGTCGGCGGTATGCTCGTCGTGGCGGCTGAAGGTATTTTCAACGGGTTCGAGCAGCGCTCCGAAGAGGGAGAAGGCGAGTAGGAGCACGGCGAGCGCTGCCCAGTCATTCTGCGAGGGAACGCCCCAGCGGGTGCCGAACTTCGCGATGGCCCACTGGACGAAGACGTAGCCAACGTAGAGCGAGACCAGAAGGATGAAGAGGGTGAACAGGATGCCCAGCACGATGTGGTTGAGGACATAGTGGCCGGACTCGTGGCTGAAGACAAAGACGATCTCGTCGGGCTTCATCTTGGCGATGGTGGTGTCCCATACGACGACGCGCTTGGACGCGCCAAAACCTTCAACATCGGCGTTGAGGGTGGTCAGCTTGGCGCTGGCTTTCATGAGGAACATGCGCTCGGGAGGGATGTTCATGTGGTCCTTCTCGACGACCTTCTCCAGTTGCTCGACGAGTGCGGGATTGGTCTTCTGGAGCGGCTCGTAGTGGAAGAAGAGCGGCTCGATATAGGGTGCGGCGAAGATGCCGAAGAGGACGATGGGAATCGACGCCCCCCAGAAGGCGAGCCACCAACTGCGCGGTAGTTTCCGGATGCTCCAGAAGAGCAGCATCAGCAGCAGGCCACCGATGATCCAGGTGAGTGCGAAGGCCTTGGCCTGATCGCCAAACCAGCTTGCCCAGCTTTGCACGGAGAGGCCGTATTTCAGCGAGAGATGTTGCGAGTAGAGGTCGAGTGGCAGGCTGAGCAGGAAGCCCGCGATCAGATAGAGCAGAAGGAAGACATAGCCCTGTGCCCAGCGATTGCTGCTGACCTTGACTGCCTTGTCGCGCATCCATGCGATGACACCGAAGGAGAGGAGAAGGAGGAGGCTGATGATGCTCCAGGCCTCGTCGATGAAGTGCATGGTGACGTGAACGGCGCTGAGGTGCTGCGACTTGGCGAGGTCTTCGGGAGAGAGCGAGTAGTCGGGCAGATTGCTGTGCAGGGGAGCGGCGGCCAACTCCTGCGAAGCATAGAGATTGGCGGCGCGCTCTGCGCGTGTTTCGGCGGCACGCGCGGTCAGGCTGCAGGGAAGGAGGAGGCTGAGGACAACGGCTAGGGCAAGTCGACGCAGGCTCATTGGAATCCTTGGCAAGGTGCTGATTTGTGGTGTTTTGAGTTTGCGCCTCTCGCGTAAAAGGAGCAAGCAGATTTTCGCGGGAATCGATTGGGAATCGTTCCTAAGCCAACGATGCATGACATTCGATACACTCGATGGACGACACGCTCTATCCACGGAAGCTGGCTTGCCTTTGATCATTTCTGATTCGCCCCGTTTCGATTCATCGTCCGCATCGTCTTCTCGTTCCCTTGTTTTCAGCCTGCGATTCGCGGCTCTTGCGCTGGCTGCGACGACGATGGCCTATGCTGCCGGTCCTGCGGACAAGACGACTCCAGAAACAAAGCCCGCGGTTGTCGCGCAGGAGCCAGTGCTGATGCAGGCGATGGAGACGGAGCTGCATCGGGCGGTCGCTGATCTAGGCAATGCGATCACGCCGGTTGCCTCTGCGAGCGACAAGGTCGACAAGAGTGAAAAGTCGCTTGCCCTGAAGCCGTACTTCCTCAGCTATTCGGTTGCCGATGCGGAGAGTGTCAGCATTAATGCTCAGTATGGAGCGATCACCGGCTCGAGTGAGAACCATTCGCGGACAGCTGATGTGCAGATACGGCTGGGCTCGCCGCTGCTCGACAACACACACGATACGCATCGCACCAGTGCGCTGACGACGCTGCCTCTGCCGCTCTCGGACGATCGCGCGGCCATCGAGCGCTCGTTGTGGTTCGCCACGAATCGCGGCTATGGAAAGGCGCTGGATGCGTTGGAGAAGGTGAAGACGGAGCAACAGGTTCGCGCCAAGGAAGAGGACGCATCGGCTGATTTTTCGCAGGAGAAGCCTCAGGACGACATCCTTGCGATTGAGCCTCAGTTGACGGTTGATCGCACGGCGTGGGAGTCGCGGCTGCGCGAGATCTCGGGAATATTTCGTTCGTATCCGCACATCTTCTATGACATGGCGATCCTGCAGGCAACGCATGAGACTGACTATTTTGTTGCAAGCGATGGGACCAAGGTCGCAGCGCCGAACCATGTTGCGCGGTTGATTGTGGTTGCACGTACGCGCGCGGCCGACGGCATGGATTTATTCCGCGACGAGACCTTTGAGGCTGACACGACGGGGAATTTGCCCGCGCAGGCGCAGGTGCTTGCGGAGACGGTGGCGATGGCAAAGAACCTCGACGACCTGCGCGCCGCTCCTATCACGGAGCCCTACAGCGGGCCTGCGATTCTCTCTGGCCGTGCGGCTGCGGTATTTTTTCACGAGGTGCTCGGACACCGGTTGGAGGGCCAGCGGCNNGTGCTTGGGCACCGGTTGGAAGGGCAGCGGCAGCGCGGCGATGAAGAAGGGCAGACGTTTACCAAGCTGCTTGGCAAGCAAATTCTGCCCAGCTTTCTCTCTGTAGCGGATGATCCCACCCTCGCCAAGTTTGACGGCCATCCGCTGAGCGGACACTATCTGTTTGACGATGAAGGCCAGCCCGCGCGGCGTGTGCAACTTGTCGACGATGGGGTTCTCAAGACGTTCCTGATGTCGCGGCTTCCGGTCGTGAGCTTCGCGCAATCCAACGGCCACGGCCGCGCCGAGACCGGGAAGATGCCCACCGGCCGCCAGGGCAATCTCATTGTGACGTCTACCAAAACGGTGTCCGACGCGCAGTTGCGCACGATGCTGAAGGCCGAGGCGAAGAAACAGGGCAAAGCGTATGGACTCTACTTCGAGGACATCAGCTCGGGCTTTGCGGTCACAACTCGCCGCTCGCCGCAGGCCTTTCAAGTAATTCCGCTGGTGGTGTATCGCGTGTACGTCGATGGCCGCCCGGATGAACTGGTGCGCGGCGTGTCGATTGTTGGAACTCCGCAGACAGCATTGAATAACATCGTCGCAACCGGCGATCGTCAAGATATCTTCAACGGATTGTGTGGTGCCGAGTCGGGCACGGTTCCGGTCAGTGCCGTTGCGCCGGCGATGCTGGTCTCGTCGATCGAAACGCAGCGCCAGGCGCAGGGAACAGCGCGGCCTCCTATCGTTCCGCCGCCACCGCTGGATGGCAAACCTGCTGTCTCCGCGACGCCGAAGGGTGGCCGCTAATGCGTCTTTGCACACTTCTGCTGCTGCCTGCGCTGTGCACCTTCGCCGTGGCGCAAACACCGCACTCCGCTGATCCGATCCTCACCGCAATGCAGCAGGAGCTTACGCGCGAGCAGGCTCAACTCGTGCTGCCGGGCATGCAGCGGCCCTACTTTATCGAGTACCGGCTTGAGGACATTCGCAGCTATGATGCGGTCGCCAATTACGGAGCGCTGACCAAGGAAAATGAGAATCGACAGCGCGTGGTGCGCGTCGAGCTGCGCATTGGCAATGATGCGTCGGACTCCAGCTCCGCGCGTGGCGATGGATCGCTGGCGCTCGCACCGCGGGACGATGATGCTGCTGCACTGAAGTTCGCGCTCTGGTCCGCAACGGACGAGGCCTATAAGAATGCCTTGCGCGCCTATGCCGTGAAACAGGCTACGCTGAAGAATTTTCAAAGTGCTCCTACAGCCAACGACTTCACGCCGGCGAAGCCTGTCACGATGATTGAACCACTCGTCAATCTGGAGATGGATCGCGACGATTGGAAGCAGCGGTTGATCGAGGTCAGCGGCCTCTTTGCGACGGCGCCGGAGGTAAAGAGCTTTGCGGATGCAGTCCAGTCCAGCTCCGCGAGCTTCAGTGCGATCGCCGTCAATCGCTACACCGTCAACACGGACGGCACGGTATTGCGCCACGGGTATACGGGCTACACGGACTCGATCAGTATGGGTGGGCAGGCTCCCGATGGGATGGAATTAGGGCGCAGCAATGGCTCGACTGCTGTGACGGTCGCGGGCCTGGAGAGTGCGGCTGCGCTGCGGAAGCGAACGATCGAAGACCTGATCAGCTTCAACGGATTGCGCAACGCTCCCATCGTCGGCTCGGAAGACTACCACGGCCCCGTGCTCTTCTCCGGCGATGCCGCGGCAGATGTTTTCAATCGGCTTCTCGTGCCGAACGTCGAGGCTGATCGCCCCGATTTAGGGACTGCTGCGCGTACGCAGGGAGCGTATCAATCGAGCTTCAAGACACCGGTGTTACCGCCGTTTCTGTCGGTTGTGGACGACCCGACGCTGCGCAGCTTTGAGGGGAAGGCGCTGCTCGGCGCGTATAAAGTGGACGATGAGGGAGTGCCCGTTGCGGCGGTGGATATCGTCGATCACGGAAAGCTGATCAACTACCTGATTGGCCGCGAGCCGGTGAAGGACTTCCCTGATTCGAATGGCCACGGACGCGCCGCGCTGGGGCAGGCAGCGCATTCGCATGCTGGGGTCATCATCGTAAAGTCCAGCGAAGGTCTCTCGGCCGAGGCGTTGCGAGCGAAGCTGGTGGCGTATGCGAAGGAGCAGGGACGTGATGTGTATGAGGTGGAGACGCTGACTGGTGAGCTATCACCGCGTCTGCTTTACCGCGTCTCTCCGGAGGGCAAACGCACCCTGGTACGTGGCGCCATCTTCGATGAGCTGGATCAGCGGGCCATCCGCAGCGGCATTGTCGCTGCCGGCGGCAGACCCTACATCTCTCAGAGGATTGGCCCGGTGCCAGAGACGACCATCGCCCCAGAACTCCTGTTCGCGGACATCACTGTGAAGCGAGCGAACGAGGCGCAGCAGAAGCTGCCGTACTATGCTCCGCCGGCGGCGACATCGAAGTGAGCAGTTTTCGTTTTTAGCGCAGAGCACGATCTAATCGATGCGTACGATATACGGCACAGCCTGCGGATCGGGGTTGCCGATCCATTCCTTGATCGCCGCAGCGTCCGCATGATCATGCAGCGCCGGATCGATGCGCACCCAGTATCCGGTGGCTCCGGCAAACTCGGTGACGCGCGAACCGACGTATCGCTTGACGAGCGCATCTTTTAGATCCATCGCGTCCCGCTGACTTTTGAAGGCCCCGGTTTGCACGCACCACTTGCCCGCGGAACTCACCGATGCATTGCCCGCTGTTGTGTTGCTATACGCCTCGATCTTAACGTTTGCTACGCCCATGCGGTAGAGGTCAATCTCCTTGGCGGCGCTTTCGGAAAGATCGAGAATGCGGCCGTGAGCAAACGGTCCGCGATCCGTGATGCGCACCATGACGGACTCTCCGTTGACGAGGTTGGTGACGCGCGCGATTGTGCCCAGAGGGAGGGTCTTGTGAGCGGCCGTCATGCCGGTGCCATCGTAGGCAGAACCGTCCGCGGTGCGATGGCCACTCGGCCCATACCAACTCGCGATTCCGGTTTCGACAAGGATTGGTTTTCCTGAAGGCTCAGCGATAGGCCCGCGCGGCGCTCTCTCGATCGATTCGCGGCTCTGATTGGATTCGCTGCGTTGATGCGATGAAGAGCCGAGTAATGGCGGTGGTGGTGGAGCATACGCCTGCTGCTTCTTGTGACGGCATCCGGTGGACAGTAGCGTCAGGCCTGCTGCCAGCATCAACGCCGCTATCTTGCGAGCACAGGCATGGAGACGGATGCGACGCTGGCTCGTGCTGGTCCTGCTGTCTGTTCGGTCGCGCGCAGTCCTTTGCATCAGCAGGTCCCTTTCGCCGAAGATCCAACCTCCATCATTAGGGGACGCTGCACCTGCGTCAACGTTGGAACACCCTCTCCGTGCCTAGCTGGTAACTCGTTCCTAGATGCATTCCGGAACTGTTTTCGTGTTGCGGAAGGTTTGTTTCTGCTAGGAGTTTCGCTCTCTTGTGCCATGTAACGAGGGAAAAGGAACAACCATCCCGGTCAGGAATGCGTCCGTAAAGGTGTACATCTTAGCCGCCGGGCCGCTGTTGCGTGCATACCGGGTGAAATTTACAGCGCAACAGTGAGAGAGATGATGTCTCAACGATTCGTTCTGAGCAGCAAGGCAGCGACAACGGCGAGCGTGTATCGCGACTGCACCGCGGCACTGATCCTGATCGCCTTCCTGACCTGCCCGCCGGGACCCTGTGCCGTCGCGCAACTGGATGTGCCGATGGTCGCGGTCGCACCGCCTCTAGCGGATGGATCGTATGTAGTCCCAGCCAAAGAAATAGATTTCACGCTGCGGGCCGTGCCGAATGTGCGGCTGGGAGATGGGCTCGGGTACTCGTCTTCTGTCGGTGCCTCGCTGCCCGAAGAGACCAGAGAAGCGCCGGTTGCGCCGATCTACGCCAAGTACATTCCGGCCGGCGTGACAGCGCAGCCGATCACTGCTCGCGATAAGTTTTGGATCGGTATCCGCGATCTTTATACTCCGTTTGCATTTGGAGGGTTCTTCGCCGCGGCAGCGTATGGTCAGGTTCTCAACGGTCAGCCGAACTACGGAACCGATCGTGGTGCTTTCGGTGCGCGACTGGGTGCGGCCGCCATCGATGGAACTACGCAGGGAATTTTTGTCGATACCCTCTTTGCTCCGCTGCTGCATGAAGATCCTCGGTATTACGTCGAAGGCCGACAGTATGGATTCATCCATCGCACGGTGTACGCTGCCACTCGGCCTCTGATTACGCGCACAGACAGCGGTCGCAGAAGCGTCAATGGAGCACTCCTGCTGGGTTATGCTGCTGCTACTGCGCTCACTTGGACCTACTATCCTCAGAGCAATCGAAATTTCCACGATACGGTTGCGACGTTCGGGGGATCAGTTGGAGGCGAGGCCCTGGACTTCGTGATCAGAGAATTCGCGTCTGATGTAATGGAGAAGTTGCACCTGGTACGGCAGGAATAGCGTGGCTGACACTAGCGCGCCATCCGGAGGATCGTGGTCACATGCAGCAGAGACACAAACCGTGTCAGGGCAACGTAAGATCAAGCGACTCGTTCAGTGGAATGCGGAGATGAGCTTCGGCGTGCACGATCTGAAACAGCAGGGCAACGGGAATGTATTGCGCATTCCGTCGTGCCACGGCGTGTTGCAGGTGCTGGCGGCAACCTCGTTGTCTCTGGTGCTGGGGGTCCGGGTGCACGCGCAATCCCGCTCCGGCTCCCTGCCGGATGCTCCGAGCGCGCTGCTATTCGCAGCGAGTGATTCTGCGGCAGCAACGGCTCCGGCGATCGAGCAGCAGAGTGCAGACCAGAACCAGCCGCAGACCGCAGAGCCTGCTCCGACGCAGACTGCTACGCCTGCCACCTCGCTGCCGCCTTGTCCAAAGAAGGCGAAGAGCGGTCGCATCCCCATCATCTTCATGCCGCTGACGCAGCCCTCCTGTGCGGATCCGCTGCAGTTTATCGTCGACACGGGCTACGTTACTCCTCTTACTGTCAAGCAGAAGGGCATTCTCGCTACACGCGATGTTACCGACCCGTTCAATCTGATGACGGTTGGCTTTTTTTCGGCGATCTCTGTCGCAGCGGATGCTCACACTGTTTATGGCCCTGGCTTTGCGGGCTGGGGCAGAGAAAGCGGATACAGCCTGGCAGAGGATATGCAGAGCGAGTTCACCGGGACGTTTGCCATCCCCAGCCTGACACATGAAGACCCGCGCTACCACCGCATGCCGAAGGCGTCCGTCTCACGGCGCATCAAGCACGCGCTGATTCACACCCTCGTCTCGCAGCATGATGATGGCTCGCTCATGCCCAACTATGCCACGCTGATTAATTATCCGCTGAGTGCCGAGATTTCGAANNCCACTGGTAGCCGAGTTCCTTCCCGACTTCGCCAAGCGCGTCCACATTCACGTGATCTTCGCACAACAGATTCTGAACCACATGGCCCCCGGAGCTGGCGAGGGTTCCTCTTCTTTCTAGCTTGTCCTGCAAAAAAAATCGTGTGTGAGCGAGAATCTTATCCGCTCACACACGATTTGTTGTTGCAGGTTGCAGTTGCTGGCTAGAAGGAGGTGCTGATGGTCAGGCGGAACGTCTTGCGCGGTTCGCGCAGGATGTAATCCGCTCCGTAATACTGCAGCGCCTGCTGGTAGCTGTAGGCCGCTGCTGCCGGAGAGGTAGCGAACGGGAAGAAGTCCTTGAAGCAGTTGATAGCCGTGCTGGAGCAACTCGCTCCGCTCGGTGCAATCAACTGCTGCGGAATGTCGCGGTAGAGGCGCAGTGGGTTGTAGGCGTAGTAGATGATGAACGGCGCATTGATGATCGGCAGAGTGACCTGCAGATACGCACCATTCGACATACGCGGTACAAAGTTGGTGCCCGGCACATTCTTTAGATAGATCGAGAATGGCGGCAACTGGTAGCCTCCAACGCAGTTTCCGTTGACCACCTGCGGACAGCCATAGAGCGGGCTGTTGAGCGTTGAAATGCCCTCGGGGCTCTGCCGCAACTGGGTCGGCTCGGCGTTGAACGTCAGGCCGAAGTCGGTGTAGAACGCAAACGTCACCTGGTTCATGATCGGGAAGCGATATTCCAGGTTGGACGTAATGGAGGTATCGCCACCGATTGGGGCCAGACGATAGACGGGCAGGGGAATCTGCACGTTGCCCAACGTTGGGTTGCTGGGATCGCGCGGTACGGGCAATCCATCCGGGTTGGTCAGGTTGAACATCACCTTGGTGGGAAGGAACGTATACGGAGAGTTCGAACGAATATCGAAGCCTCGCAGGTCGTTCTCGCCACCGCTGTAGAGGCGTGAGAACGGC
Source organism: Granulicella sp. UBA5172 (assembly GCA_002413385.1). Lineage (GTDB taxonomy): Bacteria > Acidobacteriota > Terriglobia > Terriglobales > Acidobacteriaceae > Granulicella. The sequence goes on from DHWW01000102.1 coordinate 38,707, forward strand.
GGTGCTACCTGGCCACCGTAACCCGCGATATTCGCCAGCTGGATGCGGTAGCCGAGTACGTTGTGCCCTTCGCGATTGACCTTCAGGCCCTTCATCGGGAAGAACTGACGCCATGTGGCCACGGGCGAGTAGAACTTGGTGTTGCCGCCCACGCCTGCAAGCTGGAACGCAATGCTGAGATCCTTGCCGGAGTGTGGTCCGATAGCACGATCGAGCGTCGAGAAGCTGAAGCTCGGCGTCAGCGTCGATGTGATGATGCCATTGAGTTGGTTCGCACCAGCAATGCCGGACCGGAATGCCAGCGTCTGGAAGACGCTCAGCGTGTTCTGGTTGAACGTCGTGACGCCAGACCGGGAGAGGGAATAGGACAACCCGATACGTGCCACACCCGTGCGCCGGAAGAGCTTGCGCAGAGCTTCGCTGGCGGAGATCGTCAAGCCCGAACTGGACTCGTTGTAGTTGTTCAGAAGGGACTGCTCCGCATTGGTCAGGTTGGTGCTCTGACCGCTGGTGGCGGCGTAGCTCTTGGCCGGATTGAAGTCCGTCTTGCGCGTGAAGACCTGGATTCCGAGGGATACAGGCTTGTTGCGCAGATAAGGCTCGTTGAATCCGAAGCTAAGGTTGCGTGAGAGATCGCCGATGTTGGCGTTCACGCTCAGCGTCTCACCGAGGCCGAGGAAGTTGTTGGTCTCGTAGTTCAGGCCGAGGAATGAGCCCGACAAGCCGCTCACACCGCCATTGACTCCGATGGAGTTCTTGCCCTTCTCGTGCAGCTTGATGAGAAGGTCGACCGTGCCGGTATCCGCATTCTGGCGCGTCTCCACGTCCTGATCGCTCTTCAGTACATCAAAGTAGTTCAGCTGGTTCAAGCGCAGCAGCGACAGATCGACGAGGCGGCTGTTGTAGACCTGGCCTTCTTCGACCAGCAACTCGCGACGGATGACCCGGTCGCGGGTCAGGGAATTGCCAGTGAACTCAATGCGTGAGACATAGAACTGCTTGCCCTCATCGATATCGATGTCGAGATAGACCAGCTTCTTGGCCTCATCGGTTCTCGGGATCGGGCTCGGCACCATATTGATGTAGCCGCCCTCGCCATAGGCTTTCTGCAGGTTCTTCAGGCCCTTGCCGAAGAGGGTCGCGCTGAAATAGTCGCCATCCTTCAGCGGAAACTGAGCGCGAAGCGCCTTCGAGTTGCTATAGGCCTTGTTGCCTGAAAAAGTGATGCCACCCAGACGATAGCGCTCTCCCTCTTCGGCGGGGATGACGATATCGACGCGCTTGCCGGTCGAGGGATGCAGGGTGAAGAGGTTGATGCCTCCGGCGTTGCGGACGTTGGTCTGCGGCTCGCCGGTGATCGCCTTGAAGTAGCCCTTGTCGCGATAGGCCTGGCGCACGCGCTCCGCGTCCTCGTCCAGCTTGCTGGCATCGAAGGTGCGCGGGAAGATGTTTTCAAAGATGATGGAGTGCGGAATGCCGATGGGTCTCAGGTTCCTCATTGCGGCCACGAGTTGGCGGTGATTCAACGCGTGGTTCCCCGTGAAGGCAATCTTGCCCACCTTCACGGTCGGGCCTTCCTTCACGATGAAGGTCAGGGCGACACGCGCCGGAGGAATCGTTTTGACCTCGGTCTTGATCGTTGCAAACTGGTGGCCGTGCTCGCCGAGCATCTCACGCAGAACAACCTCTTCACGCTTGATGCGCGTCGCGTCGTACTGGCTCTCGACGGTCAGACCAACCTTTTCCTTCTTCAGTCGCTCGAGCACATCCGAGACCGTGATTGAATTCAGGCCCTTGTAGTTGATCTCGCTGATGGTGGGCTTCTCGCGCACATAGACGAGCAACTGGAGACAGCCTGTGCCCGGGACCTTTTCGATGCGGACATCGTCGAAGTAGCCGGTATTCCAAAGGGAGTTAAAGTCGCGTTCCACCACCGCCGGATCATACGGATCTCCGGGACGGCTGAACAGGCGTGCCAGGATCGATTCCTTGGGAATGCGGCGGTTGCCGATCACCTGCGTCTGGCAAAGGATCTGCGGCGCAGATGCGGCCGAGAACTGGGGCGTGGCCTGGACCTGCGCACCAGCCCTGGAGACCAGGGTCGGGACAGTAGCCAGCAAGGCCACGATCCCCAACCTCGAGAGGCTCGAAAACGTGGCGCGGTTCTGGCCGCGGCCAAGGATGCCCAAATGGCTCGAGCGATTGCTCACAGGCTGGTTCGTACACTTCAGGGAGCTTGCGCTCACTCGGATTCCGGTAAAGATAACCACACCCTCACTGCTCTTTGAATCTGTCAAAGCTTGTTGGATTCTTGTATTAATTCCAGCCCTGCGGTACACGACAGGGAGAGCTTTGATTATAGGCGACCATCGGCAACCGATGCGAACCGGATCACCGCCGAAGGTCAGCTTTTGCCGTTAATCGGCGACCGGCCCCCATAATCGGCGGCCGGCAGCGAACTTGCTATTAACTTCTCCACTACCTTTTGGCGAAGGGCGAGGTGAGCGCGGGGAGGTTGGCGCCCTTCAAAAATTCGTTCAAGGCCGCCGCCAACTGCGGCTCGATTATGCTTACCGGGCTCATCGTATCCAGGCTTTCCACCTTGAAGAGCACGGGAATCGGGCGCGTCGTATCGGATTGCAAAGGAACGCCGCGATGCGGCCGGGCGTAGATCAGGGTCACGTGCTGGGTGGTCTCGGAGTATTGCCGGCACGCTCCGTTATCGCACACGGTCGAGGCCTCGAGTCTCTGGGTTGCGCCATCGTTGTATGCCGCGGCGGTCAGTTCTACCGGGCCTCCAGCGGTCGCTGTAACGATCTGACCATGCCAGGTTGGGTCTTCCCCGCGGGCGATGTGACACACCTCGGCATCATGCACGGTCTGAGGTGAAATGCCCAGCATCACATGGGGTGGGGTGGCATTGGCACCCGCCGGTGCTGCATATTCTCCCCAGGTGTAGACCAGCACGCCGAACTGCGATTCATCCCAGGTGCGCACTAGGGTGAAGTTGCCCACGTGCCCCGGCATCTTCGGCATCACCTGGGTCGATGCCGATGCATCCACCCATCGCTCATGCAGGACGTCCGCGCCGAAGATCGCAGCCATCGCCAGTACGGCTCCGATCTTCAAGAGCAGGGGACGAGTACTGCGTGTTGGCTGGGGCGCCTCGCTTACTGGGGCGGGCAGCACATCCTTTGGGTCGTTCCGCAATTTGTCGGCAACCGTGAAAAAGATGGCCAGCGCGCATACAAACAGGCAACCACCGATGATGTAATCGGCGATCAGTCCATGCTGCTGCATCCAGGGGTGGGGCACTGCAATCGTGTAATACACCACCAACAGGCAGAGGCGGAGGAAGTTGAATAGATAGCCGAGCAGCACGGCACCGATCACGACGGGCGCATAGACGTACCAGCGAAATTGGTATAGGTAGCTCACCACAATCGCCGCCAGTCCCAGCGTAATCGCACCGCGAATCCCGTTGCATCCCGGAGCGATGAACATGCCGAACTGGGGGGTGAACATCAATCGCAGCTTGTCCTGGGTCAGGGGCTGGCCGAGCACATGAGCCCAGGCTCGCGCCACGGTTGCGGAGGCATGCTGCAGAGGCAGGTCTATCTTGCGGCTGAATGTCTCCGGCACCGGAATCACGGCCCACATAAACAGCACAGGAAACCACGCAGCCTTGAGCAGGCGCTTGCCCCCGAAGAGCAGAACCATCCCCGCAGCGTAGACCACCGCCACCAGCGGCAACGGAGGAAGTTGCAGTAGCCAATCTTTGTTGACCGTCACAATCAGCAGCATCTGGTCGCGCAGGAACATCAGGGCCGCCGATGCCGCGAGCACGGCAAAGCCCCACCATGAGCCCTCCGTCTCCCAGCCCAGCGATCGCCATGCCCGCAAAATCAGTAAATAGCTGACCAGGGGTACGACCATGCCCATGGACTTCAGGTCATCGTGTGTCCAAATATCGAGCAGGGCCTGGGCCGACTTCCAAACAGTCAATAACCCCGCCGCCGCGCACAGGGTTGCCAGTGCGACTACGGTTCGGGGTTGGAAGTTAGGTAGTAATCGCCTGGACACAAGCCTCAATACACCCTACAGGGGTAATGTGCCGGTACTTTCTGGGGAGGGTTAGAATACCCCGGCCGGCCTATAACTTACTGATTCTTCGTCGCGCGACGGGCGCGGATGCGTGTCCGAACGGACGAAAGGGCGTACGCTCCGCCAGCCAGACCTGCCAGAATGAGGGTGGGGTTCTCTGGCGAGTCCGAGCATCCGCCCTGACCATAAGCTGGTACTGCGGCAATCATTGCAAATGCGAGAGCAGTGAGGAGCAAGGTCTTCTTCATTGGAGATCCCGTTTCCGCCGCGACCATGGGGCTCTTGGCTGGAGTGTCGATTATATTGAGTCCGCCCGGGTTGTTCTGGGTTCGATCACTCTTACGGAGCAGACTTGTAGATATCTACACCGAGGATATAGGGGATGGATATAGAAAGTCAACGATCTTATTGGCCTATAAAGGACTCTTTGTGGGTACTTTATAGAGGTTAAGGGCAGATTATGTGCCAATCTGCTACAAAGCCCTCCCGGGCTGTAAAATCAGGCTCTGGAGCCGGGTATTCCGGCAGATTCAGGAGGTTGTGAACACGATGGCATCGGCAATGGCAAGTATGGAAGCCCTGATGGGCGTATATGACGGTCTTAAGGCTCGTATGGACAAGACAATTGACGACTTCCGCGCAAATCTTGTCAGCGTTCGTACTGGTCGCGCCTCGGTTCACATGCTCGATGGCATCAAGGTTGACTACTATGGTACGGACACCGCGATCTCTCAGGTCGCGCAGATTACAACTCCTGAGGCGAACCTGATTCTTGTACAGCCGTGGGAGCAGACGCTGGTCACGGCCATTGAGAAAGCCATTCGCACCAGTTCGCATGGCTTCAATCCGATGCACGACGGCAAGATCATCCGCGTGCCCGTACCGCCCATGACCGAAGAGCGCCGCAAAGAGGCTGTGAAGCTGCTTGCAGGCACGGTCGAGGACCACAAGACGTCGATCCGCAACATCCGCCGCGAAGGCAATGACGTCGTGAAGAAGGCCGCAAAGGACAAACTGATCTCAGCCGACGACGAAAAGCGCGCGAATGAAGAGATTCAGCAGTTGACCGATGCTGAGATCAAGCGCATCGACGAACTCTTTCGCGCCAAAGAAAAAGAAGTCATGACGATCTGAAGAGGGAAGCTGTCGAAGTCATGAAATAGGGAGCGGCGAGCGAGCGCCCGTAGGACGTAGAATATTTCGTTTCCGGGCGATGGCGTCTACTCCTTACCTGCTGCGCTCAGCAACGCGTCGGCCACCGCCGAGGCCTCTCGTGCAGCCTGCACATCATGCACACGCAGCACATGGGCTCCGGCCATGATCGCGGCGACATTTGCAGCGACCGTTGCAATCCGCCGCGCTTCGGCCGGTTCCTGACCCTTCTTCTGCACAGGCTGGACGGCCTCTGCGAGAAATCCCTTGCGCGAGAGCCCGATCAGCAGCGGTCTTCCCAACTCGCGCAGACGTCCCAGGCCAGCCAGCAGGGCGAAGTTCTCCGCTCCACGCTTGCCGAAGCCAAACCCTGGGTCGACGACGATCCGCTCCGTGCCGATCCCCACTGCCTCTGCCTCGGCCAACTGCTCGCAAAGCCCGGCAAAGACCATGGGCACAACCTCGCTGCCACGCAGGGCTGGGAGTGACCGCCAATCCGACGGCCGCCCGCGTGCGTGCATCAGGACCAGACCGCAGCCGGTTTGTGCCACAACGCCGGCCATTGACTGGTCCCAGGTCAGCCCGGAGACGTCATTGATGATCTCCGCGCCTGCCCTCGCCGCGGCCCTCGCCGTGGACGCGTGATAGGTGTCCACCGACACGACTGCCTCGGGCCGCTCCAACATCAACCGCTCCAGCACGGGCAGCAACCGCGCCTGCTCCTCGTCCTCGCTGAGCGCGATCGCATCGGGGCGCGTCGACTCTGCGCCAAGGTCGACGATGTCCGCACCACTATCTACGGCTTCCATTGCCGCGGCTACTGCCATCTTGGCATCAGCTGCCGAGCCGATCGACGCTTGGCCAGCGGCGCTCATCAGCCCGTCCCCGGAGAAGCTGTCCGGGGTCAGGTTCACGATGGCCATCAAGCGCGTGCGCTCCCCCAGCGCCAGGCTTCTCGTGCGTAGTTTCCAGTCGAGGTGTGGTCTGTATCTGCTTTGGCTCATGGCGTAGGGCTCAGCTTCGCGGCGCTTCGGATCGTCAAAACTCATCGGCGTCATTGTAGACTTGCCGCAATGCAACTCACAGAGCGAATTATCACGATTTCTTGTTTTCTTTCTATGGGGGTCGGGCTGCCCGCCGTGAGCGGCCAGAGCGTGTCTCCCGCACCGAGCCCAGCCGCGGTGGTCCACCCCGCCTATCCTACTGGCTTGGCCACGCCGCTTGGAGCTCAGATCGCCGCGCTGCTGGCAGATCCCGCCGTCTCCAGAGCACATTGGGGCATTGCCGTCACCACGCTCGATGGCATGCCGCTCTTCGGCCTCGACGAGGGCCAGCTCTTCCGCCCCGCGTCCAACAATAA
>DHWW01000014.1:0-5050 GCA_002413385.1 Granulicella sp. UBA5172
CTGTGCCCCAGCGGTACTCCACATAGAGGCTTTCGAGATACGTGGTCCAGCCCTCATGGATCCACTCATCTGACGGATCCGCCGCCGTGATGCTGTTGCCAAACCACTCGTGCCCGCTCTCGTGGATGATGATGAAATCGAATCGTGGGCTGATCCCCACGCCCGTCCAGTCGCGTCCCAGGTAGCCATTCTCAAACAGGTTGCCGTATGTCACCGCACTCTGATGTTCCATTCCGGAGTAAGGTGCCTCAATCAGCTTGTACCCATCCTTCACGAAGGGATACTCGCCGAAATAGTGCTGGTATGCCTTGATCATCCCCTTGGCCTGCGCGAACTGCTTCCTGGCTTTATCCAGATCTTCGGGCAGCACGTAGAAGTCGAGCGACTGATCCCCAAGCCGGTCGGAGAAGTGAACGTAGTTCCCAATATTCAGCGAGACGTCATAGCTATTGATGGGGTAGTGGATCTTCCAGTCCCAACGGGTATACCCGTCGCCCAGATCGGTCTTGCCGACAAACTTACCGTTCGACACGTCCACGAGGCCGTTCGGGATGGCAACGCTGAGATCCATGCTCTGGACCTCATCGCGCCACTGGTCCTTATCCGGCCACCACATACTCGCGCCGGTTTCTTCGCAGGCCGTATTGATCCAGACGTGCCCAGAAGAGTCCTTCTTGAAGGTCATGCCGCCGAAACGACCGGTCTCTACGGGATGGCCGGAGTAATAGAAGTCGATGGAATACACTTGCCCCGCGTGCAGGGTCTGTGGAAAGTCGACAAACACCGCGCCAGTGTCTCGCTCATACTTCAGAGGAGTCGTACCCAGCAGAATCTTGTCGATGTGCAGCGCATCCAGCAAGTCGATCTGGATGCGCGTTCCATCCTTGAGCATCCGGAAGCGGATCGTGTTCTTGCCGCTGATGAACTGCTTGTCAGGATCGATCCGGATGTCGAGGTGGTAATAGAGGAGATCGTTGTTGGCGCGGAAGGGACCGTAGGCGCCACGCAGCATGGCGGCACGAGTGGGAATGGGTTCTCCTTCATCGTTCGGCCGAACGTGGGCCTTCGGAGTCGCCACTGGAGTTGCGGGCTGGCTCGACGTCTGCGCTGCCGCGTAAGCAGAGAGCGAGGCTCCAACCCACACCGACAGAGCCCACATCCTCCATGCAAGAGATCGATTCGCAAGAGTTTGCATGGCCCTATCCTAACGTCGAATGAGACTCTACGTATACAAAACAACATGCAACATCGCGTGCCAANNGTGTCTTTTCTCACGACTTTGTCGTAGATCCAAAGCAGCGCAGCCGTGGCCATGCCCACGGCAGTAACGCTCCACCAGATCCGTGATGGTTGGTGAACGACTTCCCCAAAGTGATGAAGCAGCGTGCCGCCAAACCAGCCACCGATCAGCGATCCAATTCCAATCGGCATAAACGCGAACCCCATATAGGTTCCCTGCTGCCCCGGAGGTGCGAGCTCCGAGATGTATTCGTAATAGCGCGGTGCCTGAATGATCTCGCCGATTGCCAATACGAAAAGAGAGAGCACGGCGCTCCCGACCGTGGGATGAAAGGCGAGGATCAGCCACGCAGCAGACGTAATGACGGTGCCCAGAATGACGGCATGAAATGCCGGAATCTTTCTTGTTAGATAGTTCATGACGAGCGTCAGGCAGATCACCGTCAGGCCTTCCGTGATCAATAGCATCTCCACATCAGCGCCCGGACTGATATAGCCATGAATGTAGCCTGGCAGGCTGATGTACATCTGCCAAAAGACAATGTAATAGCCGCTGAAAAGCACCAGAAACCACATGAAGCGACTGAGTCCGACCAGCATGAGAGCCAGAAGCGCGAGCCAGATCCACCAGGGAACGCTGTAGCTGGGATAGATCCAGAGCCCAACGCGCAGCAGCAATGCAACCAGAACTACCGGCAGCACCAGCCGGTAGTTCCCCAACACTACACAAAAATTTCTGCTGACCGTCGCGATCGAAGGTGGAGGCGCGTCTCCGTCTTTGCGCGGCTCTTTGAAGAAGAACAAAATTACAAAGAACATCGCGAATACACTGAGCGCTGCTACGCGATACACATTTGAGATCCCCAGATGGCGGTGGGTCCATGACGCAAAATACGGTCCTGCTGCGCCACCGATGTTGACCATCGTGTAATAGATCGAGTATCCGATGGAGCGAACATTCTCCTTGGACGAGCGAGCCGTCGTACCCACAACGGAAGGCTTCACCAGCGAGACTCCCAGGGCGGGAAGAATCAGAATGCACCCGACAAATAATCCGAGCGGGACAGCATTCCGAACGGGAGCCAGCCAGGAAGCTCCAATCGAACCCACCAGAAAATAGGCGGCCGTAAGAATCAGATACGCTACCGAAAGTGCCCGGCGGAAGCCCAGTCGGTCCGCCGCGGCACCGCCAAAGATGGCCATGAACCAGACCATGCCGCCAAAGATTCCTGTCAACGTCCCCGTTTGCTCAGTGGAGAAGTTCAGTTGTCCCTGCAGGTACAACGCAAGCGAAGCGAACGCGGCATAATACGCGAGACGTTCGAAGATCTCACTAAGATTAGCGATCCAGAAGGGACTCTCAAACCCTGTGCGGATCTCGTGGAAGCGTTCGGAAGCGGTCAACTGTGACTCCTGGAAAAAGGCTGTAGACTTTGCTGCTTTTAGACTGGACCGCTTTGAGATCTGTACCGAAGTTTCGCTCGATCCTGATCGAATACCAAGTTATATATTCACAGCACACGGTGCAGAGACGGACTTCCATGCCTGGCGTCGCTGCACATCCCTCAGATAAGAAACTCTGTCGAAGCTTCTGTCTTTTGAATCATCTTACCCATCCGAACATGCATGCGTGAAGACGCTCGTCTCCATACATGCTCTACCGACAAATCAGGATCAGCATCAGCCGAAGAATGACCCCAAGGGCAACAAGCTCCCAAACACATCCGCGTGCGGGAATCGTATCGATTCCCGCACGCGGAGAGTAATCAAGTTGGCTCTCTACTTCAGAACATTGTCCCGACGCGGAGGCACGTTCCATTCATACGTTCAAAGCGTTCTCTAGCGATGCTCCTGCATCAGTTCGGCCAGGACCTCGCGGCCCGGGCGTACACGATCCGAGGACAACGTGGCGAGAGGCTCATCAACCATATTCAGCGTCGACGTAAAGTCCTCTTCTTTCGCACTCACGTAGAAGACGCCCGTCAGAACTTCTCCATTCTCGTGTGCTTCCATCAGCATGTTAACAGCGCGACTTTTGCTCGTAGGATCGTAGTCCTCATGCAGTTTGCGTAACCGCAGGTGAGAGCCATCATGCAGTTGAACGTCGACGGTAGTGTCATGGTCGTATTCGACAGCAATATCCTCATACGGAGGGATAAAGCCAATCTCACTGACAACGTCGTCATGCTCCTGCATGTACTTATAGCTCTTGGTTGACCCTTCGTGATCATTGAAGGTCACGCAAGGAGAAATCACGTCAAGCAGCACGGTGCCTCTATGTGCAATCGCTGCCTTCAACATAGTCGAGAGTTGTTTCTTGTCTCCGGAGAAGGAACGGCCAACAAACGTCGCTCCCATCTGAATGGCAAGCGCACACACATCGATCGGCGGCAGGTCATTCACGACGCCGGTCTTCAACTTCGAGCCAATATCGGCCGTTGCAGAAAACTGCCCCTTGGTCAGTCCGTAAACACCATTGTCCTCGATGATGTAAATCATCGGAACGTTGCGCCGAAGTAGATGAATAAACTGTCCCATTCCAATCGATACGGTATCTCCGTCGCCGCTGATGCCGATGGATCTCATGGTCTTATTGGCAAGCAGCGCGCCGGTTGCCACCGAAGGCATACGACCGTGCACTGAGTTGAAGCTGAACGAGCGCGACATAAAGTAAGCCGGCGATTTGGACGAACAGCCAATGCCGCTCATCTTCATGACGCGTTCCGGCTGAACACCCATCTCATAAAAAGCTTCGAGAATGCGCTCCGAGATCGCGTTGTGTCCGCAGCCGGCGCACAGTGTTGTCTTGCCGCCACGGTAATCCAAAATTTGCAGTCCAATACGATTTGTCTTAGCTGCTGCTGAAGTAACAGGTGTAGTCGACATGATTACTTGTGTGCTCCTTCGAGTGATGCCACTGCCCGGGTAACCGTACGTGCGTCAAGGGGCAGCCCATTGAAGTGTGTGATGGAATGCAGTTTTGTGACCAGGGCAGGATCAAGATCAATCTTCAAGAGATTCAGCAATTGCCCATCACGGTTCTGCTCGACGACATAGACCGTCTCATGTCTTGCAACGAAATCATCCACTTCCCGCGTAAACGGATACGCGCGAACACGCAGATAGTCGGTCTTCAAATGAAGCTCGCGCTCCAGTTGGTCGCGGCTTTCGATGACAGCCCAGTGGCTGCTGCCAAACGCGATAATCCCAACCTTCTCCTTGCCCGTACCTTCCGCAATGGGTTTGGGGACCATGTTCTTTGCGGTCTCGAACTTCCGTACGAGTCGCAGCATGTTGTACTCATAATCCTCTGGCCGCTCCGTATACTTGGCCGATTCATTCTTGCCACTGCCACGGGTGAATNNCCATCGCCATCCACATCTTTGTAGCGAGCGAATCCACCCAGCTCATCCAGTTGCTTTGCGTCGAGAACCTTGCCACGCGATATCGGCTTTTCAGGATACTCAAACGGCTCCGACATCCAATTGTTCATCCCCAGATCGAGATCCGAAAGCACGAAGATCGGCGTCTGCAAACCCTCCGCAAGATCAAAGGCCTCGATCGCAAACTCAAAGCATTCCTTCACCGTTCCAGGGAGCAGCAGGATGTGTTTCGTGTCGCCATGAGAGAGGCCAGCGATGAACGTAATATCGCCCTGCGCCGTGCGAGTAGGCAGTCCCGTGGAAGGTCCTGTGCGTTGGATATCGAAGATGACACCAGGAATCTCGGCGAAATAGCCCAACCCGGCGAACTCAGCCATCAGCGATATCCCAGGTCCGGATGACGCGGTCATGGACCGTGCACCAGCCCA
>DHWW01000014.1:5063-33686 GCA_002413385.1 Granulicella sp. UBA5172
GAACATCGCCCCCATCGCTGCAGCGGCATTGCCATCGACAATAATTTTGCCGTGGGTGGCGTTCATGGCCTCAACCACGTATGGATCTTCCTTGGTCAGTGTGCTGGCCGCATATTCATAGCCAAGCTGTACGGCTTTCCAGTTCAAATCCGCCGCCTTCAACTTCTTGGCAAACTGCTTGCGCACGACCGTCTCGACACACGTCATATCAATCGATAGCAACTGTGCTGCGACACCCACGTAGACCATGTTCTTAATCAGCTTGCGAAGCTTCGCCTCAACGCCCGTGGCAACCACTAGCCTATCGAACGGGACAGCATAGTATGTCAGATCGGTGCGCCGTTCCTCGAGATTGAGTACTTCATCGAAGATGACTGCCGAACCAGCTTGAAGGGTATGCACGTCCTCATGCACGGTCTCGGAATTCATCGCAATCAAGACATCGATGTCGATCTTCCGCGCCACCCATCCCTGGCCGCTCACCCGAATCGTGAACCACGTGGGAAGCCCTGCGATATTCGAAGGGAAGAGATTCTTCCCCGATACGGGTATACCCATACTGAAGATGCTGCGCAGCAGAATGTTGTTGGCAGATTGTGAACCCGAACCGTTTACTGTTGCAATTTGAATTGAGAAATCGTTTGCTACTTTTTTCGAGCGAACGAGAGAGCTGGCCATTGGCTGGCTCTGAACAATATCACTGATTGCCATTGAAAATCCTTCCATCCATTTTGTTTCGATAACGTTCTGCGGAGTATCAAGGGAGGTGATTCGCAGCCTTCCAGCCTCATGTTCCCGCGGTCATGGGGCGGCTGTCCGTGCAACTCATGTCATCGGAATTGTAGTCCTGCCACATGACGATTGGCCGCACAGTATAGACGTAGAGGGTCTCGATCTAGTTACCACACTCAACGCCAGACACTTCCGTGTCATCGAGCCCCTCTCGCCCCCAGGGGCGCAATCGGTCCCTCCGGTTCAGGCGGCGCAATATGGGGAGATTCCGAGCGCCCTGCCATGGCTGCGCGATCCGAGTACACCCGCCACTCGCGTTCCACATCGTCCTGGGCCTCGTCCAGCAGCTTCCTCGCAACCTCAGGATTGCTCCGCGCCAGCATCGTAAACCGCTCCTCATGGTAGCTGTATTCCTTCAGAGATATGGACGGTGCTTTGGAGTCGAGCTGGAACGGATTCTTGCCCTCCTTCCGCAGCGCCGGATTGTACCGCATCAACGGCCAGTATCCCGAAAGCACCGCGTTCTTCTGCTGCTCCATGCCGTATGCGAGATCGAACCCATGGGCGATGCAATGGCTATAAGCAATGATCAGTGCCGGACCGTCGTAAGCCTCGGCCTCCTGGAACGCCTTGATCGTCTGCGTATCATTGCCTCCCATCGCGACGCGTGCCACATACACCGACCCATAGCTGACAGCCTCCATCGCAAGATCCTTCTTGCTATTGGGCTTCCCTCCCGCAGCAAACTTCGCGACAGCGCCACGCGGTGTCGCCTTCGACATCTGACCGCCGGTATTGGAGTACGTCTCGGTATCGAGCACCAGCACCTTCACGTTCTCGCCAGAGCCAAGCACATGGTCCAGTCCGCCAAAGCCAATGTCATACGCCCAGCCATCGCCACCCACCAGCCATACGCTCTTCCGCACCAGCGAGTCCGCCATCAGCAGCAGCGCGCGAGCCTGTGGTGAATCAACCCCAGCTAATTTATCCCGCACCAGCAGCACTCGCTCACGCTGTCCTTCGATCCCGACCTCGCTCGATTGATCTGCGGACAGCACAGCCGTCACAAGATCATCGCCAACCTTCGGAGCAAGCCGCCGCAACAGCTCCTCGGCATACTCCTTCTGCTGATCGAGCGCCAGCCGCATCCCCAGGCCAAACTCCGCATTGTCTTCAAAAAGTGAGTTCGACCACGTCGGCCCGCGTCCACTCTTGTTCACGGTGTAGGGAGTCGTCGGAAGGTTACCTCCAAAAATCGAAGAGCAACCCGTAGCATTCGCAATGAACAGCCGGTCGCCAAACAATTGCGTAAGCAGTTTGATATACGGCGTCTCTCCGCAGCCCGCGCATGCGCCGGAGAACTCAAACAGTGGATCAAGCAGTTGAACGTCCTTAACCTGTGTATGCGACAGGCGCTTGCGGTCCACTGAAGGCAACGCCTCGAAGAAGCTCCAGTTCTTCACCTCGGCCTCGCGCAGAGGAGCCTGCATCTCCATATTCAAAGCCCTGTGGCCTGCGTCGGTTTTGCTCTTGACCGGGCAGATCTCCACGCAAATATGGCAACCCGTGCAGTCTTCCGGCGCAACCTGCAACGTATACAACTCCTGCTCCATCCCTTTCCATTTTGGCTGGACACTCTTGAAGGTCTCAGGAGCACCCGTCAGCAACTCCGGTGCATAGACCTTCGCCCGGATCACAGCGTGCGGGCATACCAGCACGCACTTCCCGCACTGGATGCACAGCTCCTCGTCCCACACCGGAATCATCTGTGCGATATTGCGCTTCTCCCACTGCGCCGTACCCGTTGGAAACGTGCCACCAGGTGGCAACGCGCTCACCGGCAGCAAGTCCCCTCGGCCCGCCGCCATCTCTCCAAGCACATCATGGACGAACGCCGGTGCCTCCCGCGGCAGCATCGGCAGAATGTCGAACGTCGCGCTGACCGTCTCGGGCACCTTCACCTGGTGCAAGTGAGCAAGCGCAGCGTCGACGGCCGCAAAATTCTGCTGCACCACCACATCGCCGCGTTTCCCATAAGTCTTCTTGATGGCCTTCTTGATATGTTCGATTGCTTCGTCACGCGGCAGCACACCGCTGATCGCAAAGAAGCCTGTCTGCATGATGGTATTGATGCGGTTGCCCATCCCCGCCTCACGCGCCACGGTGTACCCGTCGATCACGTAGAACTGAAGCTTCTTCGCGATGATGGTCGCCTGCGTCGTTCGCGGCAGATGCTTCCACACCGCCTCCGGCCCATACGGCGAGTTCAGCAGAAACACTGCTCCCGGAGCCGCCGCCGTCAAAATATCCATCCGCTCAAGGAACTGGAACTGGTGGCACGCCACAAAATTCGCCTTGGTGATAAGGTACGTCGACCGGATCGGGTCTGGGCCAAACCGCAGATGCGATATCGTCACCGAGCCCGACTTCTTCGAATCGTAAACAAAGTAACCCTGCGCATAATTCGGTGTCTGCGAGCCAATAATCTTGATCGAATTCTTGTTCGCCCCCACCGTCCCATCCGAACCCAGTCCATAGAACAGCGCACGTACCGTCCGCGGGTCCTCCGTCGAAAACTCAGGGTCATACTCCAGGCTCGTATGCGTAACGTCGTCCTGAATCCCGATCGTGAAATGATTCTTGGGAGATGGCTTTTTGAGCTCGTCAAAAACGCCCTTCACCATGGCTGGCGTAAATTCCTTGGACGACAATCCATACCGTCCACCCACCACTCGCGGATGCGTCGCGAACCGCGGCGAAGCCCCAAAAGACGACTCGCTCAGCGCAGTAATCACATCCTGGTAAAGCGGCTCCCCGAGTGCTCCCGGCTCCTTGGTCCGGTCCAGCACCGCAATCGACTTGACCGTCTCCGGCAGCGCCGCAATAAATGCCTCAGCAGCAAACGGCCTGTACAGCCGCACCTTCAGCAGCCCAAGCTTCTCCCCCTCCAAGTTCAGTCGGCAGATCGCCTCTTCCGCAGCCCCCGCACCCGAACCCATCAACACCATCACTCGTTCCGCGTCCGGTGCACCAAAATAATCGAACAGGTGATATTGACGTCCCGTCAGGTTCGCGAACTTGTCCATCGTGTTCTGCACAATGGTCGGGCAAGCCAGATAAAAAGGATTACAGGCTTCGCGGAGCCTGAAAAAACACATCCGGATTTTGCGCCGTACCACGCAGAATTGGCTGGTCAGAGTTGAGCGCCCGCTCACGGTGCCCCAGCACAAACCGCTCCTCGAGCAGGGCCTCAATCGTCTCATCCGAGATCGCAATCGCCTTATTGATCTCGTGCGATGTCCGAAATCCATCGAAAAAATGCAGAAACGGAATCCGCGCCTCCAGCGTCGCAATGTGCGAGATCAGCGCCAGGTCGCCAGCCTCCTGCACCGAGTTCGACGCCAGCATCGCATATCCCGTCGACCGGCACGCCATCACATCCGAGTGGTCGCCAAAGATCGACAGCGCATGGGTAGCAATCGTCCGCGCCGTCACGTGAATCACATTGGAGGTCAACTCACCCGCAATCTTGTACAAATTTGGAATCATCAGCAGCAGGCCCTGCGAAGCCGTAAAGGTCGTACTCGCCGCCCCACCCTGCAGCGCCCCGTGCATCGCACCCGCCGCCCCACCTTCGCTCTGCAGCTCCGCGATCAGCGGAATCGTTCCCCAAATATTTTTTCGCCCCTCCATCTTCCACTGATCTGCCCACTCCGCCATCGTCGAAGAGGGAGTGATGGGGTAGATCGTAATCACCTGTGCAAGCCTGTAAGCGACTGAAGCCACTGCCTCATTACCATCAACAATTACCGTTTTTTGATCATCCATGCGTTCACCTTCAATGCTTTACTATTTTCTTCCAGTGAGCGTTGTGGCGTGGTGACGTTCGTCACACGGCATTATTTTGATGGTCTGGTAACGTAGTAATTAGAACGTATGACGAATCACTCTTATCTTCCTATTCTCGTGCTGTTGATCGGAGGCGCCGGCTTCGCCATCGGTCCTCTAGTGCTGGCCTGGATCTGGGCTAAGAAATACTCTCCCCAGAAATCCGGCCCCAGCAAGAACGCCGTCTATGAGTGTGGGCTGGAATCCTCGGGCGACGCCTGGATCAAATTCAAGCCCGGCTACTACCTCTACGCGATCGTCTTTTTGATCTTCGACGTCGAAGCTGTCTTTCTCCTGCCATTCGCTGTTGCCTTTGGTGGTTTCACCGCAGCTCAATCCATCGACATGCTCGTATTTCTGCTCTTGCTCGTTGCAGGCCTTGTCTGGGCCTGCGAAAAGAAGATTTTGTCCTGGAGCTGACCTCAGCCCGGACCCACTAACCGGATACACTATAAAAGTCACGGCGCGATAAAACCGATTGAGTATTGACCTTAGAAGGCTTTGAGTACATGGATGAACAGCTAAAGAGCGAGTTGAGCCGGCAAGGAGTTGTGGCCACCTCCCTTCAGGAGCTCTACAATTGGGGCCGCAAGAGCTCTCTCTGGCCTCTGAACTTCGGCCTTGCCTGCTGCGCGATCGAAATGATCGCCACAACCATGGCCCGCTACGACCTTGCGCGCTTTGGCGCCGAAGTCTTCCGTCCCTCCCCCCGCCAGGCGGATCTCATGATCGTCGCCGGTACGGTCACCAAAAAGATGGCGCCCCAGGTCGTCCGCCTCTATAACCAGATGCCGGAACCCAAGTACGTCATTTCCATGGGCGCGTGTGCCATCTCTGGCGGCCCATTCAAGCAGGGGTACAACGTACTCAAAGGAATTGATCGTTACATCCCCGTGGATGTCTACATTCCCGGATGTCCGCCACGGCCTGAAGCCCTGATCGATGCGTTCCTCCTGTTGCAGAAGAAAATCGATGAGCAATACCTGACCGGCCCAAACAGGCCACGCCACCTGAACGCCGATATGCCCAGTGAATTTGTCGTGCCGGAGTTTGGCGAGCATGATCTGGAACCAACGCAGAACCGCGACGTGTGGAAAGTCCCGCTCGTGAACATCTCAATTGCAGGCAAGAATGAATCTGGAAGCGATTAAGTCCGAAATAGAGGCGAACGTACCCGGCTGCCAGTTGGAGATCATTCCCAACACCAGCCCATCTGCTCAGCACTCTCTGCTGGTCGATTCCGCACATGCATTGACCGTGGCTTCGTTCCTGCGGGATGGTGCCACCGTGCGGCTTGATTACTGCAGCAACGTGACAGGCATCGATTGGCCGGTAAAAGAGGTCTCCACCAAGACCAAAGTAAAGAAGATCGTCGATGGCGTCGAAAAAGACGTGGATGAGGTCGTCAAAACCCAGACCGGTGGCTATCTGGAAGCGGTCTACCACCTCTATTCCATGGAGCAGCGTCAGGGGCCAGTGATTCTGCGGATGCGCACGGAAGACCGTACCGACCGTGTCCACCTCCCTTCCTTCACCCCGCTCTGGCGCAGTGCCGATTTCCAGGAGCGCGAGATATTCGACCTCTTCGGAATCATCTTTGACGGTCACCCCGATCTTCGTCGCCTCCTCATGTGGGAGGGCTTTGTCGATCACCCAATGCGCAGAGATTACGTCGACCCCGACGATTACGAATACGAGCCAACCGCCCACGATGAAGTGCTGAAGCGCGCCAGGGAACACCAAAGCGCAGAGGGAGGGCTATGAGCGTCTTAACCGAGACCACGGTAGCTTTGAGTTCAGATCCAACCACCGATCCGAATGCTAGCCAGTTGCTCGAAGTGTCGATGGGCCCGCAGCATCCCTCAACGCACGGCGTCTTTCGCATGGACGTCGCGCTGGACGGTGAGCAGGTCGTCAAGCTGAAGCCCGTCTTCGGCTACCTGCATCGCAATCACGAAAAGATTGCCGAGAGCCAGAACTACCTCGGTTGCATGCCCTACACCGACAGGCTCGACTACATCTGCTCCATCACCAACAACTGGGCCTACGCCCTCGCCGTTGAGACGCTCGCCGGCATCAAGGTGCCCGAACGTGCGGAGTATCTCCGCGTCATCACCGGCGAACTCACGCGTCTACAGAACCATGCTTCACTCATCGGCTTCCTCATGCAGGACATGGGCACCAGCGGTACGCCGCTGATGTATGCCTTCCGCGAACGCGAAAAAATTCTGGATCTGTTCGAGGCGCTGACCGGAGCCCGCATGATGTGCAACTACATGCGCTTTGGCGGCTGCCGCGTGGACGCGCCAGCAGGCTGGCTCCAGCAGACACAAAAGGTCATTGACGCGTTCCCCAAATTTCTCGACGAGTTTGAAAGCCTGCTCAGGACCAACGAAATTCTCATGGCACGCACGCAGGGTGTTGGCAGGGTGTCCAGGGAGCTCGCCATCAACGCCGGTCTCACCGGGCCCATGGCCAGGGCCTCCGGCGTGAACTATGACCTTCGCAAAGTCGACAGCTACGGCATCTACGATCGTTTCTCCTTCAGGGTCCCTCTGGGCGAATTCGGCGACGTCTACGACCGCTACATGATCCGCCTCCTGGAGATGCGCGAGTCCGTCGAAATTCTCAAGCAGGCGATGCGCGACATCCCTTCCGGCCCCATCATGGATCCGGGAACCAAGATCCGTGGTTTCCGTCCCAAGGCAGGCGAAGCGTACGGTCGAATCGAGGCCCCCAAGGGTGAACTCGGCTTCTACCTCATCAGCGACGGAACGGGCAATCCCTACCGCTTCCGTGTGCGTCCGCCAAGCCTCATCAATCTCACGGTCCTCGAAGACATGTGCCTCGGGCGGAACGTCGCAGACATCGTCATCATTTTAGGCAGCGTGGATATCGTTTTGGGTGAGGTGGATCGTTGAGTTCCAGCATGCGATACAACATTGAAGACATGCGCACCCGGCTCTCTGCCACTGCGCCACCATCCTGCAACATCGGGGGGTGCGACCTATGCTAGGTCAAGGAATTCTGAAGGGTCTGATCGAAACTGCACGCAATTTCTTCGGCAGCTACGTCAACAAGGATCGACTGACAACCGTTCAATTTCCAGAAGAGCGTCTTCCTCAGATTGAGGCGACGCGTGACTTTCCACTTCTGGTCTACGACGGTACGGACTGGCAACAGGGCCTGCGCTGTGTCGCTTGCCTGATCTGCGAGAAGGCGTGTCCGCCCCAATGCATCTTCATTGAAAAGAGCACCGACAAGAAGCCGGATGCAACGGGCAAACCACAGTTTTATCCAGCAAGATTCGACATCGACATCTCGGTCTGCATGAGTTGCCAGATCTGCGTTGAGGTCTGTCCCTTCGATGCCATCAAGATGGACGTCGAATTTGAACTCAGCACAACAGATCGATTCGGCGGCTTGCTCTTGGATAAGCAGCAGTTGGCCAAATCCAATGAGTATTACAACAGGATTCATCCCACTGAAGCTGGAGCTGTGGATGCGGCGTTAGCTGACGAACGCGCCAAAGCAGAGGCAAAATTGCGCCAGGCGGCCGAAGCCAAAGCGGCTGCAGCGGCTGCAACTCCCCCTCCACCACCAGCCGAAAAGACGGTGATCCAGTGACACACCCCATAGCCTGTAACAGAACACTGAATTTGTTGCGGACGGTACGGACTTATGCCTCAAATAATTGATCAGATCTTTGTGTTACTGAAGCACTGGCTCATGGGCTACATCCCTGCCCTGCTGCAGCCGGTGGTCTCTGCCATCCTTTCCGTCGTACCTGTCCTCATCGCCTTCCCTCTCCTGTTTGCGATCACCACGGTACTCGAACGCAAGGGCCTCGGCAGAATGCAGAATCGTTATGGCCCCAACCGCGTTGGGCCCTTCGGCTTCCTGCAGCCCATGGCGGACGGAATCAAATCGCTGACCAAGGAAGACATCATTCCGCGCACAGCGGACCACCTGGTGCATCTGCTCGCACCCGTGGTGATCGTCATCGCGTCATTCCTCGTCTATGCGGTTCTGCCGATTGGCAGAAATATGGTGATCGTCAACCTCAACGCTGGCGTCCTGTTCTTCTTTGCGGTCGGCTCCATGGTAGAGCTCTCCGTTTTCATGGCCGGCTGGTCCAGCCGCAGCAAGTATTCCCTGCTCGGCGCAATGCGAGCGATCGCCCAGATGATCAGCTATGAGATTCCTCTGGTGCTTGCCTCCATCGTCGTCATCATGGCTGCCGGTTCGCTTTCGACCGTGACCATTGTGAATCTTCAGGCAACCTACACCGGAATCTGGCCGCACTGGTATGTCTTCACGCCTTGGGGCCTCACCGGATTTGTCATCTTCATGATCGCCGCCACAGCGGAATCCAATCGCTGCCCCTTCGATCTTCCCGAAGGCGAATCGGAGATCATCGCCGGCTATTACATCGAATATTCCGGTTTCAAATTCGCACTGTTCTTCCTCGGCGAATACCTCGGCATGTTTGCCACCAGCGCCATGGCGATCACCCTCTTTCTGGGCGGATGGGCAGCCCCCTTTTCCTTCCTCACTTGGATCCCGTCCTATGTCTGGTTCTTTACAAAATTACTGGCACTGATCGCAGTCTTCATTTGGATTCGCGGAACGCTTCCGCGCCTCCGCATGGATCAGTTGATGAACTTTGCATGGAAGTTCATGTTGCCCCTTTCCCTGATCAACATCTTTGCCGCTGGTGTTTGGCATTACATGCCGGCGGGTATTTCACGTTGGTTCGTCGTCACCTTGATCGTTGCCCTTGCTTGCATTTTGTTGAGCCGTGGACTTAGGCGCAATAAGTGGTTTCACGTACGCACATATCGCTTCGCAAGCTGAATCTGTGACTAACATCACACGGATGCCGGGCTCAATGTGTTCCCCTGTATCTAATTACTTTGTAGGGTCGGAATAGTTTCTCGATGACAATTTCCTTTTTTATAATCGCTGCAATCACGATCGTCGGAACCGCNNGCTTGGTCGGATTAGCCCTGATGTTCCTTCTGCTCGGTGCGCAATTCGTCGGGTTCACGCAGGTTCTCGTGTACGTTGGTGCCGTAGCCATCCTTGCAGTCTTCGCCATCATGATGACCCGCGGAGCGGAGCCAACCGACCATCACGAACCCTCCTCCTTCCGTCTATCCGGCGCCGTGATCGCTGCCCTCGTCTTCGCAGTCCTGGCATGGGCTATCTCCTCCGGGACAGGGTCGTTGCCCTCACTGGCCGCGCAACCTGAGGTCTCTGTCAATCAAATCGGCATGGCACTGATGCATCAATATGTCCTACCCTTGGAAGTGATTGGCGTGCTGCTCACCGCCGCTCTCGTCGGAGCCGCCGTCCTTGCCATGGATGAGACCCGGGGGGCACGATGAATCCTTTGTCCGGCTTCCTGCTCTTGTCTGCCCTGATTTTCTCCATTGGTTTGGCAGGGGCGTTGACGCGCCGCAATGCCATCCTCGTTCTCATCGGCATTGAACTGATGCTCAATGCGGCCAACCTCAATTTCATTGCCTTTTGGCGCTATGGTCCCAACCCCGAAGCGTTGACCGGTGTGATGTTCACTATTTTTTCCATCAGTGTAGCTGCAGCAGAAGCTGCGGTTGGTTTGAGCATCATCCTTGCCGTCTACCGACACTTCAAATCAACAAACCTGGACGACATGAACTCGATGAAGGGCTAAGAATCGCATGACGGATGTAACCTTTATCAAAACCATTTATTTCAGATATGACTCCCTCTTCATCAAGAACCAGGGTCTTATCTCTCACCTGAAACTGTCTCCTGGCATTCAATGAACTGGATCGTACGAAATCTATGGCTGGTCCCCGCATTGCCGATCCTGGCAGCCGGTATCAGTGCGCTCGCAAAACGAAAAAGTCGCGTGCTTGCCGCGTCACTTGCCATCGGCTCGATGGCCATCTCCTTCCTCCTCTCAGTCTGCGCGTTTGCTCACGTACTTTTGCTGCGGAGCAGCGGACAACCCACCCTCCAGTTCTTTAATTTCCGTTGGTTTCAATTTGGCAACGAGTGGCTATCGCTCGGCTGGGTATTGGATCCCCTCACCGCAGTCATGCTGGTGATGGTGACCTTCGTAGGGCTGCTGATCTTTATCTATAGCGTCGGATACATGGCGCACGACGATAATTTCATGCGGTTCTTCTGTTTCCTGGCGCTGTTCGCCGGAGCAATGCTCGGCGTCATCATTTCCAACAGCTTACTCTTGCTTTTCATGTGCTGGGAGATCGTAGGCCTCACGTCCTACCTGCTGATCGGATTCTGGTACAGCAATCCGAAGGCTGCCGCTGCCGGGAAAAAAGCATTCATCGTCACCCGCATCGGAGACATTCCCTTTTTCCTCGGCATCGCCTGGCTGTATGCGCAATCGGGAACCCTCCTCTTCTATAACAACGGTGCAGGGTTCCTCGAGCACTCTGCCATCAGCCATCTCCTGGCGCAGACCACCGCAACCGGTATTTGCGTTGCAACTGGCATCGCGATCCTGATCTTCTGCGGTGCGGTCGGCAAGTCCGGCCAATTCCCTCTTCACGTCTGGCTACCCGACGCGATGGAAGGCCCCACCCCTGTCAGTGCTCTGATCCATGCAGCAACCATGGTGGCCGCCGGCGTATTTCTCGTCGCACGAGTCTACCCGCTCATGAGCGCCCACACCGGAATCGCTGCCGCACTCACAACCTCCACGGCTCTACAAGCAGTGACCTGGATAGGCTCCATCACCGCTCTCCTCGGTGCTGTCATCGCTGTTGCGCAGTTCGACATCAAGCGCATTCTCGCTTACTCCACCATCTCTCAGTTGGGCTACATGATGATGGGACTCGGTGTCGGCGGTGTCTCCGTCGGCATGTTCCACCTGATCACCCACGCATTCTTCAAGTCCCTGTTGTTCCTCGGTGCAGGCTCCGTCATTCACGGCTGCTCCGGCGAGCAGGACATCCGACACATGGGCGGTCTCGGGAAACTTATGCCGATTACCTTTGTGACCTATGCTGTCGGCATGTTGGCACTCTGCGGGTTCCCTTTCTTCTTCTCCGGATTCTGGAGCAAGGACGAGATTCTGCACGCAGCTCACACGTGGAACATCTCGCAGGCACCGTATTACATGGGAGCCTTCGCTGCATTGCTGACAGCCTTCTACATGTCGCGCCAGGTCTTTTACGTCTTCGCCGGCTCGTCACGCACAACGGAGGCAGGTGCTGAACTGGCTCACGGATTAGCTGCCCCGGACGCAGCGGGCCACCACGCATCCGATCACGATGCAGCAGGCCACCACGCCCCAGGCACGCCGCATGAGAGTCCGTCCGTGATGACGATTCCGCTCATGATTCTTGCCGCGTTTGCCCTCTTGTTGGGATTCCTCGGGACCCCCGCATGGCCGTGGTTCCAATCGTTCCTCGATGGCACGCCAGCACCCGTCAACTTCGGCGCGTTCTCCAGCGGCGGCATGATCCCCGTCATGCTTTCCTCCTCTGTCATCGTTCTACTCGGCCTCGGCATCGGATGGTGGTTCTATGGTCGCAAGCCTATCAAGAGTGCTGACGCCCCGGATAACCTCGGCAGGCTTTCACCCTCAATCTTCTCCGCCCTCGGCGCTGCACTCTACTTCGACGCCTTCTACGGAGCAACCTTCGTAAAGCTCACCACAGTCCTGGCCAGGGTCTCCGATTGGCTCGACCGCTGGGTCTGGAACGGTGCCGTTCAAACAGTGACCTACACGATATTTGGGTTCGCCCACCTGGACAACTTCCTCGACAGGCACGTCGTCAATTCTGGCTTTGATGAAGGCTGCAATAGCGTCTCGCGCGGTGGAAAGCTTCTGTCCATGCTTCAAGCAGGCCGCGTCCAGGGGTATCTGAAGATTGTTGCCGGCGCCCTCATCGTGTTCACCATACTACTGCTCTGGAAGGCCAGGATATGATCACTTTTCCGTGGATCACCACCTTGACCATGGTGCCAGTTGTCGGTGCAATTGTTTTGCTTGCGCTTGGTAGTCGCAACAAAGTTCTTGTGCGTTGGATCGCGCTCGCCTTCAGTATCTTTGCGCTCATCCTGACCCTGGTTCTCTGGCACAAATTCAATACCGTCGCCGACGGATTTCAATTCCAGGAACTGCATGCCTGGGTCCCTTCGCTCAATATCGAGTACCGCGTAGGCATCGACGGCCTGGGGCTCCTGATGTTGCTCCTCACCTCGATCGTTGTGCCGATTGGGATGCTCGCCTCCTGGCAGATTCAACAGCGCGTCTCTCTCTACTTCGCGCTTGTCCTCTTCCTCCAGGCATGCATCTTTGGAACCTTTACGGCGTTGAACTTTTTCCACTGGTTCATCTTCTGGGAACTCAGCCTGATCCCCGCATTCTTCCTCATCAAGCTTTGGGGTGGATCGAAGAGCGCAAAGGCTGCCATGCAGTTCCTCATCTACACGATGGTCGGAAGCATTGCCATGCTGATGTCCTTCCTTGCGATTTACCTCGCAACGAGGACCTTCGATTTCACGGAGCTTGCCCACCTGGCGCAGAGTGGACAACTGATGCCCGCTGTCGTCAGCACCCTCGGTTGGCGCCTCTTCACTCCCGAGCACACAGCGATGCTGATCTTCTTCGGCGCGTTCCTTGGATTCGCTGTCAAGGTACCGCTGATTCCTTTCCACACCTGGCTCCCAGCGGCCTACTCTGAAGCGCCAACCGGTACAACCATCATCTTGACCGGTGCCATGTCAAAGATGGGCCTCTACGGTTTTCTGCGTATTCTTCTGCCTCTCTTTGGTCCCCAGATGCAGCACGTCCTCACACCGCTCCTGTGGCTCGCAGTCGCGACCGTTGTCTTGTCCGCGTATGCAGCGCTCGCACAGACCGATCTCAAGCGCATCTTCGCCTACTCCTCGATCAATCACCTTGGCTACTGCATGCTTGGCATCTTTGCCGTCGTCAAGTTCACAGGCGGAGACGCAGGCCTTACCTCCGAGAAGTTTGCAGCAATGAACGGCGTCTTCGTCCAGATGTTCAATCATGGACTGACCGCCGCAACCGTCTTCTGGTTTATCGCCATGCTCGAAAAACGTACCGGCGGTCTCCGTGGACTCCATGACTTTGGCGGTTTGCGCAAAGTTGTACCCGTCTTCACCGGTCTCATGGGAATCGCACTCTTTTCTTCACTGGGTCTGCCCGGCCTGAACGGGTTTATCGGCGAGTTCCTTATCTTCAAAGGCTCCTTCCCGCTTGTAACCTGGGCCACGTCGATCTCAGCACTTGGACTTCTCATCACAGCAATCTTTATTCTCGGAGTTCTGCAGCGGGTCTTTTACGGGTCGCTCGGAGAGAAGTGGGTTCACCTTCCTGATCTAACGCTGGGCGAGCGTCTGACGCTCGTTCCTGCAATAGGACTTATGTTTGCTCTGGGCCTCTATCCCCAGCTCATCCTCGGCGTCGTCAACCATACCGCCATACAGATGGCGCTAAATCTGCGGAATTTTTGATTATGCTTGCATGGACGATCTACATCTCGCTTCTCGGGGCTTTGGCACTCTTCTTATTGCCAGCTCGTAGTGCGCCCTGGGCACGCATCGTTGCGCTTCTCACAACTCTCGTCACCTTTGCGATTACGCTGACCGCCTTTATCCAGCACCGCACCGGAGAGATGCTCACCGTCGCCCACTGTTCCTGGATACCTTCTCTCGGCATCTCCTACACACTCAAGGCCGACGGCATCAGCCTCACCCTGCTCCTGCTTACCGGAGTCATCGGCGTATGCGGTGTCCTCTTCTCGTGGAACATCGAAGAGCGTATCAAAGAGTTCTTCGGGTTTTACCTTTTGCTGATTGGCGCGGTATATGGTGTCTTTCTCAGTTACGATCTCTTCCTGTTCTTCGTCTTCTACGAGATCGTAGTGATTCCAAAATATTTCCTCATCGCAATCTGGGGATCGACACGCCGGGAATACGCCGCGATGAAGCTCGTCCTCTATTCCTTCATCGGCAGCTCCATGGTGCTCATCGGCCTCATCGCGGCCTACGTCCTGGCCGGCTCGAAGAGCATGTCGCTGGGAGACCTCGCAGGCTATCCCTTTCCCGCTCATTTCCAGATGTGGGCCTTCCCCCTCGTCTTCGCTGGCTTCGGAATCCTGGCGGGTCTTTGGCCCTTCCACACCTGGGCCCCGACAGGTCACGTAGCTGCCCCAACCGCTCCCTCCATGTTGCTGGCCGGCCTCGTCATGAAGCTGGGTGCCTACGGATGCCTTCGCGTCGCGATGACACTCTTCCCTCTTGGCATGAGTTCGTGGGGCTTCCACTTCCTTGGCTTCGGTTCCTGGCGTGACGTCTTTGCGGTCCTCGCCGTTATCGGAATCCTTTACGGCGCCCTGGTCGCGCTGGTGCAAAAAGATTTCAAATTCGTCATCGGCTATTCAAGCATCAGCCACATGGGATTCATCCTCCTTGGCCTGATGACACTCAATCAAATCGGACTTTCGGGCGCTGTTGTCCAAATGGTCTCGCACGGTCTTCTTGCCGGACTGCTCTTCGCCGTTGTCGGCCGCATGGTCTACTCCCGCACCCACACGCGCGATCTCGCCGCCCTCGGACCGATGCATCTCGGCAAGGTGATTCCCTTTGCTGCCGTCACCTTCGTCATCGCGGGCATGGCAAGCATGGGCCTGCCCGGCTTCAGCGGATTCGCCGCCGAGGTGATGATCGTCATTGGCGTCTGGCGCTCTTATCCCTCCCTCATCGTCTTCGTCGGGATTGGGCTGGTCATCGGTATCGCCTATATATGGCGTGCCCTGCAACAGGCATTTTTTGCGGGTTCGAACCTGGAACCCATCCAGCCTCCTCCCCCGCTTCCCCCCATCACCTTCCCTGAACGTCTGGGAGCGGCAATTCTGATCGCTGCCAGTGTGGTCGTCGGTACCTTCCCTCAGCTCTTTCTTAATGTCATTCATCCAGCCTTAAATTCTCCCCTGTTTCAGGGTTTACGTGCGGGAGGATGGTAATGAACGTGATCAACTATGGACAACTGTTAGGGCTAGCCTGGCCGGAGATCATCCTTACGGTTACAGCGCTTCTCGTTGTGGCTGCTGACATTCTTTTCCTCCGCAGATCCAGCATTCGTACGCGCTTTATCGCTTCTGTCGCAATTGCTTCCATCGGCTGTGCCGGGGCCATCCTCAGATTGCTCCACACCTTCACGCAAGCCACGGTTCTCGGTGGCGTGCTCGTGGCCACTCCCCTCGTAAGTCTGGTTCAGATTGCACTGGTGATCCTGACCGTCGCCACGCTCTTCCTCTCCGTGGACTCTACCTTCACCGACCACGTCAGCGAGTTTGTTCTCCTCGTTTTGCTCGCCACCACGGGCATGCTGTTCCTGGTCGCCTCGCAGGATCTGCTGGTCATCTTCATCTCTCTCGAACTATTGAGCCTGTCGCTCTACATTCTCGCGGGCTTTGATAAGCGCAGCCCCCGGTCCTCGGAGGCCGCCCTCAAGTATTTTCTCTTCGGCGGAATGTCAGCCGCCTTCATGCTCTACGGCTTCAGTTTGCTGTACGGCTTTTCAAATTCCACCAACCTCGCGAGCATAGCAAGCGCCATTCATGGCCAGCCTCTGAGCCCCATCCTGATCATCGCCATCGTCACCACCGTGATTGGCTTTGGCTTCAAGATTGCCGCCGCGCCCTTCCACTTCTGGGCGCCGGACGTCTACCAGGGCGCACCCGTACCCAGCGCTGCTTTCATCGCATCGGGCTCGAAGGTCGCAAGTTTCTTCATCTTCTTCCAGGTCCTCGTGCTCGGTCTTGCAGGGGCAGAAGGCAATGCCACGTGGTCACATTTTCACAGTGGCTGGGTTCCCGTTCTTGTCGTAGTCGCCGTCGTCTCCATGCTGCTCGGCAATCTTGTAGCCATTGTGCAGAGCAGCCTCCGCCGCTTGCTCGCCTACTCTGCGGTTGCCCACGCGGGCTATATGCTCCTCGCATACGTTACCCACACGCAACAGAGTCTTGCCGCGCTCCTCTACTACGTCGCAACCTACTCCCTCGCGACCCTCGGCGTTCTCGGTGTCCTCTCCGTAACTGAAAAGCAAATCGGCAACGACAAGATCGCGGATCTCGCCGGGCTTAGCAGGAGAGCGCCTTTCCTCTCCGCATGCCTCACAGTCTTCCTCCTGTCCCTCGCCGGAATCCCTCCCCTCTCTGGGTTCTTCGCAAAGTTCCTGCTCTTCACCTCGGTTCTCGCAACGAATCCAAGTTCCCATCTCCTGCTGTGGCTGGTGATCGTCGCTATTGCGATGAGCGCCGTCTCCCTCTACTACTACCTCAGCGTGCTCAAAAGGGTCTTTGTGTCAGACAAGCCAGCAGAGGCTCCGGAGATTCAATCGCCTGTTCTCAGCCAGATCGTCGTTGGACTACTTGCTGCGGGTGTGGTCCTTCTCGGCTGCGCACCGGATTTGATCCTGACCCCGATCCTGAACGTGATTCACGCCTCCGGTCTGTAATTCGCCTACCTCATTCCCTTCGAAGACTGTTTGAGGTTGACCTGCCTAGAGCATCTTTCCAGTGAGTACCCAGCGAAGGTGCTGTCATCTCGACNNGGAGCCAAACGGCCTTATCGTTTGGCGTAGTGGAGAGACCTGCAGTTTGCTGGCGCTGGCACGCCGCATACTTATTTGAAATTTGCCCTAGAAACTAACCCCGTGACACCCGGCCTCTCCACGCAAACGTCCAGAGGCCGGGGGATCGCCTACGCAACCACCCGCCCGCCGAGAATGCTCCCCGTACGATTCCCTGCTTCATCAAACACGTTGAAATTCGCGGGCCTTCCCGCCGCAATCTCCGTCAGCTGAGTCATTCCCATCATCCGTGCAGGATTTCGTGATGCCAGCCGAACCGCCGTGCCCAGCGACGTACCGGTGAATTGCTGCACATTGGACACAGCCTTATCCATCGTCAGCACACTCCCGGCCAGCGTCTCTCCCAGCAGGCACACGCCGTTCTTCACCTCAACGTCCAAATCTCCAAGCCTATAAGGACCATCGGGCATCCCCGTCGCCGATATTCCATCCGTCACCAGGATCGCCCGCTCTTCTCCCATCACCCGCAGCCAAAGCCGCACAATCGCCGGATCCAGATGCACTCCATCGCAGATGGCCTCGGCATACACGTCTTCGCGGTCCAGAATCGTTCCCACGATCCCCGGCTCGCGATGATCCAGCGCGCGCATCGCATTGAACAGATGCGTCGAGCTCGTTGCTCCCGCGGCAATGGCAGCCAGCGTCTCCGCAGCAGTCGCCATACTGTGCCCCATCGACACGCGAACTCCCCCCGCCGTCGCATGTTCAATCAACTCCAGCGCATGCGGCAGCTCCGGTGCCATCGTCATCAATCGAACATGTCCCCGCGCCGCCTCCTGCATCCGATCGAACAGCTCCACGCTCGGCGTCTGAAGGCTCACCACCGGGTGCACTCCACGCTTGGCATGCGACACGAACGGTCCTTCCAGGTGGATCCCCACTGGAACCGCAATCGACGCCTCGCGCCCACGCTCTCCCTCAATCGCATCCGCCAGATTCTCCAGCGCCCTCAGGGTCAGATCGATCGACGCGGTAACCGTCGTCGGAAGATAGTGCCCCACCCCGCGACTCGCCAGAAACCGTCCCACCTCGGCAATCTCCACCGGAGTCGCCGCCATAAAATCATGCCCAACCGCCCCATGCACATGAACATCGAAAAACGCTGCCGTCAGCGTATCGCTTGACCCATTGGGCGCGCCCTCATCGACGCGAACGATCCTCCCATCCTCAATCGATACCTCGGGGTAGTCCATCTGCCCCTCGTCGGTCAGCAATCTTCGTCCGCTCAGTGTCGTAACCATGGATTCCTATTCCTGCAGTCCTGACCCCGGTCTTATATCCTCCAGGGAGTACCGTCTCGTGCTGACTGTTTTCATCATCCTCATCACGAATCCGCGCGGTAGCCGATTCGGCAAGGACGCGGTANNAAGTATATTCTCGTAGTACACGATAGTGCATCGTTTTGTTCACATCAACCTAAAACAATCATCTTCGCGAGGCCCCAGTTTCCAATGATCTTTCTTTCCCCCTATCTCGGTCGCCGCGTCCCCTCACACCTCACCCGAGCCCTCTCCGCCCTGCTCCTTGCGCTGCTGACGCCGATCCTCCTGTCCTCCGCGCAAACTCCTGCCACCCCGGCTCCCATGCTCTCTCCTCAGCCAAAGGAGCTCCACGCCAGCGAATTCCTGCCCGTCCATTCCGCGACCGTGGTCATTCCCGGCGGCGATGACGAAGATCTCTTCGCAGCCCAAAATCTCGACACCTCCCTCGCCGCGCGTGGAATCCTGATCGCACCTGCCGCCGGCCCCGTCGATCTCACCGTCACCCTCCTGCGCCAGCAGACCGACGCAGCCAAAGAGCGTCTCGCCGAAGGCCATCTCTCCTTCGACCCCGCCATGCAAGCCGAAGGCTACATCCTTCTCTCCCGTCGTGACCCTCAGGGCCACGCCTTCGTCACCATCATCGCTCAGACGCCTGCCGGAATCTTCTACGGCGTCCAGACCCTCAAGCAGCTGGTCGAACCTCAAGCCGGCATCAACACACTCTGGCTTGCGACCATCCGCGACTGGCCCTCCATGAAGTATCGCGGCCTTCATGACGACCTCTCCCGAGGCCCATTTCCAACCCTCGGCTTCCAGAAGCATCAGCTTGAAGTCTTTGCCTCACGCAAGGTCAACCTCTACTCCCCCTACTTCGAGCACACCCTGCAGTATGCCTTCGACCCTCTGGCCGCGCCCCCCGGCAGCTCCCTCACTCGCGCCGAAGCCCAGCAACTCGTCATCTTCGCGCGTCGCTTACACATCACCATCGTCCCCGAGCAGGAGGCCTTCGGCCATCTCCACCACGTCCTGCAATATGAAAAATACGCCGACCTCGCAGAGACCCCGCATGGCCACGTCCTCGCTCCAGGCCAGCCCGGCTCACTCCCTCTCATCAAGAGCTGGTTCACCCAGATTGCCACCGACTTTCCCAGCCCCTTCCTCCACATCGGTGCCGATGAAACCTTCGAGCTCGGCACCGGACGCACCAAGCCCGACGTCGACAACCGTGGCCTTGGCCCCGTCTACGCCGACTTCCTCACCTCCATCCACACCACCCTCGCGCCCCTCCACCGCCGCCTTCTCTTCTGGGGAGACATGGCCACCACCGATCCCGACGCCATCCCTCGCCTTCCCAAAGACATGATCGCAATCCCCTGGATCTACGGGCACAAAGACAGCTACGACAACGACATTCTCCCCTTCAAAAATGCTGGCCTCGAGACCTGGGTTGCCCCCGGCGATGCCAACTGGAAGCAGGTCTATCCCCTCGAAGCCGTGGCTCTGGACAACATCGCCGGCTTTGTCGCCGCTGGCCAGCGCCTCGGCAGCACCGGTGAACTCACCGTCGATTGGAACGACGACGGCGAAGGTCTCTTCAATCAGGACTGGTTCGGCATGCTCTTCGGAGCCGCCGCCGGCTGGCAGCCCGGCAGAAGCGACGCCGCAGCCTATCAGGCCACCTTCGGCCATCTCTTCTACGGCGACACCACGGGTCGCATCGACGAAGCCCAGAGCGAAATCATCGCCGCCGAAGCCCTCACCGACGTCAGCGACGAAGCCTTCTGGCTCGATCCCTGGAGTCCCGCTGGCCTCGCCAAAGCCGACAAGCTCCGCCCCAACATTCCCTCCGCACGCCTTCACGCCGAGCGCGCCATCGAACTCATCGAAACCGCACTCGCCACCGATCCCACCCTGCGCGAAAAAGACGCTCTCCTCGCCATGGAACTAGGAGCTCGTCGCATCGACTTCATTGGTCTGAAGTTCCAACTCTCCGACGAAATGCGCCTCATCTACCCGAAGGCCTACGCAATGAAAGACGATCGCACCAAAGACTCCGCGACCAACGATCTGCTCTACTCCATCAGCAGCATGAACGGTCGCTGTCAGGATCTTCGCGACGGCTACTCCATGCTCAAAAACCTCTACCGCGATAGCTGGCTGGCAGAAAATCGCCCCTATTGGCTCGATAACGTCCTCGTTCGTTACGACCTCCAAATCCAGAAATGGCAGCAGCGCGGCGACGCCATCGACACCATCGTTAACACCTGGCACACCACCAAAACGCTCCCCACCGCAGCCCAGGCCGGCATTCCTTCCCCGCCGCCAGCCCCACACCCTAAGCCAGAACCACCTCAATCCCTCGCGCCGTCAGCTCGTCATGAATCTCCTTCGGCAGCTCCCTGAAACGCACCCTATTCTGATCGCATTAAGCTAATTCGATCACTTCACTAAAAGGAGACTGCTCATGCCAGAGCCACAATCCCCCGCCCCCTACGCCCACTGGATGCTCCGCGAAATCTACGAGCAACCAGCCACCCTGGCGGCAACCATCAAACGCTATCTCGATGACGATGACTTCAGCATCGAATATTGCGCTCCCATCCTCGCCTGGCTCCAGGGCGTCCAAAGCAGAATGTTGATCGCCGCCAGCGGCTTCCAGCCGTCACGCAGGCCTTCTCGCCGAGCTCATCGTGGAAGACCTCAGCGGCATCGCTGTCGACGTCGAATATGCCAGCGAGTATTGCTGCCGCTCAGAACATTCGCTCGCCAACGTCGCCGTGATCGTCGTCTCACAATCCGGAGAAACGGTAGACACGCTCGCAGCCTTGCACAAGGCCAATCTCGCCGGCCACCAGACCCTCGCCATCACCAACGTGGACGACTCCACCATGGATCGCAGCGCCACCATCTCCTTCTCCACCGTCGCCGGCATCGAACGCGCCATCCCCGCCACCAAGAGCTTCACCGCCCAACTCCTGAATCTCTACCTCTTCGCGTTGATGTGTGCCTTGGTTCGAGGGACCCTCGACGCCTCCGGACTCAAGCTCCGCCTCTCCGAAGTACTCAAGCTACCCAGCCAGATCCGATCTCAGCTAAAGAGCTGGGATAGTGCCATGCACCAGATTGCCCACCACTATCGCCACGCGAAAAACTTCCTCTATCTCGGCCGCGGCATTCACTATGCCATCGCTCGCGAGGGAGCGCTCAAACTCAAAGAGTCCGCCTACCTCTACGCCGAGGGCTATCCCAGCGGCGAACTCAAGCACGGCCCCAACGCTCTCGTTGCCAAGGGGTCGCCCCTCGTCATGCTCGCCACCGTCGACCGCTCCGATCCCGACTCCGTGCAGCGCTACGAAAAAGTTGTCCACCTCATGCAAGACATGCGCCGCCAACACGCCAGCATTCTCGCCATCGCGAATGTTGGCGACACAACCATCGCTGACCTCGCCGACCACACCGTCTTCGTAGCAGAAATGCGCGAACCCCTCCTCGCAATCTGCGAAGTCATCCCCCTGCAACTCCTCTCCTATTGGATGGCGATCAACAATGGAATCGACGTGGACAATCCACGCAACTTGACCAAGTCCGTGCTGGCGGAGTAACTCATCCAATGCCTTTCTTTCTAGCGCATCGACGCCCACTCCGCCGCAGCCATCTGCGCACCCGGACACACCAGCAAAAGCGGTAGTGCAGACCTCCTGCACTACCGCTCGCACCTCCTGATTCCCTACCTCCGTTACGGCTTCACACCGAACGTAAACACTGTCTCGGAGTGCATCGTCTGCCCCGGTTTCAGCAGCGTCGATGGAAACTTCGGTTCATTGGGCGAATCCGGAAAGTGCTGCGTCTCCAGACAGAATCCAGCATACTTTTGATAGGTCACGCCATACTTCCCGGTCTTCGTTCCATCCAGAAAATTCCCTGAATAGAACTGCACACCCGGCTGTGTCGTCGTCTCCGTCAGCGTGCGTCCGCTCGTCGGATCGAACGCCTTGGCCGCCACATGCAACCCTTCGCCAGCATCGTTCAGCACCCAGTTATGGTCGTACCCGCTTCCAATCTTCAACTGCTCATTCGGATCATGGAAGCGCCGCGCCAATCGGAGTCGGCTTGCGAAAATCAAACGGAGTTCCCGCCACCGGAGCCAGCACTCCCGTAGGAATCTGCGTCGCATTCACCGGCGTATAACGATCCGCTGGGATCATCAACACCGTCCCCAGAATGTTGCCCTTCCCATTTCCTGCCAGGTTGAAGTAGCTGTGATTCGTCAGGTTCACCACCGTCGGCTTGGTCGTGGTCGCGCTGTAATTGATATGCAGCGACTTGCCCACCACCGTATAGCGCACATGCACCGTAAGAGTCCCCGGAAATCCCATGTCCCCATCCGGACTCACCAGCGACATCTCCACGCCATCCGGAATCTCCTTACCGGTCCACACCTTCGAGCTATAGCCCGCCGGTCCTCCATGCAGTGCGTTGCCGTTGTTATTCAGGGGCACATGGTACGTCTTGCCATCGATTGAAAACGTGCCCTTCGCAATGCGATTCCCATACCGGCCCACAATCGATCCAAAATATGTAGTGGTATCGCCCTCGTACCCGGCGACGTTGTCATAGCCAAGCACCACATCCGCCTTCTTGCCATTCTTGTCCGGCGCCTCAATGCTCACCACGCGAGCACCAAACGTAGTAATCCGCACCGTCAGGTCCGCATCGCTGACAGTAAAGATCTCCACTGCCTTGCCCTCTGCGGTCTTGCCCCACGACGCCTTACTCACGCTTGCCTGCGCCAGCGAACTCATCAGCAGAACTGCCGTCCCTACCATCGCATACTTGAACTTCATCGCTTCTCCTTTAGAACCTCTACCACTCAACTCAACATCGCCAAACGATTCTTAACCACGCGCATCACCCTTGTCCATACGTAGCCTTCGCTCCATGCTTCCTCTGGTAGTGGCGATCCAGCAAAGCCTGCGAAACCTCCACCGCACTCGCCTTCAGCGTCAGCGTCCGATACGCCATCTTCGCCACAGCCTCCAGCACCACCGCATTGTGCGCCGCATCCGCCGCATTCTTGCCCCAGACAAACGGAGCATGTCCAGCCACTAAACAAGCGGGCACGGCCATCGGATCGATCGCCGGCTCACTGTTGGCTCCATCGAACCGCGCCACAATCGCCAGCCCCGTCTCATGCACATACCGCCCCTCTATCGCAGCATCACTCAGCGGAGCCGTCACCGGCACAGGCCCATGAAAATAATCCGCATGAGTCGTTCCAAACGCCGGAATCGACATCCCCGCCTGCGCAAAGCTCGTTGCAAACTCCGAGTGCGTATGCACCACCGCACCGATTCCCTTAAACTCCCGATACAGCAGCGTATGCGTATCCACGTCCGAAGACGGCCTCAGCGTTCCCTCAACGATCTTTCCGTCAAGGTCCGTCACCACCATATCTTCCGGCTTCAGCACGTCGTAATCCACGCCCGAAGGCTTGATCACCACCAGCCCCTGCTCCCGGTCCACACCCGAAGCATTGCCAAACGTATACAGCACCAGGCCCTTCCGCACCAACTCCAGGTTGGCCTCCAGCACCTCTTCCCGCAATCTCTTCAGCAACATCGCAACACCTCGATTCAATCTTTATTCTCGTCTATCGTCCCATCATTTCCGCAGCGAATCTACCCGGCCTACTCCGTTCTCACAGCCGCCGCAATTCGCCGTAGCTCCGGAAGCACATCTCCCATCGCAGCCGGCTCGCTTCCGCGCAAGCCAAACGCAAAGTAAACCTTGCGATACAGCGCAAACAACTCGTTGTACCGAGCCACNNAACACGCCCGCCGCAACCAGCGCGAAGATCCCCGATCCCAGGCTCGTCGGCACGCCATCCGGCACCAGCACCGGCTTACCCAGCACGTCCGCATACACCTGGTTCAGCACCACATTATTCTGCGGAATTCCTCCCGCATTAATCACCCGATGCACCGGAACCCCATACTCGGCCATCCGCTCCAGAATAATCCGCGTATGAAACGCCGTTCCTTCGATCGCCGCAAACAGCTCATCCTTGGCCGTGTGAATGAGGTTCCATCCCAGCGTCATTCCGCCCAGCTCCGGATTCACCAGCACCGTCCGATCGCCATTATCCCAACTTAGTCGCAGCAACCCCGTCTGCCCCGGCTTGTACTCCGCCAGTCCCTCCGACAGCGCGCGAACATCCGTCCCCGCACGTCGAGCAATCGCCTCAAAGATATCGCCAGTCGCCGAAAGCCCCGCCTCAATCCCCGTGAACGCAGGATGCACGCTTCCCGGCACCACGCCGCACACACCCGGCACCAACCGCGTCTCGCGGCTCATCGCAATAATGCAGGTCGATGTCCCCACCACATTCACAACGTCGCCCTCGCGGCAGCCCGCGCCAATCGCATCCCAATGCGCATCGAACGCTCCCACCGGAATCGGAATCCCCGCAGGCAGGCCCATCTCCGCAGCCCACCGCTCGCTCAAGTGTCCAGCAATCGCATCGGAGCTGCGGTACTCCCCACCCAGCTTCTCCCGAACCCCATCGAACAGCGGATCGAGCTGCGACAAAAACGTCTGCGGAGGCAATCCACCCCAGCGAGGATTCCACATCCACTTATGCCCCATCGCGCAGATACTGCGAGGCACCAGCGCCGGATCCGTAATTCCGATCAGCGTAGCCGCCACCATGTCGCAGTGCTCCAGCGCCGTAGCAAACCTCTCGCGCTTCTCCGGATTGTT
Organism: Granulicella sp. UBA5172; assembly: GCA_002413385.1. Taxonomy (GTDB): domain Bacteria; phylum Acidobacteriota; class Terriglobia; order Terriglobales; family Acidobacteriaceae; genus Granulicella. Next base: position 30,354 of record DHWW01000014.1, read on the forward strand.
CCGCAACCAATACAGCAGCTTCGCAAATCCCCACTCATGCGAGTACACGCCGCCGCACCACTCAATCGCTTCCAGCCCCGTCGCATGCGCCAACTCTGTAATCTCCTGCGCTTCCTTATGCGCCCGATGATCACACCACAGCATATATTCGTCCAGCGGCTGCAACTGCGCATCCACCGGAATCACGCTCGATCCCGTCGTATCCAGCGACAGTGCGACCACATCCTTCGCCGCCACCCCCGTCTGCTGCATCACGTCCCGCACCGCCTGCACCAGTGCGCTCATCTGGTCCTCGTGCGACTGCGTCGCAAAATCCGGATCTTCCCTCCTCCGATGCAGCGGATACCCCGCCGACGCTGTACCCAACCGCCCCTTCACACTATCCAGAAGCGTGACTCGAACACTCAGAGTTCCAAAGTCCACGCCAGCCACGATTGCCATACATTTCCTCTCCTGCATCCCTGATCGTTCCGTTCACCTGTGTCTCTGACACCTACCCACCGGTAAAAACCAGGTGTTTAGCGTAAACGTTTACTACAGGGAACGATATCTACCTCCACCCTCTCCCGTCAATTGCAACTTTCATGTCGCTATCTACTCATTCCGCAAGTATGCTGTTTCCATACTGCAAGGTGATCCCCACTCCGTGAAACGTTCTCAGAAGTCTGTCGACCCCTCCGCCCCGCCCAAGATCGATATCCGGGGCGTCGCCGCTCGCGCTCGCGTCTCCATCGCCACCGTATCCCGCACCATCAACCACGTTCCAACCGTCGATCCCGTTCTCGCGGCACGCGTCTGGAAGGCCGTCACCGACCTCGACTACTTCCCCAACACCCAGGCCCGCGCCCTCGTCTCCGGCAAAAGCAAACTCCTCGGCCTCATCGTCTCCGAAATTACAAACCCCTTCTTCCCCGAACTCATCCAGGAGTTCGAGCAAGTCGCCGTAGCCCACGGCTACGAAATCCTCATCGGCTCCACCAACTACGAAACCAAGACCATGGAACTCTGCGCCCGCCGCATGCTCGAACGCAAAGTCGACGGCGTCGCCATCATGACCTTTGGCGTCGAAGATTTCCTCCTCGATCGCTTTGCCGTCGACAACGTCCCCGTCGTCTTCATCGATCCCGCGCCCACACGTCCCCTCAGCAACGTCCTCGCCGTCGACTACTACACCGGCATCTATGAAGCCGTTCAACATCTCGCCGTCCTCGGTCATCGCAAGATCGGCTTCATCAGCGGTCCGCTGCGTCTGCGCTCCGCCGAATCCCGCAAGGCCACCTTCCTCGGCTGCCTCCACTCAGCGGGCCTCAAAGCTGATCCCTCCTGGCTCATCGAAGGCGATCACACCCTCGACGGTGGTCGCGACGCCATGCAAAGAATCCTCGCTCTACCCAAGTGGCCCACCGCCATCATGTGCTCCAACGACATGACCGCCATCGGCGTTCAGCACGCTCTCTTCGAAGCCAAACTTAAAGTCCCCGGCGACTTCTCCCTCATCGGTTTCGACGACATCCATCTAGCCGAATACACCATCCCACCCCTCACCACCATCCGCATGGCCTGCAAGGATCTCGCCCACAAAGCCGTCGATAACCTGCTCTCGCGGCTCAAGCCAGTTGGCGCCAAACTCGAAGCCATCAGCAAGATCAACACCCACCTCGTCGTTCGACAGACCACCGGCCTGCCCAAGGATGCCCTGTCAGATCTCGTCGGAAAAACTCCACCCGCAACGAATCCTCGTTAAGCTGAACCGGCTTTCAAAACCCTCGCCCCACAATCCTCAAGCCGATTGTTCCGCGGCATGCAACGCCGCGCTCTCTTTCGCAACGCTCCTGTACGTTGCCGTATACCCCAGGCTCTTCGCGTACGCCAGAACTTTATCGAACTGCAGGTTGATCGTAGCCCCCGCCTTCTGCGTCACCTCATCTTCGATCGGCAGATCGAAATCATCCGCTCCATACAGCAGGCCTTCCAGCGCACGCTCATTCTGCGTCAGCACCGATGTCCGAATCCTCGAAATATTGTCCAGATAAATCCGGCTCAGCGCCAGGTGCCGCAGATACTCTCCCGTGCTGATTTCGATTCCACCCAGCTGGCTGCCCAGCGGAGTGAAGTACGGCTTGAACGTCCAGCACAGGAAACTCGCCAGCCCGCCCGTCTCATCCTGAAACTGCCGTGTCCGTTCCAGGTGCTCTATCCGTTCCTCGATGCTCTCATCGAAGCCGATCACCATCGTCGCCGTCGACCGAAGCCCCGCCTCGATCAGCGCCTTCTGTGCCTCAAAGTATTGCTTCACCGTGTACTTGAACTTGCTGTGCCGCCGCCGAAAATCTTCCGTCAGAATCTCCGACCCGCCCCCGGTAATCCAGCGAACTCCCGCATCCTTGAATCTCCGAGCCGTCGTCGCATAGTCGAGCTTCGCGTGGTCCGCCAGATACATGAACTCCGCAATCGTCAGCGCATAAAACTCCAGCCGATCCCCATAGCGCGCCCTCACCGCCGCAAACAAATCGCAGTAATATTCCAGTGGCAGCGCTGGATTGAATCCCCCGTTGAACCCCACCAGATCTCCACCGAGTTCCAGCAGCTCATCGATCTTCGCGAAGACCTGCGCATCGCTCAGCACATACCCACCCTCTTGCCCGGGCAGCGTATAGAACGCGCAATAATCGCACTGCGCGACGCACACATTCGTGTAATTGATAATGCGCATCAGCATGTACGTACAAGCATCGGGCTCATGGAACCGCGCGCGAACGATCTGCGCAAGTTCTCGCAGCTCCTCATCGCCGGCATTCTTCCACAGCCACAGGGCATCGGCCGGAGTGATGCGTTCTCTATGCTCAACCTTCAAACGAATTTCATTGGATACAGCTGCGTTATCGCTCACACATCCAGTCTATCCCCAGGCTATCCCCGGACCGCTTCGCCACACAGCACTTCCATCACCCCGCCGTCACTCTCTTGAGCGCATCAAACGTTCCCGGCGATTTGAAGGGGCGGGACTTCAGTCCCGCCATTGCTCCCAGCTTAGGAATGCGGCTTTAGCCGCTGCGGGAATGCCGAGGTAGCGATCGGAGTTCCTGGCAGCACAAGAACCTGGAGAAACCATATCCACCGCAAGTCAAGCCAAAGGCCGCCGCTGGCCCTGCGAGGAGTAACCTACCGCCCCATGTCCGCTGCAGCCCTGCTCCAGCGCAACCTCATCGTCTACGGCCTCGGCGGCATCAAGCTCATCGACAGGCTCATCACCGCCCTCCACCTGGCCTAGCCACCATACGGTAAGTAGATTTTGCTATAGCTGTAGCTGTAGCTGTAGCTCTTGCTTTTGCT
>DHWW01000013.1 GCA_002413385.1 Granulicella sp. UBA5172
CATCGGAACGGTCGGGACGGTGGTTCCGAACCTGGAGGTTCGCATCGCGGACGATGGTGAGGTCGAGGTTCGAGGGACGGCCATCTTTGCCGGGTATTGGCAGCAGGCAGAGACGACGAAGAAGGAGTTTACCGGCGACGGCTGGTTCAAGACAGGCGACATCGGGAGGTGTGAGGACGGGTTTCTCTCGATCACGGACCGCAAGAAGGAGCTGATCAAGACGAGTGGCGGAAAGTATATTGCTCCGCAGCCGATTGAAGGGAAGCTGAAGGTCGATGTGCTGGTCGGGAACGCTGCGGTGATTGGCGACGCGCGGAAGTTTGCGGCGGTGTTGATCTCGCCGAACCTGCCGGCGCTGGAACGCTGGGCAGCAGAGAATGGCATCGCAGCGAAGGGCGCCGGCGAGTTGGTGAAAGACCCCAAGGTGAAGCAGCAATACGAGAGCATCGTGAAAAAGGTGAATGCGGGACTGGAGCAGCACGAGACGATCAAGAAGGTGGGGGTGGTCGCGGAGGAGTGGAATATCGAGACGGGCGAACTGACGCCNNTGCTGCCCCTGCCAACGTGTCACCTTCAGCGATTCGCAGGCGGGCATGAGCGTGAAGCTGCCGAACCCGTTTTGCTTCCTCCCGTAGCAGAAAGACGGAGCAGCGAGTCAGGACAGGAAAGGTCTTGAGACCGTGAACCGAACGGTGCATCCAATAGAGCGATGACACAGCTAAAGCGAGCAGAGAAGCGTGGGCGAAGGTTCCTGAATCCGGAGCAGACGGTGGTGGGCGGAATCAGCACGGTGTACAAAGTGCTGCCGCAGTATTTGAAGAACCAGGCACAGGTGGAGCCGAGGCGGCAGATGGGGCCGTTTCATACGGATCCGGCGGTGTATGCCGTGCCGCCAGAGAGCGGATTGCGGGTGACGTGGTTTGGCCACTCGGCATCGCTGATCGAGATCGATGGACTGCGGGTGCTGGTGGATCCGGTGTGGGAGCAGAGGGCGAGCCCGGTCTCGTTTATGGGGCCGAAGCGTTTTTTTCAACCGACGATTGCGCTTGAGGAGCTGCCGAAGATCGATGTGGTGCTGATCTCGCACGACCATTATGACCATCTTGGCGCGGCGACGGTGAGGCAGTTGGCCCGGCTGGAGGCCGCGTCCGGGGCGCGGTGGGTGACGTCGCTGGGCGTGGGGAGGCGGTTGCGGAGGTTTGGCGTCAAGGCGAGCCAGATTACGGAACTCGACTGGACCGAGAGTGTGGAGGTAGGAGCGCTGAAACTGACCGCGTGGCCGTCGCGGCACTTCTCGGGGCGAGGGTTGTTTGACCGGTACACGACGCTGTGGGGATCGTATGTGATTGAGGGGCCAGAGCATCGGGTGTTCTACGGTGCGGACTCGGGCTGGTGGGAGGGATTTGGAGAGATCGCCGCGCAGTATGACGGGTTTGACCTGACCATGCTGGAGATTGGGGCGTTTCACCCGCTGTGGTCGAGCATCCATATGGGGCCGGACAATGCCGTGAGGGCGTTTGAGACCATGCGTGGAACTGCCTCCGGAGGGAGAGGCGGGCTGCTGATGCCCATCCATTGGGGGCTGTTCAACCTGGCGCTGCATGGGTGGAAGGAGCCGGTGGAGCGGATCGAAGAGCTGGCGGCGGAGAAGGGTTTCGGGCTGTGGCTGCCGCAGCCGGGCGAGCCGAGTGAGGTGGTTCGTGGCGTCGAGCGGCGGTCGGGGTGGTGGGAGCGCGAGGCGTAATTCTGGCTGGCCCGGCGGATTCCGGGCTATGCTGTGGGGGGATAGAGATGTCTGAGCCAGTCCAGATCGATACGCGCCGCCCAATATCTGACAAGGCGAGGTGCGCCCCGGTGCGCCGGTCGACGACCGTCTTCTGGCTGCAGGGCATCACGCTGGTGTGGATGTCGGTGGAGTGCGGTGTGTCCGGCTATGCGGCTGTGACGGCGCGAAGTCCGGCGCTGGCGGCGTTTGGCTCCGATAGCCTGGTGGAGCTGTTGTCCGCGGGTGTGGTGCTGATGCAGTTTCTGCCGCAGGTTCGGCTGTCTGAACGGAACGCCGCCCGGTCGGCTGGGGTGCTGCTGTTCGTGCTCGCAGGGGTTGTGGGTGTGCTGGCGGTGGGTGCGCTGGTGCTGGGGATTCGCCCGGAGACGAGTCGGATGGGCATCGGGATTACGCTGGCGGCGCTGGTCGTGATGCCCGTGCTGGCGACGCTGAAGCGCAGGGAGGCTCGCCGCAGCGGGAATGCGGCGATGGCCGCTGATGCTGTGCAATCAGCTACTTGCGCGTATCTTGCGGCGATTGTGCTGGTGGGGCTCTCGATCAACGCGTTGTTCCACATCGGCTGGTTCGATTCGGTTGCGGCGTTGGTGGCGATCCCGCTGCTGCTGAAGGAAGGCCGGGCGGCGTGGCGCGGCCATGTCTGCGGTTGCTGCTGAGGCCGGTTTCGGGTGTGTACCAATTGGTCAAGAGTGGCGATGCTGAGACCGGAGGGAGGGAAAAGGTCTTGTCGACCTGTGGAAAAACAGGTACAACGGGAGGTACTCGGAGAAACCCCGAAGATTCACCTACGACTGGAGACGTTTATGGCAACGGGAACACAGGGACAACTGGCGCTGCGCGAGGTGATGGATATTCGCCAGGCAGCGGACTACCTGGGGATCAGCGGGGATACGCTGTACCGTTATGCGTCCGAGGGGTTTGTGCCGGCGTTCAAGCTGGGGAACCGCTGGCGGTTTCGCAAGAGCCTGCTGGATAGCTGGATGGATGAGAAGAGTGGCGTGGTGCCGAAGGTCATGGTGGAACCGGGGAAGAAGAAGCCGGTGGCGAGCGCGCGGTAGGGGATTCTCACGACGGAGTTTACTGGAGCTGCCAAGGAGAGCTTTTCGACCAATGGGCGATAGCATTCTGTGCCCAGGCGGTGGATTTTTCCTTGTGACATGATGTGCAGGGATTGGGGATCTGGTATCTGTCCGTCATCGCGGGCGATATGAAGCGGAACGTGTGGGCATGCACCATCGCGCCGGGAACACCCTCGCTCTCGATTTGGGGCATGTGGCATGCAACGCATTGACTTCCCGGGCTTCCAGCTTTGTGATGCGTGTGTGCTTCGAGCGTGGCCTTGCGCGGCCCGTTTGGAGAGGTTGGCCCGTGGCAATCCAGGCAAATCTGGTCGGCAGGTTTAATCAGTTGAGCGTAGTTGTCGGTTCCGTGGACGTCGTGGCAGGAGGAGCATGTGATCTGGTGGCGATACATCACGCTCTGCACAAAGTCGTTTCCCTGCATGCGGTTCTTATGCGCTGTGCAGTCGGGGAAATAGTAGAAATCAGTCTGGCCAAGCGTACAGTTTTCAAGCTTCCAATAATCCTGCAGATGAAGGCCAACGCGGTAGCCGACCGGCCAGTCGTAGTATTTCCCTTCGATCGGATTCGTGGGCGCTCTTCCTTGTGAATGGCATTGGATGCAGGTGTCATTCGCTGCCACGGAGTCCATTTGAGCCGGATTCACGATGTTGCCGCGGGTGGGATGCTGAGCGTGCTCGCTGCCCGGGCCATGACAACGTTCGCAGCCAACGTTCCACTCCGCCACCTGATGGGTCTGGAGGTTGTAATCGACGGAGTGGCAACCGTCGCAGGTTGGCCCGGTCGGCCGCTGCATGTTGTCCGAAGGATAAAAAGAGCCCCACCAGTCAGCGCCTGTCGAGGGCACATGATAAGGCAGCCATTTGCGGTTCCCGATGTCCCATTGCACTGGCAGCGGGAAGTAATCGTTCCCGACTTTGGTGAAATAGCGCTGCTTCCAGATGCTGCCGTACACAAACGCAACCTGGTCCACGGTGAACTTCGACACGGTATTGGTAGAGAGGTCGGGGATGATGGCGTTCGGGTGTGCGCGCGGATCGCGCACTACGTTGGCCATCGGCGTCTTCTTCCAGCGTTGGTAGATTTGTTCGTGGCATCGTTCACAAGCCTGTGAGCCAACGTAATGGGCAGAAGTTATCGTGCTGGCCTGCTGCGTTTTCTCTTCATGCGAGAGAGGCTGAAGGCTTCGAACGAAGAGGGCAAGCTTCCAACTGTCCTCGTTCTCCTGCCGGTGGGCGTTTCTCTGCCCGGGCATTCCGGTGAAGCGGACGCCATACTCGATGATGGAATGAATTTGACCATCCGTGAGATTCTGCGTCGCGGACTGGCGCAGGTCCGGGGCGCGTGGATAGAGGTTCGTGCCGATAGCTGTCGCCCCACTGCCATCGATCCCATGACACGTTGCGCAGCGCGACAGGAATAGTTCGCGTCCCTGCTGAAATGCTTCCGCATCTCCTCGCAACGGATTTATTTGACGGCGTTCCGTACGGGGAATTGAAGCGTCTCGCACCGCGTGGGCAACGACTGTCTCGAATTTGGATGGCGTTTCGGTAGCGCGGAAGCCGCGCCAGAGGACAACAGACGCGCAGACAGTTACGACGATCCCAATTCCGAAGAATAACCAGACAATCGACTTCCCAAATCTCATTGCTAACGCTCACGAATTCGGTCGGACTTCAGCGCGATACTAAATGGGAGGCTTATGCACTGGCAAGCGTGAAGTGGGTGAGTTCGGCGGGGCAGTTGAGGCGGAAGGGGAGGCCGACTGTGCCGATGCCGCGATTGACGTAGAGCTGCATGTGGTCGAAGTAAAAGATGCCTTCGACGTACTTCTGGCCCATGGGGGGGAGGATCAGGGGGCCGATGTAGGGGAGGCGGATTTGGCCGCCGTGGGAGTGGCCGGAGAGCATGAGGTCGATGAGCGGGAAGCGGGGGTGCAGGACGACCTTGTCGACATAATCAGGCTCATGGCACATGAAGAGGACAGGCGCGCGGGGCCCGGCAGGGATGGCGTAGTTGAGGTCGGGCTTGCGGGTGCCGGCGTCGTCGGCGCCACAGAGCCAGAAGACGTCGCCTCCGCGCTGGATTGGAGTGTAGCTGTCGACGAGGATGGGGGTTCCGTGGGCCTCGAGGGGGCGAATGACATGCTCGGCGCCGACACCGACGTCGTGGTTGCCGAGGATGCCGAAGCGCTGCGGCGCTTTGAGCGTGGATAGGATCTCGGCGGCGGTTCCTGCGGCTTTCCAGGCGACGGAGAGGGGCCAGGGTCCACGGCTGACGAAGTCTCCGGTGATGAGGACGAGGTCGGGTTGGAGGGCATTGACCTGGGCGACCATGCGCTCAAGGAAGTAGGCCTCGGTGTACTCCTCGAGGTGAATATCGCTCATCTGGACGATGCGGAAGCCCTGAAAGGCGTCCGGGAGATTGCGGATGGGGATGGTACGGTGGGTGATCTCGAATTCGTGGCGTGCGAACGTGGCGGAATAGGTGGCGAGGCCGAGACCGGCGGCTGCGGCGGTGGCGATAAAACTGCGGCGCGTAAGAGATGGAGCCTCCGGATCATGGCGGCGGCGTGGAACACGTTGCATAGTCCATGATAACTGGCAGATAGGAGGAATCTGGTCAGTATCAGACACAAACGGGGAAACTTGGGTGGATGTGTTCCAAATCGGTAGAATCGTCTGATGCGCGAACGAGTGAGGCGAAAGAGAGCGATGGCGGCTGTGGTGGCGGCAGGTGCGGAGGCGATGGTTGTGACCCACGGGCCGGATGTTCGCTATCTGAGCGGGTTTACCGGGTCAAGCGGAGCGGTCGCTCTGGTCGGCGGACGAGCTGCCTTGTTTACGGACGGACGATATACGACGCAGGCGAGGGTGGAAGCTGAGGGCTTGCGGGTGGTGATCGACAGGCGGTCGCCAGCGGTGCAGGCCGTGGAATGGCTGGTGGCGGCGGGCGTGACGAAGTGCGCGTTCGATGCCGGACAGACGACGGTAGCGGCGATGGAGGCGATGAAGAAGGCGCTGCCTTCGTCGCTGCGGCGAAGCTTTCTGGTGGCGACGGATGGCCTGGTGGCGCGGATTCGCGAGGTGAAGGATGAGGATGAGATCGCGCTGATGCGGAAGGCGGCGGCGCTGGGCTGCCGGCTGTTCGCGGACGTGCTGGAGTTTGTCGTGGCGGGAGCGACGGAGGCCGAGGTCGCGGCGCAACTGGAGTTCAAGGCGCGGATGTACGGAGCAGAGGCGATGAGCTTTGAGACGATTGTGGCGAGCGGCGAGCGGTCGGCGCTGCCGCATGGTCGTGCGACGGGGGCGAAGCTGCCGAGGCGGGGCTTTGTGACGATGGATTTTGGGGTGCTGCTGGGTGGGTACTGCTCGGACATGACCCGGACCGTTCACCTGGGCAAGGGCAGCGACCTGGAGTGGGACGTGTATCATTCGGTGCTGGAAGCACAGCAGGCGGGGATCGCGGCGGTTGGTCCGGGAGTGAGTTGCGGCGAGGTCGATGAGGCAGCGCGGGCCGTGTTGCGGAAGGCGGGGCTGGAGAAGGAATTTTCGCACTCCACCGGGCATGGCGTAGGGCTGGAGATTCATGAAGGGCCGAGGATTGCGGCGAAGCAGGAACAGGTGCTCGAGCCGGGGATGGTGATTACGATCGAGCCGGGAGCGTATCTTTCTAGTCAGTCGCGTTCACGTGCAGGGAAGCCGGGATATGGGAAGCCGGGGTCTGGGAAGCCGGGGTCCGCGGCTGCGGTGTTCGGAGTTCGGATTGAGGATATGGTGCTGGTGACCGAAGGCGGCGGTGAGGTGCTGACGGCGGCCAGCCCGAAGGCCTGGATGGAACTGTAGAGCCGGGTAGAGAGCCCGCGGTCAGGGGCGTAACGATAGGCATGACACGTAACGATAGGCGTAACAAACGATAGGCGTAACAATAGATGAGGAGTTGGAATGTATGGAAGGTAAGGATTTGCAGGAGTTGCGGGAGCTGGTCGAGTTTCTGAAGGCCAGCGGGATTGCCGAGTTTGAGATAGAACGGCCTGACCTGAAGGTAGGGCTGCGGTTTGCGGGAGAGACGCCAGCGGCCGGAGCTTCGGGGATCGACGCAGTGCAGCTGGCTGCGTTGCTGGCGGCGGCGAAGGGTGCAAGTACAGCGGCACCGGTGCCGGCTGCTGCTGCGGTGAATATTGCGGCGTCGGCTGAGACCGTCGCTGCAGCAGCGGTTGAGGCTGATCCTCATGCGGGCGCGCACATTGTGAAGTCGCCGATTGTGGGGACCTTCTACGATGCTCCCTCGCCGGATGCGGAGCAGTTCGTGCAGGTTGGCGATAAGGTTTCGGTTGGCAAGGTACTTTGCATTGTCGAGGCGATGAAGCTGATGAATGAGATTGAGAGCGACGCCGCGGGCGAGATTGTGAAGGTGTTTGTGAAGCCGGGGCAGCCGGTGGAGTATGGGCAGGCGCTGTTTGCGGTGAAGCAATAAGTATTCTGCGGCGAGCGAGAAGCAGATCCTCCGGCTACGCCGAAGGATGACAANNCATTTTGGCAACGATGACAATTCATCATTTGATCCAACCAAGAAGAGTAAGGGCATTGCATGTTTCGTAAGGTATTGATTGCCAATCGTGGGGAGATTGCACTGCGCGTGATCAGCGCGTGCAAGGAGATGGGGATTCGCACGGTTGCCGTGTACTCCGAGGCCGACCGCAACAGCTTGCATGTGCGGTTTGCGGACGAGGCGATCTGNNGCGGAGATTGCGGGCGCGGATGCAATCCATCCGGGCTATGGGCTGCTGAGCGAGAATGCGAACTTCGCGGAAGTATGCCGCGCGTCGAACATCAAGTTCATCGGACCTCCTCCGGAAGTGACGCGGATGATGGGCGAAAAATCTACCGCCCGCCAGACCATGAAGAAGGCGAAGGTGCCGATTCTCCCAGGGAGCGATGGGGTGGTGGAGAGCGAAGGAGCGGCGCTGGAGTGGGCGCAGAGCGTTGGCTATCCGGTGATTTTGAAGGCGGTCGCGGGTGGTGGCGGTCGCGGGATGAGAATCTGCAGGAACAAGGAAGATCTGCCCGCGCTGTTCCAGCAGGCATCGCAGGAGGCGCTGAATGCGTTCTCGAACGGCGACCTGTACATGGAGAAATTCATTGAGCGGCCGCGGCACATTGAGTTCCAGGTGCTGGCGGATGAGCATGGCAATGTGATGTCGCTGGGGGAACGGGAGTGCTCGATTCAGCGGCGGCATCAGAAGCTGATTGAAGAAGCGCCGAGCCTGCAGGTCACGCCGAAGCAGCGCGAGGAGATGGGCAAGATCATCAAGCGCTCGCTCAAGGATATTGGGTACTGGAACGCAGGGACGATCGAGTTTCTGATGGATGAAGACGGGTCGATTTACTTCATCGAGATGAACACGCGCATCCAGGTGGAGCATTGCGTGACCGAGATGGTGACAGGCGTGGATCTGGTGAAGGCGCAGTTGAGGATTGCGTCGGGCGAGAAGCTCGGCGACATCGTTCCAGAGGTGCCGAAGATCAACGGCCACGCGATTGAGTGCAGGATTAATGCGGAGCATCCAGAGAAGTTCACGCCGAGCCCGGGCAAGATTACGGTCTTCAACCTGCCGGGCGGCAATGGCGTGCGCGTGGACACGGCGCAGTATGCAGAGGGCGTGGTGCCGCAGTATTACGACTCGCTGATTGCGAAGCTGATCTGCCATGGGAAGGATCGCGAAGAGGCGATGAACAAGATGCAGCGGGCGCTCTCGCAGTTCGTGGTGCAGGGAATTCATACGTCGATTCCGCTGCATCAACGGATCTTTGCGGATGAAGAATTTCGCTCGGGCGCGTTCGATACGAAGTTCATGGAGCGGTTCCTGGAGCGCGAGAAAGCGCGCGCTTAGGCTGCTATGAACAAGAGCCTCCCACCACTTCCGAAGCTCTATCCGATCATCGACAGAGAGATGCTGGATGCACGTGGCATCGGCGTCGAAGAGTATGCGCGGGAGCTGCGCGATGCGGGCGTGACGCTGGTGCAGTATCGCGATAAGAGCGGCGCGCCGCAGGAGATTCTGCGGGCCGCGGCTGAGATTGCTGCGGTGTTCGCTGGGGTGGATGCGACGTTGATCCTGAATGATCGCGCGGACTTGGCGTTACTGGCGGGGTGGGGCGTGCATGTGGGCCATCTCGATCTGGCTCCGGGAGATGCGCGGCGAGTGGTCGGCGTGGGAAGCGTACTTGGGGTGTCGACGCACAATGATGCGCAGATCGTTGCGGCGGATGCGAGCGAGGCGGATTATGTGGCGGTGGGGCCGGTGTTTGCGACGTCGACGAAGGCGGATGCGGAGCCGGTGATTGGACTCGCGGGCGTGCGGCGAGCGCGGGCGCTGACCAGGAAGCCTCTGGTCGCGATTGGTGGAATTACGCGGGAGACTGCGCGTAGCGTGATCGAGGCGGGAGCGGATTCGGTGGCGGTGATTAGTGGGTTGCTGGTGAAGGGCGAGCAGCCGGGGAAGGTTGCGGAAGACTTTCTCGAAATTTTACGGTAGGGTTTGGGTACGTGAATCCTGAATCGTTGGTGCCGCCTACCCCTGCAGGTCTCTCCGCTGCGTCTTCGCAAGTGCGCGAAGACTCCGGTCGAGATGACAGGTCTGTGCAGGGTGCAAGCGCTCCGCACTTTGTGCAGGGGATGGGGCTGTTTTCCGCGACGGCGATTGTGATGGGCTCGATGATCGGGTCGGGTATTTTTATTGTGCCGGCGGATATGAGCCGGGTGCTGGGGTCTCCGGCGCTGCTGATTGCTGCGTGGCTGGTGACGGCGGCGATGACCATCATCGGTGCGCTGAGCTATGGCGAGCTGGCGGCGATGATGCCCAAGGCTGGCGGCCAGTACGTGTATCTTCGCGAGTCGCTGGGACCGATCTGGGGATTCCTCTATGGGTGGACGCTGTTCCTGGTGATCCAGACGGGGACGATCGCGGCGGTAGGCGTGGCCTTCGGAAAATTCCTCGGGGTGTTCTTCCCGAGCGTGAGCGCGACCCACTGGCTGTGGCACATTGGGCACGTGCCCGCGTGGCAGGTGGGGCCGATGGTGCTGGGCAACATGGACATCGGGCTGAACACGGCGAACCTTGCGGCGATTGCGATTATCACGCTGCTGACGCTGAGCAATACTCGCGGCGTCAAACTTGGGGCAGCCGTGCAGAATGCGTTTACCAGCGCGAAGGTGCTGGCGCTGCTGGGCATCGTCGTGGTGGGGCTAGTGGCGAAGAATGCTGCTGCGATGGCTGCGAACTTCGG
>DHWW01000308.1:0-1185 GCA_002413385.1 Granulicella sp. UBA5172
GCAGTAAAAAACGGCCGGGAGTCGAAGAAATATTGATCCCAGGCGAGCGCTCCTTAAGGAATGTTCAGGTGAATGAGGCACGAGGAATTACCGTCTCCGACGAGACACTTGCGGAACTTGCACAGTGGTGCATGCGCTTGAACATACCGTTCGATTGTGCTGAGGTGAACGTCTAAAGATATGCCTGACATTCTTATCACCGAAAATATTTGTGGGATTGCAGTTGATGCCTTATCTTCGCGGTTCGACGTTACATTTTTGCCTGAGCTATGGGAAGAACCGACAGAGTTGTTGAAGCGCATCGGCGACTTCCGCGCGATCATCGTTAGAAATCAGACACAGGTCACTGCATCGCTCCTGAAGGCTGGAAAGAAACTCGTAGTCGTGGGGCGGGCGGGCGTAGGCCTGGATAATGTGGATGTTGATGCTGCCACTCAGGCGCGGCATCCTCATCACATCAACTCCAGACCAAAATGCCATCAGCGTAGCGGAACTTGCAATGGGTTTGATGTTGTCGCTGGCTCGTATGATTTCTGTTACAAATCAAGACACAAAAGACGGTAACTGGCGACGTCAGAAGTTTCTTGGAACGGAACTCTACGGCAAAACGATAGGCATCATCGGCGCAGGCAAGATAGGGTACCTGACCGCGCGACGCGCACAGTCCTTCGGGATGAAAGTGCTTGCTTACGATCCATACATCAGCCGCGATAATGTCCTGCTCAGTGAATTGAATGCCGAGTTGGTCTCACTGGATAACCTGCTCGCCCGTGCGGACGTTGTTTCCTGTCATCTTCCGGCAACAACGGAGACTGCCGGACTGCTGAACGCGAAGTGTTTCGGAAGAATGAAATCTACGGCTACGTTTATCAACACCTCGCGCGGAGAAGTGGTCGTTGAAAACGATCTTCTCGATGCTCTGAAGTCCGGAAGAATTGCTGGTGCCGCGCTCGATGTCCGTGCCACGGAGCCTCCGCTGACAGGTGAATTGGAACGTCTACCAAACTTGATTCTGACACCCCATGTGGCAGCCTTTACGCGTGAAGCGCAGGATCGAGTGACGAAGGCAATCTGTGAGGATGTAACGCGTGTGCTCGATGGAAAACCCGCACAGAATGCGGTGAATTCTTCTGGTTCGCGCCATCAGCTTCTATGACCCGGATCGAATGGACAACCTATTGAGAC
>DHWW01000308.1:1197-4960 GCA_002413385.1 Granulicella sp. UBA5172
CTTCATTTCCGTCCGGCATCGGTCTTACCGCAAGCTGGGACTACGATTTGATGTATCAAACCGGTGTCGCGATTGCCCAGGAAGGACGCGCTACAGGGAAAACGATGGTTCTCGGTCCTGCCATCAATATTGATCGCGATCCTCTCGACGGCCGATTTTTTGAGTACGCCACGGAGGATCCCTATCTCAATGCCCGTCTTGCCCCGGCTGAGATTCAGGGCATACAAAGTCAAAAGGTCGCCGCATGCGTCAAGCATTTTGTCTGTAACAATCGCGAGCTCAATCGTGACTGGTACATGTCAAACGTAGGAGAGCGTGCGTTGCATGAGATATATTTCCCAGGCTTTCGCGCCGCTGTCGAGCAGGGTGGAACCTGGGGTGTGATGACGGCCGCGAATGGCATCAACGGACTTTTGGCCCCGACAAACAAATATCTGGTTACCACGGTGCTCAAAGACCGTTGGGGCTTCCGGGGTGTTGTTCGCACCGATGGCAATCATGCACGATCAACTCTTGGCGACGCTTTTGCCGGCCTGGATGTCGGAATGGCGGCGGGAGCCTGGCAAACCGATCCTTTCGGCAAACCTCTCATGGACGCAGTGCTACAGGGTAAAGTTCCGGTTTCAAGCGTAGATGATAAAGTTCGCCGCGTTCTGCGGGTGATGGCATTTGTTGGACTATTGGATGGTGTTCCTGCCACTACCGGCGGCTCCATCAATACTCCGCAGCACCAGGCCGTTGCTCTGCGCGCCGCCGAGGAGAGCTTGGTTCTACTCAAAAATGACAATGCCACGCTGCCTCTCGACAAGGCAAAGATCAAGAACATTATTGTCCTTGGACCAAATGCAAACCGCAGATTTTGCAAACATGGCTATGGCGGCAGCTCAGCGGTGGAATCTCCCTATGAGATCACAGCTCTAGCAGGAATTCGCAACGCACTTAAGGGCCGCTCCAAAGTAGATTACATCGACTTCGATGACGCCGGCGATTTTGAACCGATCGGCCCTGAAAACTGGCAGCCTATTCATGGACAGCACGGGCTACTGGCGCAGTATTTCAACGATGGCCAAAAAGCTGCGGCAGTTGAACGCATAGACCCTGAAATAAATTTCATGTGGCAGATGAGTTCTCCGGATCCAAAGCTTATCCACAACGATAACTTTAGCGCACACTACCTAGGCAAGCTCGTGCCGAAAATAACCGGCTTTTACACACTGCGCCTTTCCGGACAAGATACCAGCGCCCTGCGCATCGACAAAAATCCAGTCATTATGAATTCGGAAAACGGCCAGGTGCAGTCGGGTGCGGCAACCGTTCGCCTGGAGGCAGGTCATGTGTATTCAGTTGATGTCTCCTACCATGCTGGACAAGGTGATGCGTCCCTGCACCTGGACTGGTCTTTACCTCATACTCCGCAGCAATCCACTGCTGCCATCCATGCTATCGAGCCCCAACTTCGAAATGCCGATGCGGTGATTTTTGTCGGTGGCTGGGGTCATGCCTTAGATACTGAGGGAATGGATCGAACCAACATGAATTTCCCGCAAGGACAGGCACAAGCTATACGGGAGATCGCATCGATCAATCCACGTACGATCGTTGTATTGATTCATGGCTCCCCGTTTACTGTCGATGGTTGGATTCACTCCGTTCCCGCGGTACTCGATGCGTTTTACCCGGGTATGGAAGGTGGCACAGCTATTGCAGAAGCTCTCTTCGGAAACGTCAATCCCTCCGGCAAGCTCAGCTTTACCTGGCCACAGCACCTGGAAGATTCCCCATCACATGCCGTCGGAACGGAAGATCGTGACAACGTGAATTACAACGAAGGAATCTTCGTAGGATATCGCTACTATGATGACCATAAAATTAAGCCTGCGTTCCCATTCGGCTTTGGCCTGAGCTATTCAACCTTCCGCTATTCCAACCTGCATGTGAATAAGTCCGACAATCCAACCGGAGATATAGACGTTACAGTCGATATCTCGAATACTTCCGCACGTCCGGGCGTGGAAATCGCTCAGATGTATATCGCGCCGCCCAAAACCTCAGTCCCCATGCCAGTACGTGAATTGAAAGGGTTTGCACGCATCGATCTTGCCGCACATGAAACGAAGACGATACACATGATCCTGCATCACCGAGACTTTGCTTATTGGGACGTGCAGAGCCACGGATGGGTAGTTGCACCGGGGAGATACGGGGTCGACGTTGGATCTTCTTCCCGCAACCTGCCACTTACTTCCAGCATTCGGGTGACGCAATAGATGTCGCGCTCGGCGCTATAGGGATCATTCTTATTGTGAAAGTGCCAGCTATCTCGGAATAAGTTAAATATGAAAGTAATTTTCCAGAGCCTTGTAATGTTCGTCTTGATTTGTCTCTCCAGTCCGGTCGCGTTGGCGAGCGATCAAGCAGGCATGCTCGACAACGGCATAATCCGCGTTGGAGTTGATTTAAATCATGGAGGATCAATTTCCTTTCTAGCGGACTCGAAAGCGTTACAGAACATCGTCAACATTCACGATCTAGGGAGATACATTGGGCAGTCCTACTATAGCGGACCCAGGCCCTTCGGAAGTCCCAATCCGAAGTGGCCCAATTGGCCATGGAATCCGGTCAGTGGAGGCGATGTCTATGGTCACCCAGGGAAGATACTCGAATATTCAAATGATGGAAAAACCATCTATATCAAAATGCGCCCTATGCAGTGGGCTCTCGATTCGGTCGAATGCAAATGCACGTTCGAGACCTGGATCAATCTTGAGGGAACGGCCGTGCATGTCAGAAATCGACTCGTCAACAGCCGTTCGGATCAGACCCTATATCCGGCGTTCAATCAGGAACTCCCTGCGGTTTACACGGTCGGAACGCTCTTTCGGATTGTCAGTTATACGGGATCGCGCCCTTTCACTCACGATGCTCTAACGTGGATCAAGCCGGTACCTCCGCCGTGGAGAAGTTGGACCGCGACAGAAAACTGGTCCGCGTTGGTGAACGAGCGATCCTGGGGTCTGGGTGTGTTTCATCAAAACATCACGCACTTCCTCGGTGGCTTTAATGGAAAGCCTGGGGTTGGCGATCCAAGCAGCGACAATACTGGATATCTGAGTCCTATCTCTCGTGAGGTTATCGGGCCCAAAACGGTGTTTGAATACGAATACGATCTGATTCTCGGGAATGTGGAAACGATCCGTAATTACGTCTATTCGCACCGGTCAAGCTATGGCGTCAGCAAGGAAATCCTCCCACATGGGCTCCTTGAGAAGGTTGAGCTGCCGTAATATTGCGCGACATTGCGTGAGCCCGGCAGGGAGGCTCTGCACAGGGGCTCCCTTTGACGATTCAGCCAGATGAGTCGTGATGCGGTGGCGCATTTGCTGAACGTGCCGGATACCGCCGGACATGCCAAGGTGTCCGACACCTATTGGTATCTGACCGGAGTCCCCGAGTTGATGGCCTATTTTCACTCCGGCGCTCATAACTGGCGTGGACATCACAGTGATCGCTCTATGGCTGGGCCACGAGAGCCCTGCAACGACACATATGACAGCGTCATTCCACATCAGAACTACTGAGTCCAGTGGATGCCCGTTGACAATAGATCGCAATCGATTATAACCTTCACTATACCGTCGCCCGGCGTAAGAATAACCGATGCGGTGTTCCGGTCACGCAATCAGTGAACGGAGATAACGGTACCGCAGAACACATTGTAGAGACAGCGATTGATCGGTTTGTGGAGGCGTTGTCGAAGGACTTT
>DHWW01000146.1 GCA_002413385.1 Granulicella sp. UBA5172
CGCTCTCCACTACGCCAAACGATAAGGCCGTTTGGCTCCGGTTCGAGATGACAGCACCTTCGCTGGGTACTCACTGGAAAGATGCTCTAGGTGCTGCTGGGCTAGGAGTTGAGGGCTTTGAGCATGGCCGCGCGCTCTGCGGCGAGGACGCTTGCTGCCGGGCCTTGATCTTTGACCGAGCCTTGCTCGATGCGGATCACCTCGGCGTTGAGCAGGAGGGCTTCTTCGACATCGTGGGTGACGGAGAGGACGGGGACGCCGAGCTGAGCGATGTGCTGCTGCATGCGGGGGAAGAGGGTGTCTCGCATGGCGCGATCGACGCCGCTGAAGGGCTCGTCGAGGAGAAAGAGAGTGGGTTCGGGGACGGCGAAGGCTCGGGCGAGATTGACGCGCTGGCGCTCGCCGCCGGAGAGATCTCGCGGCATGCGGCCGGCGAGGGAGTCCAGGTCGAAGAGGGTGAGGATGTCCTCGATGGTCCGGGGGGAGGGCCGACGGGTGATGTCGGTGGCGAAGCTGATGTTCCGGAGGACGGTGAGATGGGGGAAGAGAGACGAGCCTTGCGGGGCATAGGCCAGATTGCGTCGCTGCGGTGGGGTCGTGTGGTGCTTGCCCTGAAGTTCAATCCAGCCGCNNGGCTCGCAGGACGGTGCTCTTTCCACTTCCGGAGGGGCCGAACAGGACCGTCCATGGAGCAGAGAGGTCGAAGGCGGCTTTCAGGTGGAGCGGGCCGGTGTGGAGGTCGGCTGCGAAGTGGTGGTGCGGGGTAGGGCTAGACAAGCTGGGGCCTCTTTCTGCCGAGGCCATAGACGAACAGGAGAGCGATGAAGGAGAGAGCGACCAGGGCAGCGGAGGTGAGGTTTGCGGCGGAGTACTGGAGCTCCTGGACCTGATCGAAGATGGAGATGGAGAGGGTTCGGGTGACGCCGGGGATGTCGCCACCAACCATGAGGACGACTCCGAACTCGCCGACGGTGTGGGCGAAGGTGAGGACGGCGGCGGTGAGAAACGACATGCGCGAAAGCGGCAGGGTGATGCGGCGGAAGATGGTCCAGGGTGAGGCTCCGAGAACCTGTGCGACTTCGATGGTGGGACGGTCTACGGCGGCAAAGGCGACGATCAGCGGTTGCAGGGCGAAGGGCAGGCTGTAGATCATGGAGCCGACCAGCAGCCCCCAGAAAGTGAAGGCGAGGGGGTGGCCGATGAGGGTGATGAGGGCTCGTCCGAGAGCGGTTGCAGGGCCGAGACCGACGAGGAGGTAGAAGCCGAGCACGGTCGGCGGGAGGACCAGCGGGAGAGCTGCGATGGCTTGCACAATGCGGCGACTGAGCGTGTGGCCGCTGGCGATCCACGCGGCCAGCGGGGTTGCCAGCAGAAGCAGGCAGAGGGTGGTGAGGCTGGCCAGACGCAGGGTCAGGCTGAGGGCAGCGAAGTCCATGGTGAGTGTGAGTTTAGCGCGGTGGCGGCAAGAGGATGGGAATTATGTCGGAAAGGGTCGAGCGGGCTGGCTGGACGGAAGGGACGGATCGGTGGCGGATCAGTTGGCCGGGTCGAGGCCGAACTTTGGGAAGCTCTGTTGGGTGGGGGCGCTTTCGAGCCACTTGAGGAAGTCGTGGGCGGCGGTCTGATTCTTCGAGGCCTTCAGGATAACGGCGCACTGGCGGATCTGGGGATAGCTGTGCGGCGGCAGGCGAACGAAGCTGCCGAGGTCGCGGAAGTGGGGAGAACTGGCGATGGTGAGGGAGATGAGGCCCACCTGGGCATTGCCGGATTCGGCGAACTGAGCGGTTTGCGCGATGTCCTCGGCGACGACCAGCTTGCCGGCGGTGGCGGAGGTGAGGCGCAGGCTTTCGAGGGCCCTGGTGGCGGCGTAGCCATAGGGTGCGTGGAGGCTGTTGGCGATGGCGATTCTGGTTACTTTGGGGCTGGTGAGAGAGTTGATGGTGAGCGGTTGGGCGGGGGAATCGTTGCGTGCCCAGAGGACGAGGACGCCGTGGGCGTAGGGCGTGGGGGCGGTGCTGTCGGTGAGGCCGACGACGACGAGTTGCTCGGGGTGCACGTAGTCGGCGGAGAGGAAGATGTCCTGTGGATCGCCGTTGAGCAGTTGCTGGGTGAGCGTTGCGGAGGAGCCGAAGGAGGTGATGATTTTGACGCCGGTGGCTCGCTCGTATTCGGCTGAAAGCGCGGGCATTACGGGTTGGAGATCAGAGGCGGCGGCAACGTGGAGGACCCCGGGGGTTTGCGCGAGGGTGGGACGAGAGTTGGTGCCGAGAAGAGTGACCAGGATCAGAGGAAGCAGAGTCAATGCGGCTCGCGAGAGCGGTTTACGGTAACCTAAATAAAAGTATGAGTCTTTCATCACACAACCTTCGATGCACCGGATGCGGCGAGAGGATCGCCGCAAAGGATGCGCAGAGTAATTTTCGTTGCCGGACGTGCAGCGATCTATTTGAAGTTGAATACCCATGGAGCGACGGTGCGCCGGAAGTTGATGGCTTGAACGAAGTATATTCAGCCAGCCGACCGACGCCGAAAAACCGGCCAAATCCGAGCGCGCTGCGTTACCTGTGGCAGGAGCGGCGGAGGTCGCCGGTGGCCAACGGTC
>DHWW01000157.1 GCA_002413385.1 Granulicella sp. UBA5172
GTCAACGGGACCGCCAGTGTCAGCGCCACCTTCGTCTACGCCGGTCCCCACACCATCACCGCCGTCTACTCCGGCGACACCGTCACCGCGCCGGCCAGCGCCCCCGCCCTCACCGAGACGGTCGCCGACTTCTCCTTCACCGTCGCCTCCTCCAGCTCCGGCTCCACCATCGCTGGTGGCACGGCCAGCTACTCCCTCGTCCTCACCCCGCTTATCACCACTACGCTCCCCTCGGCGGTCACCTTCACCGTCACCGGCCTGCCCACCACGGCCACCTTCGTTCTTACCCCGACCAGCGTCGCCGCCGGTTCCGGTGCCACGCCCGTTGCCTTCAACGTCACCGCCGCACAGATCGTCGCAGCCGTCCGCACCCATCTGCCCCCGGCCCACCGCTCACCGGCCCGATTCGCTCCCGTAGCTCTCGCCTTCCTCGCTCTTCCGCTGGCCTGGTTCCGCCGCCGCAAGCGCTTTGGTTCGCTCCTCGCTTCGGTCTGCCTCCTCCTCGCCATCACCGGGGGCCTCACCGGTTGCATCTCCGATCCCGCCTCTGGCTACTATGGCCAGACCCCTCAGTCCTATAACGTTACGGTGACCGCGACCTCCGGCAATCTCGCTCGGTCCACCTATCTCACTCTCACCATCCATTAATCTCAGGAGTGACTCCCGGCATGCGTCAGACCGCTTCTCCAACTCGAATCGCAGGGAGCCGCTCACTCCAGCGGCACGCCCCGCTCGCGCCAGGCCCAGTCCTTCGCGCCCTTCGTCCCATTCGAGTTGCTGCGGCCCTCCTTCTCGCGCTCTCCCTTGCCGCCTTCTCTCCCCGCGCCCATGCCCAGTTCCACCAGCCCTTCGACCTCGGCATGACCTTCACCCAGCAGCGCTCCAAGTTCGTCGGCAGCTCCTCCTCCGACTACTTCTATCTCCGCGGAGCCACCATCGACTACGGCACCACCCTCTGGCACGGTATCGGCCCCGTCGTTTCCCTCAACGGCATGGCCGTCACCAACCTCCGCCAGCAGATTGACATCCACCAGGTCAGCTTCCTCGGCGGTGTCCGCTACACCTACAGCCACGGCCATATCACCCCCACCATCTGGAACCGCAAGGGCAGCATCTTCGCCGAGGGCCTCTACGGCCTCACCCTTGCCACCTCCGGCTACTATCCCGACCCCGTTGCCGGAACCCTCAAGAGCAACGCCTCCGGCTTTACCTACGCCCTCGGTGGCGGGATCAACTACAACCTCTACCACGCCTTTGAGCTCCGCCTGATGTCCCACTACTTCATCACAGACCTCCCCAACGGCGGCAGCAATCAGCAGAAAAATATCCAGGTCAGCGCCGGCGTCAACTGGCATTTCGGCTACTAGAGCATCTTTCCAGTGAGTACCCAGCGAAGGTGCTGTCATCTCGACNNATCGTTTGGCGTAGTGGAGAGACCTGCAGTTTGCTGGCGCTGGCACACTGCATACTTATTGGAAATTTGCTACTAGCCACCCTCGCCTCCAGCCGCTTTTCCGTCTCACTCCACCAATTCCCGGCTTTTTTCGGCTACCCCAACCGATAACCCCGCCCCCGCGCGTCTACTTTGCATCCTAGTAGAGCGATGATGGAAGTTTCTTCTTACAACCGGGCCCAACCGTCACCACCCTCCCAGAACGAGGAGCATCTCCATCTCCTGGTCGAGACCGGACTCCTGCTCGCCTCCGAGCGTTCTCTCGATGTCGTCATCCAGGCGGCCCTCGACGCCGGTCTCCGACTCAGCGGTGCCAGCTTCGGTGCCTTCTTCTACACCAATACCGGCGAGGGCGGAGATCCCTACCATCTCTACAAGATCGTTGGTCTCGACCCCTCCCTGCTCGATCGCCTCCCCATGCCCGGGCCCACCGAGCTCTTCGATGTGACCTTTCTCGATCAGGGCGTCGTCCGCTCACCCGACATCACCCTCGATTCCCGCTACGGTCACAACCTTCCTCTCGCCGGAATGCCGCCCGGCCACCCGCCCGTGCGAAGTTATCTCGCCGTCCCCGTCCGCAGCCGCGGTGGCAATGTCCTCGGCGGCCTCATCTACGGCCATCCCGACATCAACGTCTTCTCCCCGTTCAGCGAAGGTCTCGTCGCCACCGTCGCCTCGCAGGCCGCCGTCGCCATCGATAACGTTCGCCTCGCCGAAAGCCTCACCCGCGAGATCGCTCTCGTCGACGCCGCGCACGCCCTCCAGCTTCAGACCGCCAGCCGCCTCCGTCATGCCCTCGACTCCGAACAGCTCGGTACCTGGACCTGGGATCGTGCCACCGACCTCCTCGATCTCGACGAGCGAGCCGCCCACCTCCTCCTCGCCCAGCCCCACGTCCCCATCTCCCGCACCGAGCTCCGCCATCGTATCGTCGCCCCGGAAGACCTCGTTGAAGTTACCACAAGCCTCCGCCGCTCCCTCGACTCCGGCAGCCACTACAGCGCCGAGTGCCGAGTCGATACGCCCAGCGGCTTCCCCACCTGGGTCTCCGCCAGCGGCGTTCCCGCCTTCGCTCCCGGCTCCTCCATCGTCACCGGCATGGTCGGCACCGTGCGGGACATCACCACCCGCAAAACCCAGGAGTCCGCCCTCCGCCAAAGCGAAAAGCTCGCCGCCACCGGCCGTCTCGCCGCCACCATCGCCCACGAAATCAACAATCCGCTCGAGGCCGTCACCAACCTCATCTATCTCTCCCGTACCGACCCCGACGTCCCCCGTCCCGTTCAACGGCTCCTCGAAACCGCCGACGCCGAACTCGCCCGGGTCGCCCAGATCGCCCAGCAAACCCTCGGCTTCTACCGCGATACCACCCTCCCCGGCGAGATCATCCTCAACGAGCTCATCCACAGCGTCGTCGATCTCTTCGCCCGCAAGATGAGCTCCCACAAGATCGACTGCACCCTCGACCTCGACCCCAATCTCTGCATCAACGGCCTGCGAGGAGAAATGCGCCAGGTCTTCTCCAACCTCATCGTCAACGCCATCGAGGCCTTCACCTCCGTCCCCAAACCGGGCCACCTCCACATCCGCGGCCGCCATCTCCAGCGTCCCTGCAACCACGTATCCATCCTCATCTCTGACGACGGCACCGGCATCCCCTCCCAGGTTCGCGATCGAATCTTCTCCCCCTTCTTCACCACCAAGCAATCCATCGGCACCGGCCTCGGTCTCTGGGTCACCCGTGGCTTCGTTGAAAAGCAGGGAGGAACCATCCGCTTCCGCACCCGCACCGGCGATCCCGCCGGAACCATCTTCCGTGTCTTCCTTCCCGTCAACATGCCCAGCAGCATCCACCCAACCTCCTCCCTCCTGCAGGACGCCCTCATCTAATAACGCTGTAGGAAATCTGTAGCCCAATAGGTCGCCTTGCGATGTTCATATATCGCAAGATCAAGAAGTTCCAGTCTCCCCCGTTGCGAAACTATGCAATACTCATAGGAAATACTGGGCCCCTATGAACTCTATTTTTCTCTTCAGCGATGCGATGACCGCCCCCCCCCCCCCCCCCCTCATCCTGCGTCTCACGCAGAAGATAAAGTCATGTTCAAAAGTGCTCTCCAGCGCATCCTCGTCGTCGATGACGAAGAGCTCATCGCCAATACCATCGTCCAGATCCTCAATCGTAGCGGTTTCATCGCCGAAGCCGCCTATGGTGGCCAGGAAGCCATCGACGCCGCCCGCCGCATCACCCCCGAGATCCTCCTCTCCGACATCCTCATGCCCTATCTCGACGGCATCGAAGCGGCTATCGAAATTCAGAAATTCCTCCCCGACATCCGCATCGTCCTCTTCAGCGGACAGGCCGCCACCGTGGAGATTCTCGCCCGCGCCCGCGCCCGTGGCTATAACTTCGAGCTCCTCGCCAAGCCCCTCCACCCCCTCCAGCTCATCAAGCACCTCCAGGAACTTCCTCCCGCCCCGCGTTTGCGCTAGCTTTCCCCTGCGCCAACTTCCAGCAGTGGATCACCGGCTCGCAGCTCGAAAAGAAAATCTCTCTCCGCGACTACTCGGTCTCCAACCGCCGGGTGCCCCATTCATGACGGCTCCATCGTCATGAGTGGGCTCGCACAATCCTCAGATAGAGTTCTCCCGACCTCCGCATAAATTTCCGCTGAGCCACGATCAGGTCCCCCAAGGCTTTAGCCTTGGGTCTCATAGCCCAGCTATAGCAAGGGCTTTAGCCCTTGGGGTATGCTTCTACCCATGAAGTCCATCGACCGTCGCCGCTTCCTCGCCCTCACCGCCGCCACCGCCACCAGCTTGAAGCTCTTCGCCCAGACCCCCACCACCGCCACCCTCAAGCTCCACCCCGACCAACCCGGCGCGCACGTCCCCGCAAACTTCATCGGCCTCTCCTACGAGACCAATCAGCTCACCGACCCCACCTTCTTCAGCCCCGAAAACACCGGCCTCATCGCCCAGTTCCGCGCCCTCGCCCCCCACGGCGTCCTTCGCATCGGCGGCAACACCTCCGACATCGGCTGGTGGAAGCCCACCCCCGAAACCAAAGCCCCCACCATCCACGTCGGTGGCACCGGCATCGGCGAGCCCACCTCCGCCCTCGCCTACCCCATCACCCCTCAGGCCATCCACAACCTTCGCGCCTTCCTCGACCACACCGGATGGACCTGCATCTACGGCATCAACCTCGGCACCAACACCCCCGCCCGCGCCGCCGAAGAAGCCGCAGTCGTCGCCGCAACCCTCGGGGCCGTGACCGAGGGAGGCAAGCTCGAATACTTCCAGCTAGGCAACGAGCCCGACCTCTTCAAAACCCACCTCCGCGACCCCAAGACTTGGTCCGTCAACCTCTATCTCGACGAGTGGCTCGCCGAAGCCAACGCCATCCGCGCCCGCGTCCCCAGCGCCCGTTTCGGCCTCCCCGACGTCGCCAGCAACGCCGAGTGGTTCGCCACCATCGCCCCCCGCCTCCCCGCCACGCCCAACCATCCGCACATCGCCGCCGTCTCGCACCACTACTACATCGGCGGCCCACCCTCCAACCCCAACATGACCATCCAGCGCATCCTCACCCCCGACCCCCGCGTCGCCCAGGTCGCCGCGCTCGTTCACGCCGCCGGAGCCAAACTCGACGCACCCTACCGCATGACCGAAGGCAACACCTGCTACCGCGGCGGCAAGCCCGGCGTATCCGACGTCTTCGCCGCCTCCCTCTGGGCCGCCGACTACCTCCTCCACCTCGCCTCCCTCGGCTACGCCGGAGTCAACCTCCACGGCGGCGACGGCAAGGCTGTCGGCAACTCCCTCGGCGGCCATCTCCCCGGCGACGACATCGTCCTCGCCGAACACGGCGACCCCTCCAAGCATCCCCACCCCTACTACACCCCCATCGCCCACATAGGCGACGACTATCTCCTCGAACCCGTAGCCTACGGCATGCTCTTCGCCAACCACTTCGCCGGAGCCACCATGCTCTCCCTCGACTTCAACCCCGGCCCCGTCAACGCCACCGCCTACGCCGCCAAGCTCCCCACCGGCCAGCGCATCGTCGCCATCATCAACAAGGACGCCACCATGCCCCTCCAAATCGACCTCGCCGGATACAGCGTCGGCCACACCCTCTCCGCCCCCAGCCTCGACTCCACCCACGTCCAGCTCTCCGACGCCAAAAGCTTCCGCGAGCTCTCCACCATCCCACCCGCCACCGCAGTCCTCCTCTACGCCGCCCACCCCTAAGGCCGCACAACCCCAACTCTCGCCGTCCGCGCAGGACCTGGGTGCCCCATGTCTCGCATTTGAGACGTGGGTTCGCAGGATCTTTCACCCAGGTGCCCTTTCATCACGGCTTTACGTCATCAGTGGGCTAACCCCCCCTCAACCCTCACAGCCAGCGCAACCCTCGTACCCTTCCTTCCAATCAAGTCCATCGACCGCTGCCGTCCTGCTGCCGCGTAAGTCACAAAGGCCCATCCCCTATGCCCGCATCCCCGAATTACTGGCAACATCGAGTCCGTCGCCAACTCCTCTTTGCCGTGAGCGCGGCCGTCCTCATCGGCATTGGATACGCCGCCTCACCACCGCCGGACTTCCGTCATCGCCTCAGCATGGGCTCGGCCTACGCCGCTCTACTTTTTCTTGCCGTCACCCTCTGGCTCGGCCCCTGGAATATCCTCCGCAAGTATGCCAACCCCGTCAGCTTCGACCTCCGCCGCGACTTCGGCATCTGGTCCGCCATCCTCGCCCTTCTTCATACCGCCGTCGGCCTCACGGTGCATCTGCGCGGACGCATGTGGATGTACTTCCTCAAAGACCTTCATCCGCTCGCCATTCAGAACAACAAATTCGGCGCCGCCAACTTCACCGGCCTCGCATCCGCGCTCCTCTTCCTTCTGCTTCTGGCCATCTCGAACGATCTCTCGCTCCGCCGCCTGGGCGCCCTCCGTTGGAAATCGCTCCAGCGATGGACTTACGCCGCCGCTATCCTCGCCGTGGCCCACGGCATCCTCTTTCAACTCGTCGAGAAGCGCCACCTCCCTTGGGTTTTACTCTTCGCAGCCATCACCGCGATCGCCACGGGCATGCAAGCTCTCGGCCTGCGTCGTTCCCTCTCCCGCCGTTCCGCCGTGCAGCGGTCTAAGAATCTTGCGCTTTAGAGCATCTTTCCAGTGAGTACCCAGCGAAGGTGCTGTCATCTCGACCGGAGCCAAACGGCCTTATCGTAGCGGAGGTGCTGTCATCTCGACCGGAGCCAAACGGCCTTATCGTTTGGCATAGT
>DHWW01000302.1:0-20902 GCA_002413385.1 Granulicella sp. UBA5172
GTTATCTAGGACAGCCCCTTTTTTCTTTGGGAGTTCGATTCATGGCACCCAATTATAAAGTACGGTAATCTGCGATAGTCCCTTGATGGGATTCGGAACCAGGCACCCTTGAACATCCTCTACACGACCGTGGTTCTATCGGAAGACCATAATCCCGACGCAACGGTAGCGTACTGGCGTTCACAACATCACATCGTTGATTTCTTAGCCGCATCTGACCTGCCCGGTTACCTCCGTTTCAGCCCGAGTAGCAGCTTGGCTCAAGTTGATGCGATTGTCTGTTTCGCTGATGGCCCTCCCTTGCGCTTCACCAAAGATATGAAGGCAGGATATTGGGGATGCGGAGGTCACGTATTGGGACATGCGGAGTAATCTCTTCAAGTGTGAGAAGCGTAGGGACAGGATGAGTGTGGAGGGTTAGATGGACAGCGGAGGGATACTGACCTCAATCATTGGTGCAAGCGTGGCGACCATTAGTCTCGCTGTTGGCAAAGACTCGAAGGTGTCAGAGTTCAGACAGGAATGGATAGACGCACTGAGAGAAGACGTCGCTAAACTCTGCTCTGTTTCGATGGCTCTGTTCAACGGCAACTTGGCGTATTCAATGAGGGACAGACTTGAGCTAGACATCCCGTATGGCGCGACAAACGATTTGGTGGAAGAGGCGAACAACGTCAAATTCCAAATTCGGCTCAGGCTCGATTCAACTAAGGAACATTCAAGAGAGTTGAGGGAGGCGTTAGATTTCTTGACCCACCTTGCTTCCTCCGCTGCGGAACCGATGACTTAGGTCGATAAGGCCATCGAGAAAGTCCTGCTCAAAAACAGAGGTTATTCTTGATGAGGCGTGGGTTAAGGTGAGGAGGGGTGAGAGACGGTTCCGGTGGACGTATCGCTTTGCACTGACGACCTTGATTGTGAGCATTGGGCTGTTGGCGTTTCACTGGTGGCGGAACGGACACAAGCTTTAGATTGGCGTCAGTTGGCCATCCTAGCGTTCGAGTGTTCTATTCCCCAGGAAGCACCGATATGCCTATAATTGCGCCCATCGTGACGGAGCCAGCACCAGAAGTGTCGTATCGCTACACAACGCTTTCAGCGATGATGAACATTCTTCGGACTCAGCAGGTTATGGGCGAGTGACGCTAGAAACCCTTGAACAATTCCTCCAGTTTCAAATCGAGCGCCTGCGCAATCGCGTAGAGCGTGTCAATTCGTGCTGCTACCGCCCCGTTCTCAATCTGCGACAGATGCGCTCGACCAATGGCGGCCATACCGGAAGACCTGCCCGCATACCTGCAAGACGCGATGCGCCAGATCGTAAGACCCACGGTCTTCTATCTTGCGGATGGACGCCAGCAGTTCCGGGGCCTCGATCTGGTCAATGGGTCTTGCGCCGATGGCGGGGAAGATGTTGCCCTCCAGTCGCCGGTTTACATCGCGCGTGTGAGAGGCAACCCAGGTATGGGACTGGTTTCCATACCACTCGCGAGCCACGGCCTCGAAGGAATTGGCCAGATGCGGCCTGCTGGGTTCGCTTCTCTGCCTTCCGTACCGCTGCCGGGTCTTGCCCTGCCTCTAATTGCTTATGGACAGCGTCACGCTTGCCTCTGGCGTCTTTCAGGCTCACTCGTGGATACACGCCAAGGGCAACCAGCTTTTCCTTGCCCTCCTGCCGGTATCTCAACCGCCAGTATTTTTGCCGTTCGGGAAAATCCACAGATAAAAACCGTCGCCGTCATGCAGCTTACGGACGCTGGTCCCTTTGGAGCATGTGGCGTTTTGCACATGCCGTATTCGTCAACGTGCTTGTTGCCATGTGGTATCTCCGGTGTACAGAAAACTGATACCACCGTTTTGCACCACCTTCAAAAGCCGGATGCAATAGGCCATTACTGCACTGCTTTAGACGCTATCTTAGCCTAAAGCATTGTTTTTGTTGGGTATTGTGTACTTTATTGGACTTGGTTGAATGTTGAAGTGGCGGAGAGTGAGGGATTCGAACCCCCGATAGCCTTGCGACTATGTCTGATTTCAAGTCAGATGCATTCAACCGGACTCTGCCAACTCTCCCCTCTACAAGTCTACTTGAAGGCCGCCCTCCACAAGGGCGGAGAAGACTCCACGTCTCGGTAGAGCAGAAGAGAAAGGAGTCCAAGGCGCTGCCCCTGCCAGCGTTGTCCGGTTGGTGTCCCCACCAAGGACGCGAGACGGACGTGGCCAACCGAGTTAGCAAGGGAATTCAGAAGGAGCAATAATGATGAACCTAATCATTCGCCTGCCAGAGGTCTTGCGGCTAACCGGCCTTGTGCGCAGCACCATCTACCGAAAGATTGCCGATGACACTTTCCCGAGGCGAGTAAGGCTCGGAGTTCGGGCGGTTGGGTGGGGAGAGGCCGAAGTTCAAACCGGGCTGGAAAGCCTGCGGCATGAGAGGAAGAACAGTTGACTGTAGGTGGCAAGATTGGACTCTGCAAAACTCAACATGCAACCAGTATGCAACCACTGGATCTTAGAGTGATATTGCGCCCGCCGTACAATATTGATAGTAAAGCACTTTCATTCCGCGGAGGGATGTGTGAGTGGTTGAAACAGGCGGTCTTGAAAACCGCTTAGCCCTAACGGGCTACGGGGGTTCGAATCCCTCTCCCTCCGCCAATGCAATGTCCAATAAAGTCAGTCTTTCACTGCAAATACAATAACTTACATCGGAATAGCGTCCAAAGCGGTGTTGCGAAGGCCTATTGCATCCGGCTTTTGAAGGTGGTGCAAAACGGTGGTATCAGTTTTCTGCACACCGGAGATAGGCAGGAGATCAGAGACAACGTGGTCAAAGCCTGACAGGAGTTATGAGGCTTGGCTCTTGGATCGGGCCTTCTGTCGGACCATATTACGCATCAGGTAAAAGGAAAATAACACGTTGCCGATCAGATATCGATTGGCAAGACGTACGGGCTCCTGAGCCCAGCGATAAAGCCACTCGAGGCCAGAATTCCGCATCCACAAAGGCGCGCGATGCGTCACCCCGCAGATCATTTCGAAACTTCCGCCAACCCCTACAGCTACAGGAATGCCAAGGGGTCGAATATGCTCCTGGATGAAGAATTCCTGACGCGGAGCTCCAAGCGCCACATAGATGATGGAAGGCTTGGCTGCCTTTATCGCCTCAAGAACTTCAGAGAGAATTTCAGGATTCTGAATGAACCCAACCGGGGGGCAGCTTACGCCTGCGACCCGTAGGCCGGGATACTTCTTCATCATGATGGAAGCGGTTTTGGCTGCAGATTCAGGATTGCCTCCGAGGAAGTAGCTCGTGAGATCGAGCGAGACTGATTCTGCGCAGAGATAGGAGATGAGATCAACGCCTGCGATGCGGGCAACCGCTTTGCGGCCCAGCCATTTGCATGCGACCGCCACGGAGATCCCGTCGGCGCAGACATATTCAGCTTCACCTACACAACGGCGAAAGTCTTCGCGTTCCTCTGCGAGGACGTAGAACTGTGCGTTGGCTGTTACGACGTGGTTTGTTTTGCCTGGCGCGAAAGTATGACCGATGAGCCGACGCGTCAACTCATAGACGGAGAGTGAGTCGATTCGTAGTGGACCGATGCCGATGCGCTCGGGCAGACCATAGTAAGGGTCAATGGGTGTGTCGAACGTGCTCTGAAGTTGCGACGTACTGATCGACAGCATACTCTGAAACATAAAGCCCTCCTGCATCTCGAATCTAAAAGCTCATGGCATTACCGGACGGCGGATTTGGCATGATGCAGATAGTCTTTGAGTATCTAGCCGGGGAGTAGGCGACTTCTTCACAATTGCTCAGAAAACAGGGGACGAACTCTTCGTGATATTACCGATAAGATAAACACTTGATTGACTCGGGACGTCTGAAGACGAAGCTTTGGGCGTTAGCTATCCTCAAACCAGCAAATTGCAAGATTCCTGGTTGGTACAGAAAACTTTCAAATGACGGGAAACCTCTTTACGAGTCTTCACAATGAGGATGTCAGATTCCGCGTAATTCGCAAGTCCCTTGTGAGGTGCCCGACATGAGCGGAATGGCGGCAACTGCAAGCGGTTCCATCAGGATCCCAAGTACACAGCAGCACTCGTCAGCAGGCGCTATGTGCCGCTTCGGCCTCCTTCTTGAGACCTATACAAGCCATGACGAACAGTAGCCAGAGAATCCGAAGATACCCAAAATCGCTCTCTCCAATGTTGTAGACCAGGTTACAAAGAATGACCACGATGCACCATCGGACGAAGGACGAATTGGACGTGCACCGAAAGCTGCGAACAGCGTCTATTCCAGCTTGTAGCGTAATCAGCGCTAATACAATTACACCGCTCACTCCGAGTTGTAACCACAGATCAAGATATCCACTCTGAGCCTGCGATAAGTTCCAACCAGCGATGAGCACGACATCTTTCGATGCCCCCTGCAGACCTCGCCAGAATGCTTCATATCCATAACCCAGCAGTGGCCGCTGAAGGACTGCATTCCACGCCGCTGCCCAGATGACAGTTCGCTCGTTAAGCGTGGGATCCTTGCCGACAGTGGCCAGGATCATCGAAGACAGCAGAGAGAAGAGATAGATCAAACCGCCGACGACAGGGATGGCCGTCAACATCAAGAAGAATGAGTCCTTAGCCGCTAGCCTTTGCAGGAGCCAGAGGCTGCCGGATAGAGTAAGCGCGAACAGCATCAGGAGCCAGCCCGTTCTCGATTGCGACATGATAATCAGCACGAGACAGAGAACAACATAGACCGCCCGCAGTGGCCTCTGCAGCGCCCGGTTCGGTCTCCAATGGATCGCTGTGACAAGGAACAGGGTTACAGCCCCGGCGCATTGCTGTTTGTGAACAAACACCCCACGCCAACCCGCCGGAGTCGCGCCAATGCTCGGCACAAAGAGAGCTAAAACAATACTGGCCGGGACCGCCACCGCCCCGGTCAGCATGACCAGATCCAATTGTCCGTTCGCCCTGAACGACTCTGTGAGATAAATTGCGAAGAGCATGAAACACGCGAATGTGATTCCGCTCACNNCGAGAACTTCTCTGCCGATGACGAGTCTGCAGCCCCAGGGAAACCGCTGTTGGCGTAGTAGAGAAGTGGCAGCAAAATGAACCACGTTCGCACGAGCTTGCCGGTCGCAGCCGGTTGTTCTGTGGCTGCAACGTCAGCGAGCGCCAGCATGATCTGCTCTCCTCGCATGACGACTCTCTCGTCTCAGCTTCATTGACCTTTGGCCCCCCACGCGCTCGATACCGGCCTCGAACCAGATAGCGTGCGCAGTGCCGCCTCAACAGCCTCCATTGCCGGCTTCGGACGGAGTGAATCGTCCAATAGTCCCGGGCGGTGCGGCTTCCCATCCGCACGATGAAACTTGGCCGGTTGCATCGAATTCAGCCAGTCCCACCGGTCGCTCGGTGTCCAGAAAATGATTCGATCGGTCTTGCCAGCGGGTACCACCTGGGTAAGGTAGTCGTAGTAGCACTTGGCGACCACGCGGTCCCTCTCCTGTTCCCCACCCTGCACATCGCTGTCGTCCACATCCAGTTCTGTGATGAGAACCTGTAGACCCAGACCGCGAACTCTCTTGAGGAACTCGAGAAACGCCGCCCCTCCAAACGGAGCGGATCCATCCAGATGGGATTCAATCCCGATCGCCTGAACGGGCACTCCGCGTTTGAGTAATTGCTCCAGCAGCGTGAGAGTCAACTCGCGCGTTCGTTCAAACTCCGGCCGGTCTTGCTCCACGTAATAGCAATTTAAAACGCGCAACGTCTCGGGATCGGCAGCCCTCGTCGCGTGAAATGCGATGTCAAGATACTGTGGCCCGAGCATGTTCACCCATACGCCCGGATAGAGACCGTCTGCACGCTTGCTCCAATGCACCACTGGTTCGTTGACAACGTCCCACGACTCGATCTGCCCGCGATAACGCCCCACCACCGTCATGATGTGGTCCGTTAGTTGCTGTGCTGCGTTCTGCCGCGTGAGCACAGATGGAAACCACGCAGGATTTGCGTTCGGACTGTTCCAGCAAAGATTGTGGCCATGCACCAACATCCCATGGCTCTGACAGAACTTGACCATCCAATCAGCGTCGTCGAATGTATATGAGTCTGGGGTCGGATGCAGCCGTGGCCACTTCAGCTCGTTGCCCGGGGTCAGCAGATTGAAGTTAAGCGCAACAAATTGCGCGAACTCCGCGACCTGAAGATCTGCCCTTTCGCTTTGTACTCCCAGTTTCACATTGGATTGAGCAGCCAATCCCTTGAGCGAGCTCGACGCTCTATCATCTGAAAGCATGCACGCCCTCAGTGGTTGCGAGAGCAGCAGTCCGGACCCAAGCCCTAGTGCATCGATCAACATTTCTCTTCGAGTCATGCACCCTCCAGGCGGCCAGCGCATCGAAAAATTCTGCCAGTGTTCCATTACTCTCGCAGGAATTCACTGCCTCGATCGAAACCTACTGCACCAACAATAACAGCGGAAGGCTCTGAGATTTCATCTTCCTGCTCCTCGCCGCTAGTGCGCCTGAATCTCTCTCGCATAGCCTCGGTCGGCTTCTCGACAAAAATGTGAACGAGACAGGCAAGTAGAAATGCAACAGCAGCCTCACCATGCTGCCCGATCATTTGGATGTATCGCTGCGTACAACGCCGTCAGAGGTAAATCCACCCAATGGCCCGGGTCGCCGTGCTACGATGGGGTTCCCTGAATCAGCCGCACAATAAAGACACGCACGCCCACCCAAGAGTGTCATGCACTCTGATTCTTGAGCCAGTTTATGATGTCGAAGTCCGTAAGTGTAATCATTCCGGCGTTCAACGTTGCGAGCTGTATAAGCACGGCGATTCACTCCGCACTTTCTCAGTCGCTTGCACCTCTCGAGATTATTGTCGTAGACGATGCTTCGACAGATGACACAGCTTCCATAGTCGCCGATATCGCCAGAGATCACAGGACCGTCCGTCTTATTCAGATGCCATTGAATCGAGGAGCTGCGGCTGCACGTAACGTTGGTCTGGAGAATTGCTCCTCGGACTGGATCGCAATCCTGGATTCCGACGATCGCTACCTTCCGCAGCGTTTGGCGTACCTAGTGGCTGCAGCGGAAGAAGCGGGACTCGACCTCGCCGCAGACAACTTCTATAACTACGATGCTTTCGCGGACCAGATCGTGGGCGTCGCAGTTCCGCCCGAAATGATTGGAACCTGCTTACCTTTGGATCGTTACGATTTCGTTCGCAATTGCATGACGAACATGGCTGGCGCAGTGGACCTTGGCTTACTTAAGCCCATCCTGCGCCGCAGTTTTGTGGAGCAACTTGGCTTACGCTACCGCGAGGATATTCGCCACGGAGAGGACTTTATCTTCTACTTGACGGCCCTTGTGCATCGAGCAAAGCTAGCCGTATTTCCAGAAGCTCACTATGTGTATACCCAGCGGCTAGGAAGTGTCAGTGGCAAGCATTCCGCGCTGACCAGAACAAGAGTCGATCTGTCAGAGGTAGAAACAGCGAGCAGAAAAATCGCCGTGTCCCAATTGACGGATAACGATCCACAGCTTGCCCACCTCTTGAATCTACGCGCAGATCGCATGCGTGCCGCAAAGAAGTTTTTTGCTTTCCGGACCGCCGTGACCGAGGGGCATTGGATACAGGCTGCTCACCATGCGTTTGCAGATAAGGAAGTAAGAAGTTGTGCTTCACAAGCCCTCGAACACAAGTTCAAGAAACGCTGGCGCAGTTTCCTCGACGCAAGTCGATAATCAAGCTACATCAAGGAGATCGACAGCTTGCAAATATTATCGCGGCTAACAAAGAGCGGCTTGGCCAGAGATACGATGCATCTTTCGATAGGCCAGGGACTGCGACTCCTAATCCAAGCCACTTATTTCGTCCTGATTGCCCGGTCTCTAGGCCCAACAGCTTATGGAGCCTTCGCATCGGTAGTCGCCCTTGTTTCGGTCCTGGGGCCGTTTTCGGGCATGGGAACCACGAATTTGTTTATAAGGGATGTGCGTTCCGGGAAGCGCGAGGCCGTCATCTGCTGGGGTAACGGCCTCCTTATTACGGTCGTATCCGGATCACTGCTGACAGTTCTCGTTTTAGTTGTGAACAACCTCCTTCATTTGAAGACAAGCTCCTTCATTGTGCTAGTGGTCTGTATTTCGGATCTAATTTTCATGAAGATCACGGAACTCGCTGCATTCGGGTTTGCGGCAAGCAATCGGATGAAAGATACGTCAATTCAGAGCGTTGTAGTAAGCCTGCTACGCTTGCTTGCGATAGGCATCTTAGTCTTGACCGTTCATCCCGTATCTCTTTCGGAGTGGGTATGGGCCTATCTGGTGAGCGGCATACTGGGAACTGGGTATGCCGTCTTTCGGGGAACTGCTTTGTGGGGGCGTCCGAAACTCCAATTGAGTTCACTGCGAGAGGATCTTTCAGAGGGACTGTTCTTCAGCATCAGTACCTCCGCAACAAGCATCTACAACGATGTCGATAAGATCATGCTCGGGCGCCTCTCCGATTTTGTCTCGACCGGAATTTATAGCGCAGCCTACCGCCTTATTGACGTAAGCATGACGCCTGTCCGCTCCCTCGTTTCAGCAGCCTATCCAGTTTTCTTCAAGAAGGGTGTAGGTGGAATAGCTGCTACGTATCCCTACGCGAAGTCACTTATTTTCAAGGCATCGATGTATGGTACGGCTATTTCCGCCTCCTTATGGATATGCGCACCGATACTACCTTTAGTCTTAGGAAGGCAATACATCCTGGCCGTACCCGCGCTTCGTCTTCTAGCGCCGATTCCCCTTCTGAGGTGCTTTCATGTTTTTCTGGCGGATTCATTATCTGGGGCCGGGTTTCAGCGCACCCGAACAGCCATTCAGGTGGGCGTAGGGTTGATTAATGTTGTAGCGAACCTGTTTATACTCCCACGTTTTTCCTGGCGGGGTGCGGCTTGGACGAGCGTAGCTTGCGACGGATTGTTGGTAGTGGTCTTCTGGGGTGTCTCCGATTACTTATTCCGAAAACAGACGTCGCGGCTCGGAGAGGTGACGCCGGCCTAGCCGGGCAGTTAATTTAGTTGAGTAATGCAAATGTAAGGCTTTGGATAATCTAAGGAGGAGCTTGTCGAGGTCCCAGGATTTTACGCACCTCATCCTAACCCGCTTCAATACAGCCATTGGGTTCGCCCCTTCAGCAAAGGGGCTTGATGAGGAATGGCTTGAAGCAAGACTGCTTCTGTTCGAACGCTACTGCCTCCCTTCTGTTGCTCTTCAAAGGGGCGCGACCTTCAGATGGCTTGTCTTTTGCGACGCCGCGAGTCCCCAATGGTTCAAAGAGAGAATGTCTTCCTATGGCCCGTTAGTTTCGCCGTTATATATCGACGGGCCTGCTACCGATGAGGTGATAGCGCGGTCCGTCGCCGCTACGGGACTGGTTTCGAGCCCGTACCTTATAACAACGAGACTCGACAATGATGATGCGATCGGAAAAGATCATCTAAGACTTGTTCAACTGGAGTTCAAGCGACAGGATCGCGAGTTTCTTTTATTTCCGTTCGGGCTGCAATTCTATCGAGGGCGACTCTATAACTGTTATTGGAAATCGAATCCTTTTCTTTCATTGGTGGAAAGAGTTAAAGGAGAGGGCCCCTTTACGACGGTAATGTGCGTTGAACATAATCGTGTCAGAACGGCTGGCAAGGTGCGCAGTATTATCTCCGCGCCGCAATGGCTGCAAGTGATTCATGGATCCAACCTACTGAATACACTTCGTGGGTGGCCGCGAGTCTCTGGTCGCGCACCATCCGCGTTCAGTATCCCGTTGCCGAACGAAGGAGCCGACACCATAGCAACTCAGCTTAGGTATTTAGCTGCCGCCTTCTTTACACGAGGACGGAGACTCTGGGACAAGATCGTTAAAGCGGTCAGGCGCCGCTCCATAAAGTGATTGCGTTCTCCGGCTATATTCGTCAAATGTCGGCGGCCACTGGTCACCTTACTTGCAGCCGGTTCCAGGAGCGCATGCCGCAGCATAGATATCTTCAAGTATTCGTGTCTGACTTTCGAGAGAGTATTTCTCGCGGACGCGCGCGGAGCCTCGCGCGCTGAAGCTGCTCCACAACGTCGCATCGCGGAGCAGCCGAATCATAGCCGCAGCAAGCGCATGGGTATCTCGTTCCGGCACAAGCAGTCCTGTGCGTCCATCTTCTACGGCTTCCGGGATTCCTCCGTGACTGAAACTCACAACAGGAGTCCCCATCGCCTGCGCCTCGGCAAAGACCATACCGAATCCCTCGCTGTCTCCGTTGTCAGCTCGCAGGCTTGGGACGCAGAATATGGAAGCGCGTGACATGCAGTCCCGCACCGCGGAGGTTGGGAGCGCTCCCAGGAAACGCACAGGGATATTGAGTTGACTCGCTTGCGCTTGCAGCCCCCCGCGCAGGGGACCGTCCCCAATAACGGTGAGAGCCGTACCTGGGAGAGCTCTGTTAACTTCGGCCATGGCATCAAGTAGAAACTGACATCCCTTTTTCTGAACAAGACGACCTACAAAGAGGACGCTTCCATCGCGAGGCACGTCCGACCGTGAAAAGTGATTGCAGTTCACGCCGGTGTAATGTACGCGCAGTTTATTTCGGGGAAAGCCCATCTCAATTGCCGTTTCTCGAATGAATTCCGAAACACATAAGAAGGTGTGCGCACTTTCCCAAAGTTGGCGACGTAGGAGTAAATATAAAAGGCCGGACATGCTTGTTCGTAGGCTGTTGTCGCTACTTGTAATGTCGTAGCCGTGAAGAGAGACGATAAGAGGAATGTTCAGGTGTTTAGCCAGAGGCAAGGCGGCTACGCCATCCAGTGCAAAATGCGCATGAACCAGCGATGGCCGGACCTCTTCGATCTGGGCCTTGAAGGCGGGGCTATAGCCGCTTACTTGGTAGAGTAGTGTTCTCAGTAAGGACAACCGCGCTCCCGGCGATGCGAGCAAAATGCTCCGGGCTGAATGGGGCAGACCCGATCGTACTTGCTTGAGACCAGCATAGACCGGCTCAAAGCGGCGAAGAGCCTCTGCTTGTTCTCGAATGAACGTCTCGCTCACGGGCAGGAGGACAGATCGAAAGATCACAACACGAGGGCAGCTGCCATAGGGAGGAGACTCGTTCATATTACGAGACTCGATCTGTCGTTTGACCAGGTAGTGTCCTGGATTTCGCGAAAAAAAGTCTGTCACGAAGTTGCTTTCGATGCTTCGGTGAAAGGACATACGCCCCGCATAGGAGCGTGACGAGATAGGGCGTAGCGGATCCTACAATCACGGCCTCCTTCAATAGGGTTGCAAATCCCTTCCAGCCAGCACCATCCTCTACCGCCCGACCTACGCACGTCCCCAGGATGAATCGAGAATAAGCTCGTCTGCTCAATAAATGTCGTCGACGTCTGCCCCACTCCAGACGCGCCTGCCAATTCAGCGCACTGGTTATGCTCGTGCGCCCAGTCGGCATGTGGTAGACAGAAAGAGGTTCATCGATTACCACCAACTTAAATGCTTCATCCTGGCTTACACGAAGAAACCAATCTATATCCTGGAAAAATGGGAGGCTACTGTCGAAAGGCACGCGCAGATAAAGCTTCTTTGAGCACAAAAATGTGGACGTCTGGAAATAACATAGATAGTCGAACATGAACTCAGAGATAGGCTCACCCTCTTTTGGCAATCGACGTGGACGCACGACATCCGCTGAACCTGGTGCATGACAGATGTAACGCGACGTCACAAGCATTCCATCGTTCTCGCCCGACTGGACAGGCGCTAATTGCCGCTCCAGCTTATTTGGCAACCACTCGTCATCGTCATCCAGAAGAGCTATCCACCGGCCATTTGCCGACCGCACCCCTATGTTGCGGGCTTCGGATCCTCCCACCTTCTCAGACAATTCAAGATATCTTAGTCTCGGTTCATGGATCTGTTCGATCGCATCCTTTGACGCAGGATCAAACCCGTCAATGACGACAACTATCTCAAAGTTGTCGAATGTCTGCCGGCGCACGCTTTCGATGGCGCGTATAAGGAACACAGGGCGATTGAATGTTGGGATGACGACCGTAACCGTTGGCACCTGTTGATCCA
Organism: Granulicella sp. UBA5172; assembly: GCA_002413385.1. Classification (GTDB taxonomy): domain Bacteria; phylum Acidobacteriota; class Terriglobia; order Terriglobales; family Acidobacteriaceae; genus Granulicella. The sequence goes on from DHWW01000302.1 coordinate 12,157, forward strand.
ATACGTACTCCTCACCGTTTCTGGAGTTTACGGTAATCCTTAAGTAGACGCGAGGATCAGCATTTATTTGAAAGGGTTCAGCGCAAAAGCCTTTGTTCACTTAGGCAAGCCATTGGGCCTCGTGCCAAAACTACAGCGACGCAACAAATGCTATACAGCCTTGATGATACGCCATACACTATGTGAAAAGTATCAATAGTAATACTGCTCACTCTCAACAGCCGTCAATCAACCCATGCGTCTCAAAATGACGACGTTTTCAGTACTCTGCAATCGTTCTGCGTCTGTCATTCTCGTCTTCAAGAAAGAACATGCGAGCAAGCAATTCTGTGAAAAGTACTCAGCCTAGTTCTGATCTGACCATTGGTGCGATTCTTGCGATCTTTCGGCAACGCCGACGCATCATTGTCACCACAACAGTCGCGCTTTTTCTGCTCGCGGCGCTTTATTGTGTGACGGCGACGCCCCACTACAAATCAACTGCAGTGATTGAGGTTCAGAGGAGTAGCGACGATTTGCTTGGCCTTGAAAGTCTCATGGCTTCGCAGCCGAGCGAGATGGGAGACGCACTGAATGCGAGCCTCGATCTTCAGACCGAAGTGGAGATTCTTCAGTCCGACACTCTTGCACTGAAGGTGATCAACGAACTGAATCTCGAGAAGACGAGAGACTTCAAGCCTCACTGGAGTCCCATCGGCGCGTTGCTCGGGATATTTTCGTCGAAAGGGGTTGCTGATCCTTCAAGCGCGTCGCTCGAAGACTCGCCGAATAGGCGAAGTTCTGTCACGAAAATTTTCAGCAGCCATCTCAAGGTGAAAACAATTTCGGGCACAAGGTTGATCGAGCTCGATTACACGGACTCTGATCCCAGGATTGCGGCGGCGGTGGTGAATGACCTAATCCACGCTCTTATGGATTACGGTTTTACCACGCGAAACTCAGCTACCAATCAAACTTCAGAATGGCTTGGCGGTCAAATGTCCGACCTTAAAAGACAAGCGCATGATCTCCAGGCACGCGTGGTAGCCCTGCAACGCTATGCGGGTGTTTACAGTCTGGGAGAAGACTCGCAGGGACGTGAGCAGCTTTATAGTTCGACGCTGGATCAGCTACAGCAGGCTACAAATGCGCTAACCGCCGCCACATCGAATCGCATTATGAAAGGTGCCCTGTACGAGACAATTCGCCATGGGGATCCGGACATGATTTCCGGATTAACCGGTGCTGGTCCTGCCACCTCCACTTCAGCACAGAATTCGTTCACGCTTCTCCAGAATCTGCGCACACAGCAAGCCACCACAGCGGCACAATTGGCGCAGGATACTTCTAAATTCGGTGCCGATTATCCCAAGCTCGCCGATGAACGCTCCAACCTTGCCAGTCTCAACAAATCAGTCGACGCTGAGATCCGTCGCATCGGAGAGCGTGCGAAGAATGACTATGAGGCAGCGCGCGGCGCCGAAGAAAAGTTGTTAAGTGTCTATAACGAACGTAAAGCGCAGGCCGAGAAATCGAATGACCGGGCAATTGAATATGGTATCGCCAAGCAGGAAGCTGATAACAGCAGTGCTCTCTATGAAGATCTCTCGAAGCGTTTGAGAGAAGCTGGGGTTATCGAAGGGCTGCGATCTTCCAATATTTCCGTTGTAAGCCCCGCCAGGGTTTCGCCCAAACCTTCGTCTCCGAATACTCCTCTGTATTTGGCGGGAGCTATCGTCCTAGGCTTGTTCCTGGGCGCGTGCGGCGCGCTCTATTCCGACATGACCGACGACACGATTCAATCATTCAGCGTCGTGGAAGACTCTCTTGGACTTACACTTTCCGCCGTGTTGCCGTCCTTGGAAGCGTCCGCTAGTCGATCGTTTCTTCGCCTTCCAGGTATTGGTGGTTTTGCAAGAAGATCCACCAACACGATAAGCCCGCTCATCGTATTGGATCAACCTACCAGCGCTTTCGCAGAGGCGTTGCGGCGGCTGCGAATGTCAATCTTGTCCTCACGCAGCACGCCCCTTCCGAGGGTGATTCTTGTGACGAGTTCTGTGCCCGGGGAAGGGAAAACAACCGTTGCCGGCAATCTCGCTGTACTGCTGGCTCAGACTGGTAAAAGCGTTCTCTTTGTCGATGGGGATCTGCGACAACATGAGCAGGGTCGATTTCTTGATCCGTCTCAGGGATCCGTGCTCGGGCCTCAGCCAGCTGCTCTCTGATCGAGAGCAAACGATGCAGACCAACGAGGTACCGAGGTGCGGAAAAATGCAGATGATACCGGCTGGCCCTGCTACACAATTTCCTACCGAACTGCTGAGCAGCGATCGATGCCGCGAGCTACTGAACCAATGGAAGGACAGTTTCGATTACGTCGTGTTGGATAGTCCTTCGCTTCTCGATGTTACGGATCCGCTAATCCTTGAACAGTGGGCCGATATGACCTTGCTCGTAGCGCGTTACGGCTTCACCACGAACAAGTCACTCGATCGCGCTTACCGTTTACTCGCCTCGGGTTCGAACGCCAACGTAAAGGTCATCCTCAACGGCGTGGATCGAAGTTCCGTCAGCTATGCAGATTACTTTGGTTACCCGGGTTCGACGCACTACCAAACCACATGATGGAGTCTAAGATGCTCATGTCCCGCCGGCTTACATGCTTCTCATTATTGGTAGCGATGGTTTTATGCCCCTATTTATTCGCCCAGGAGTCCCTGTTGATTGGCCCAGGCGATCAACTTCACGTTCAGGTACTCGATACACCGGAGTTGGAACAGCATCCACGCGTCACTGACTCCGGCGAGATACCCTTGGCCGGCGTCGGAACGTTGAAGGTAGCGGGTCTCACGCCGGCGGCTGCGGCGCAAAAGATTCAGGACTTTCTCATCAGCTCCCACTTCATGAACCACCCTGCTGTCACCGTAACGATCGACCAATACGCGACGCAATCGATATCGGTGTTAGGACAAGTGAAGTTGCCCGGTGTCTTCCCCATCACCGCACCTCGATCCATACTCGATGCAATCGCCCTCGCAGGGGGGCTAACAGACGTCGCCGACCGTCACGTGACGATCCAACGAAGGGATCGGTCGATCAAGCCTGTCACGTACGATTTGTCCAACGATGCGGACAAGGCGATGAGTGACCAGGTGCAGGTCTATCCTGGGGATATTGTGCTCGTTCCCCACGCCGCGATCGCTTATGTTTTGGGCGACGTCAATCGTCCGAGTGGAATCGTGATGCAAAACAATCACTCCCAACTGACGGCCCTCGAAGCGGTGTCCTTAGCTGGCGGGACCCATTCCTCGGCCGTCCCTTCACACGCTAAACTGATTCGGCGATTACCTGACGGAGGCTATCGGGAGATATCGATGAACTTCAGCCTGATACAGAAGGGGAAGAGGCCCGACGTGGTATTACAGCCGGACGACGTCATCTACATTCCCTTCAGCTACCTCCGAAATATTGGGTCGAATGCTTCGGGGATCCTCGCTGCGACCGCCTCGGCGTCAATCTATACCATTCCGTAGCGTCTCAAATAGTAGTGGCTTTATTTGATAAGCGAAAGGGCACTCTGGCGCTTTAGAGTGGGTGAGATGCGGTTCCGCGAGGCAACGATTGCGAGCAATTTCGCAGACGAGAACCTCCAGTGATGAGAGGAGTTTCCTTGGCGGCAGTCCCTTCGCTTGCTCTTGGGATAAGCACGACCCCCGCCATCTTCACCGTCGTCTACCATGCCCTGCCCGCGCTCCAGATGCCGCTGATGAGCAAGGAACGACTCGCTCTGCATGAAGAACAGCGAAAACGCCGAAAGCCCAATATCCGCCAAGCTGTAGTCCACATCCGTGCTGCGCCGGGAATCTGGAAATCCAGCGCAGGCCGTCCGTAACCCGTCCAAAAGCAACTCAAATATCTCCATGACTCAACACATCACAGTGCGATGCTCCGGAGAATAGCTATCTGGGCTCCCTATGCCATTTAGAACTGCTGGTTTTCGTCCAGAATTCTTGACGCCTGTGCGGCGACTTGATACAGTAAGAAGGTTCCGCGAGTATCCGGAATGTGTCGTCACCAAGAGGCTCAGAGGCAGGCTTTGGCCTGCGCTACACTGGATACAAGAGATTCACTGCAGGATTTGCCCGGATTGTGTGGGTAAATCAGTAAGTCTGTGGTTGGCGTTTAGCCTATCTATCGCGCCTGCGACACCCTCCTCCCCGCTGCACCACGGCGGGACCCCATGGGGACGGGCTATGCGGGCCGGAACAGCGAAACGGAGTTGAGCAGTTGGGCAGGCTTGCAGGATTGAGTAGTTTGCAAGAGCAGGCACAACACACCTCGGCCACCGTCGACTGTTATCTCGTTTGAGTGGTTAGTTGGTACACGCAGTCAGAAGTACGGCCGCGTGCAGGATTCAGAACTTCGCCGGGGCATGTCCGCATGTCTCGCCTTCTGTGCGTTTGCAGCTTGCGCGCGGGAGTAGAGCGAGGGGGCTGCCCTGCACCGAGCCCGAATAGAGTTTCGGGTAGTAACTGCCTTCGGGTAGAGCCTAAGGAGTAGTAAAGTGCCTACGTTTCATCAGCTCGTCAAGCAGGGCCGGACACCGACCCGCTACAAGACCGCTTCGCCTGCGCTACAGGGTTCGCCCCAGCGCCGCGGAGTGTGCACTCGCGTTTACACTCAGACCCCCAAGAAGCCGAACTCGGCACTGCGCAAGGTTGCGCGTGTTCGTTTGACGAACGGCATTGAGGTCACCACCTATATCCCGGGCATCGGCCACAACCTACAGGAGCACTCGATTGTGCTGATCCGCGGCGGCCGTGTGAAGGATCTGCCGGGTGTTCGTTACCACGTGGTTCGCGGAACGCTGGATTCGGTTGGCGTGGCGAATCGCAAGCAGAGCCGCTCGAAGTACGGCGCGAAGCGTCCGAAGGCGAGCAGCAAGTAATAAGAGGGTTGTCGGTTCTCGGTTGTTGGTTGCCGGTAGAGATTACCTGGCAGGCGATGGAAACCCAGAATCAACAACCCAGAACCGACAACGTTTCCAGGCCCAGCTCGTGAGAGGTTCACCGCGCTGGGGGAAGAAGAGAAAGAAGAAGAGATGCCGAGAAAAGGGTTTATTGCCAAGCGTGAAGTTCCAGCCGATCCGATCTATGGTTCGACACTGGTCACGAAGTTCGTCAACAGCATGATGTGGGGCGGCAAGAAGTCGACTGCCCAGGGCATCTTTTATGAGGCCATGACCAACCTTGAAGCCAAGGGCGGGGATGAGGCTCTTAAGCTGTTCAAGAAGGCTGTTGAGAACGTCAAGCCGATGCTGGAAGTGAAGAGCCGTCGGGTTGGCGGTGCGAACTACCAGGTGCCGATCGAGGTTAACCCCGAGCGTCGCACTTCGCTGGCGATTCGCTGGCTCGTGACCTACGGTCGCGCTCGCGGCGAAAAGGGAATGGTCGAGAAGTTGACTGCTGAGCTGCTCGATGCCGCCAATGGCCGTGGTGCCGCGATGAAGAAGAAGGAAGACGTTCATCGCATGGCCGAAGCAAACAAGGCATTCGCGCACTACCGCTGGTAGTACAGAGCAGGGACCAGGGATTTAGAAGAACGACCCTGATTGAACAAGTTTGGATAAATGCGGGCTTCGTCCCGCAGGAAGAAAAGGATCACCGTGGCACGCACAGTATCTCTCGCAAAATGTCGGAACATCGGCATCATGGCTCACATCGACGCCGGCAAGACGACGACGACCGAGCGCATCCTGTTCTATACGGGCATCACGCACCGTATCGGCGAGGTGCACGAGGGCACGGCCACGATGGACTGGATGGAGCAGGAGCAGGAGCGTGGCATCACGATCACCTCTGCTGCGACTACGTGTACATGGAACGGCATCCGCATCAACATTATCGATACGCCGGGTCACGTGGACTTCACGGCTGAGGTGGAGCGTTCGCTGCGTGTGCTCGATGGCGCGGTTGCTTGCTTCGACGCGGTTGCGGGTGTGCAGCCGCAGTCTGAGACCGTGTGGCGCCAGGCGAACAAGTACAAGGTTCCCCGCATTTCGTTCATCAACAAGATGGATAAGGCTGGCGCGAACTTTGAGTATTCGACTTCGACGATTGTCCAGCGTCTGGGTGCGCGTGCGGTTCCGATCCAGATTCCCATTGGCGAAGAGGCAAAGTTTGCTGGTGTTGTCGACCTCGTCGAGATGAAGGCGATCCTGTGGCACGACGAGACTATGGGCGCGAAGTACGACGTGGAAGAGGTTCCTGCTGCCTTGAAAGAGAAGGCGGAGAAGATGCGCGTCGAGCTGATCGAGGCCGTTGCGGACTCTGATGAAGACGTCATGCACAAGTACCTCGAGGGCGAGGAGATCACGATCCCCGAGCTGAAGCGTGCGATTCGCAAGGCAACGATCGCGATGCAGGTCTTCCCGGTGCTGTGCGGTTCGTCCTTCAAGAACAAGGGTGTGCAGACGCTGCTGGATGCGGTGGTCGATTACCTGCCGAGCCCGCTGGATGTTCCGCCGATCGAAGGCACGGAGCCTGGCGAGCCGGAAGTAAAGCTCTTCCGCCACGCGGATGATACAGAGCCGCTTGCAGCGCTCGGTTTCAAGATTATGACCGACCCGTTTGTCGGCCAGCTCATCTTTATTCGCATCTATTCAGGCGTGCTCAAGACCGGCGATTCGGTGTTGAACCCGCGTACTGGCAAGACGGAGAGAATTGGGCGGTTGTTGAAGATGCATGCGAACAAGCGCGAAGAGATTACGGAGATCATGGCGGGCGACATCTGCGCTGCTGTCGGCCTCAAGAACCTCAACACGGGCGATACGATCTGCAGTGACAAGGCTCCGATTCTTCTGGAGTCGATCGACTTCCCGGCTCCTGTCATTGAAGTTGCCGTCGAGCCGAAGACGAAGGTGGATCAGGAAAAGATGGGCATGGCTCTGGCCAAGCTCGCGCAGGAAGATCCAACGTTCAAGGTCCGCACGGATATTACGAATGGACAGACGATCATCTCGGGCATGGGCGAGTTGCATCTTGAGATCATCGTCGACCGCATGATGCGCGAGTATAAGGTTGAGGCGAACGTCGGCAAGCCGCAGGTGAACTACCGCGAGACGATCCGCGCGAAAGCCGAAGCGGAAGGCAAGTACATTCGCCAGACCGGCGGTTCGGGTAACTATGGCCACGCGAAGATTCGCATTGAGCCAAACGAGCCGGGCAAGGGATACGAATTTTCGAACGACACCAAGGGCGGAACGATTCCCAAGGAGTACATCAAGCCGATCGATCAGGGCATCCAGGAAGCGCTGCTGGGTGGCATCCTCGCCGGTTACGAGATGGTCGACATCAAGGTGAGCTTGTACGACGGCAGCTATCATGACGTTGACTCGAACGAAATGGCGTTCAAGATTGCCGGTTCGATGGCGTTCAAGGAAGCTGCTCGCAAGGCAAAGCCTGTGCTGCTCGAGCCGGTGATGGCGGTTGAAGTCACGGTGCCGGAGGAGTACATGGGCACGATTATTGGCGACCTGAACAGCCGCCGTGGTCGTATCGAAGGCATGGAGATGGTTGGCGGCGTGCAGGCCATCAAGGCGACGGTGCCGCTATCGACGATGTTTGGTTATGCGACCGCGATGCGCGGATCAACGCAGGGCCGGGCTAACTTCTCAATGGAGTTCAAGCAGTACGAGGAAGCACCGCGCTCGGTCTCGGAAGAGATTATCGCGAAGGTGCAGGGCAAGGACAGCAAGTAACTGGTTGGGCCTTTAGCCCTGCCGCACAACAAAGATTTTGAACTTAGCAATACGGAGATAGAGTCATGGGCAAGGAAAAATTTGATCGCAGCAAGCCGCACGTAAACATTGGAACGATTGGTCATATTGATCATGGCAAGACGACGCTGACGGCGGCGATCACGAAGGTGTTGTCGAAGCATAACCCGAAGAACAGCTTCCGCTCGTTCGACACGATCGATAACGCACCGGAAGAGCGCGAGCGCGGTATTACGATCGCGACCTCGCACGTGGAGTATGAGACGGCGAACCGTCATTATGCGCACGTCGACTGCCCGGGCCANNGCGGATTACATCAAGAACATGATCACGGGCGCGGCGCAGATGGATGGCGCGATCCTGGTGGTGGCGGCGACCGACGGCCCGATGCCGCAGACGAAAGAGCATGTGCTGCTGGCTCGCCAGGTGGGCGTTCCGTTCATCGTGGTGTTCCTGAACAAATGCGATGCGGTGGAAGACGAAGAGCTGATCGAGCTGGTCGAGATGGAAGTTCGCGAACTGCTGTCGAAGTACGATTATCCGGGCGACGATACGCCGATNNAAGATCGACGAGCTGATGGCGGCGGTGGACCAGTTCATTCCGCAGCCGACGCGTGCGCTGGATCTGCCGTTCCTGATGCCGATCGAGGATATCTTTTCGATCTCTGGCCGCGGAACGGTGGTGACGGGACGCATCGAGCGCGGCAAGATCAAGGTCGGCGAGGCTTGCTCGATTGTTGGATTCCGCGAGACCCAGCAGACGGTTTGCACGGGCGTGGAGATGTTCAAGAAGCAGCTGGATGAAGGCATGGCGGGTGATAACGCTGGTCTTCTTCTGCGCGGTATTGCGAAGGAAGATGTCGAGCGCGGGATGGTCTTGGCCAAGCCGGGTTCGATTACGCCGCACACCGTGTTCAAGGGCGAGGTGTACGTTCTGAGCAAGGAAGAAGGCGGACGCCACACGCCGTTCTTCAACGGCTATCGGCC
>DHWW01000302.1:20915-25977 GCA_002413385.1 Granulicella sp. UBA5172
CCGGTGGCGATGGAGAAGGGCTTGCGGTTCGCGATTCGTGAAGGCGGACGCACTGTGGGCGCTGGTACGATCTCCGAGATCATCAAGTAGTCCTGCGCGGACGGCGAGAGTTTTCTTGCCTAAGCATCAGGCTTCGTGATTTCGACAAGACTAACGAGGGCTGCCGGTACGCCGAGAGGTATGACGGCCGGCAGTCACTCCAAACGATCTTTGAGTAAGAGCTCTTCGACAGAGCACTAGAAAGTATAGAGATTCAACATGGCACAGCAACGCATTCGCATTCGTCTCAAGGCATACGACTATCGCGTCCTTGACGTTTCCACCAGCGAGATCGTCGAGACCGCCAAGCGCACAGGCGCACAGGTTGCGGGACCGATTCCGCTACCGACGATGAAGAACAAGTATTGCGTTCGGCGCTCGCCCCATGTCGACAAGAAGTCGCGCGAGGCCTTTGAGATTCGGACGCACAAGCGCCTGATCGACATTCTCGAGCCGACGCAGCAGACGGTTGATGCGCTGATGAAGCTTGATCTGCCGGCGGGTGTCGACGTAGAAATCAAGACCGTCACGAAGTAGTGGTCGCAAGTTTGAAACAACGCAGTACCTACAGTGCGGGCGCTCAACGCCAGGCATGATGAGGAAGAGGAAAGCATGAGCGTCACAGGAATTCTCGGTAAGAAGATCGGCATGACACAGTTGTTTGATGACCGCGGCGATATCCATCCCGTCACGGTTCTCAAGGTCGGCCCATGCGTGATCACGCAGCTCAAGACGCAGGCGAAGGACGGCTATGATGCCGCGCAGATCGGCCTGGTTGAGTTTGTAAAGGCGTCGAAGGTGAACAAGGCGATGACCGGTCACTTCGCAAAGTCGAATGTGCCTCCGGTTCGCGAGATTCGCGAGGTCCAGCTTGAGTCGGTAACGGGTGCTGATGGAGACCAGTCGGCTAAGGCTGGCGATCGCATCACGGTTGAGATCTTCAATGAGACGCGCTTTGTGGATGTCATCGGTAACTCCAAGGGTCGCGGGTTTGCTGGCGTCATTCGCCGCCATGGCTTCGGCGGCGGACCTAAGTCGCACGGACATATGTTCCAGGTGCAGGGCTCGATCGGAGCGTCTTCGTTCCCGTCGCGCGTCTTCCCTGGCCAGCGTATGCCTGGCCACATGGGCACTGGCCAGATTACGGTTCGCAATCTTCGCATCCGCGGCATTGACGTCGAAGACAACCTTCTGTTGGTTGAGGGTGCGGTTCCCGGAGCACGTGATGGTTACGTGTTGGTTTCGAAGGCAAAGGCACCACCGAGAGAGCGTCGCGGTTTTGCCGGCAGCACCACGCTGGATCCGTTGAAGGCTTCGAAGAAGGCCGCACCCAAGAAGAAGTAGTCCTGCGCGGACGGCGTGACGCGCCTGCGGCGCAAGTGCTGGGCGTGAGTGAGATTGAGTAGCAACTTCTGCGCGGGGAATAGACCGAGAACGCAGACGAACAAGAGATGGGCGCGCGGCAACGATCGCGGGCGAGAAGAGAGAAGACGATGGCAAATATCAAGGTAGTCGATCTCGGCGGGAAGGAAATCGGGACGTTTGAACTCGACGAGATCTTCGCAGGAGAGGTCAACGAGTCGTTGCTCTGGGAGGCGGTCAAGCACTATCGTGCTTCGCTGCGCCAGGGTACACACGCAACCAAGAACCGCAAGGCCGTATCGGGTGCGGGCAAGAAGTTGTGGAAGCAGAAGGGCACGGGGCGCGCGCGCGTTGGCTCGATCCGTACTCCCCTCTGGCGTGGCGGCGGTACGGTCCATGGACCTCAGCCTCGTAGCTACGAGTATCAGTTCCCTCGCAAGAAGCTGATGGGCGCGTTGCGCTCGGCGATTGCTTCGAAGATCAACGACGGCAAGCTGACGATCGTTGAGAACTTTGATGTCGCCGAGGCGAAGACCAAGGTGTATCGCGCTGCGCTGAACAAGCTGGATGCGAAGAAGACGGCATTGCTCGTCGAGAGCTCGCAGCAGTTGAGCGAGAAGCTTTATCTGGGATCGCGGAATCTGCAGGGCGTGGAGCTGGTGCTCTCGTCTGAGGTTCATCCGTACGATCTGCTGAAGTATGAGAATGCAATCTTCTCGAAGGTTGCGTTCGAGACACTGACGGAGACGCTGAAGAAGTCTGTTTCCAAGCGGCAACACGCCAAGAACGATGCCGAGAAGGAGGCTGCATAATGCCTACCGTTTATAACGTTATTCGCCGCCCACTGATCACCGAGAAGGCCTTGACCACTCGTGAGGTAGAAGGTTCGCTGGTTTTTGAGGTGGCTGCCAATGCCACGAAGACCGAGGTCAAGCAGGCCGTTGAGACTCTCTTCAATGTGAAGGTGGCGAGCATTCGCACTGCAAGCGTTGTGGGTAAAGAGCGCAAGCGCGGCAAGTTCGCGGGTTACCTCCCTGACTGGAAGAAGGCGTATGTACGCCTGAAGACCGGCGAGAAGGTTCCTGACTTCGCAGCAGAGATTTAAGAGCAGGTTCCAGTGCCCAGGATTCAGGGGCCAGAGACGTAGCAGTTGAACGAGCAGCATGTATCGCGCTGAAGTTTGCAGTTAGAGATAGCGCGGCAAAGGATTAGCACTATGCCGATTAAATCATTCCGTCCGATTACGCCGACCCTTCGTTTCCAGACGAAGCTGGTCAACGACGACATCACAACCGATAAGCCCTACAAGCCCTTGCTGACCGTCAAGCCACGCACTGGCGGCCGCAACAATATGGGCAGGATGGTCATCCGTCACCAGGGTGGCGGCCACAAGCAGAAGTTGCGCCTCATCGACTTCAAGCGCGACAAGTTCGGGATTGCCGGAACCGTAGCGACCATTGAATACGATCCGAATCGCAGCTCGCGCATTGCCCTGGTGCATTATGCTGATGGCGAGAAGCGCTACATCATTCAGCCGGTCGGGTTGAAGGTGGGGCAGAAGATCATGAGCGGTCCCGAGGCGGACATCCTGATTGGGAACGCTTTGCCGCTCAAGTACATCCCTACCGGAACGATTGTGCATAACATCGAGCTTCGTCCGGGCAAGGGCGCGCAGATGGCGCGCTCGGCTGGCGCACAGGTGAACCTGATCGCGAAGGAAGGCGATTACGCTCTCCTGAAGATGCCTTCGGGCGAGACCCGCAAGGTACTCGTCGAGTGCATGGCGACCATCGGCCAGGTAGGCAACACCGACCACGAGAATGTCACGATCGGTAAGGCGGGACGCAATCGGTGGAAGGGCATTCGCCCGGCTAACCGCGGCGTTTCGATGAACCCGGTCGACCACCCGCATGGTGGTGGTGAAGGTAAGACCTCGGGCGGACGTCACCCAGTGACGCCGTGGGGCCAGCCGACTCGCGGCTACAAGACTCGCAACAACAAGCGGACAGATGTGTTTATCGTGTCGCGCAGGAACAAGGGCAAGTAAGCAGTTGCAGTGTTCAAGAGGGAAGTAAAAGCAACACCAAGTCTCGCGGCCAAATGCAGTCAGCCAAAGAGATTCGTCGTATTCAGCACCGCAGTACCGGAGTTATTTATGTCACGCTCAACGAAGAAGGGCCCGTTCATCGACGCCCACTTGATGATCAAGATCGAGGCGCTCAATACCGCCAACGATAAGAAGGTCATCCGCACCTGGTCGCGCCGCTCCACTATCCATCCGGATATGGTCGGTCACACGATCGCCGTGCATAACGGACGCAAGTTCATTCCGGTGTATTGCACGGAGAACATGGTCGGCCACAAGCTCGGTGAGTTCTCCGCCACACGTACCTTCAAGGGTCACTCGGCGAAGTCTGCTGATACGGCGAAGGCCAAGTAACTCCGTTTTAGGATTCGTAAGATTCGTACGTCGTGAAGGACATCGTAATGCATAAAGCAATCGCTCCAAAGACTCCCGAGTTTCGCGCTGAGGCCAAGTTTCAGCGCTGTAGCCCGCAGAAGGCCAAGCTCGTTCTTGACATGATCAAAGGCCTCCGCGTCGAGAACGCGATCAACACGGTCGCGTTCACCAACAAGCGCATCGCTCCGGTAGTAGAGAAGGTGTTGCGTTCGGCTATCCAGAACGCACAGTATCTCTCCGACGAGAGGGGGCTCGACGTGGACGTCGACAACCTCTATGTCAAGACCGCCGTCGCGAACGAGGGCCCTCGCATGAAACGCATCCGCCCTGCTCCCATGGGACGCGCGTTCCGCTACCAGCGCCGCATCGCACACATCATCATCACGGTTGCAGAGAAGAAGTCTGCTGCTGTTGAGGTTGAGGCGACGCCGGAACCGGTGAAGAAGGCGGCAGGCAAGCCCGCAGCCAAGAAGACTGCGGCGAAGAAGGCTGTTGCCAAGAAGGCACCAGCGAAGAAGAAGGTTGCCGCAGCCAAGTAATGGGTGCGTCAGCATAACGATTTTTGAAGTAGGCAGTTCGCAACAACTAGTAAGTTTGCAATATCAACCGCGCCGGCTCAACCGGCTATGGTTCAGGAATAGGGAAGCTATGGGACAGAAAGTCCATCCGTACGGATTCCGCCTCGGCATCAACAAGCCCTGGAAGTCGCGCTGGTTTGTGGAGCGCGGCTACGACAAGTTGCTGGTCGAGGATGTCAAGTTGAAGGCTGAGCTTCGCGAGAAGCTGAAGGCCGCCGGTGTCAGCTCGGTAGAAGTTGAGCGTCCGGGTAACAAGCTGCGCCTCATCATCCGCACCGCGCGTCCGGGCATCATCATCGGCCGCAAGGGTGCAGAGATCGACAAGCTGAAGGCCGACATCCAGAAGCGCACCAGCCGCGAGGTGTTCATCGACATCCTCGAGGTGAACAAGCCGGAGCTCGACGCTCAGCTGGTGAGCGAGAACATCGCTCTGCAGCTGGAGAAGCGTGTCAGCTTCCGCCGCGCGATGCGCAAGTCGGTTGACTCGGCGCTGCGGTTTGGCTGCAAGGGCATCAAGGTCCGCGTATCGGGACGCCTGAACGGCAACGAGATCGCTCGCTCGGAGTGGTATCTGCAGGGACGTTTGCCTCTGCACACTCTGCGCGCGGACATCGACTACGGC
>DHWW01000302.1:25987-26461 GCA_002413385.1 Granulicella sp. UBA5172
GGCAGTGATCACCACCGGCGCGTTCTAAAAGCAGAGATTAGGGCTCCGGGATGAGGGACTGAGAGGCGAAAGCGCCGCTGGTTCTTCCTCCCGGAAAACCGCTTCTTGGCATGCACGCCAATCTTTGCTAAACTTATCAGGTTGTCCTCGAGTCTGCCCTCAGCTGTATTTCTGGCTACTGCGGCAGAGACCCCGGTCAGCATCAGCAGTTCTTCAGTAGTTCGTTCAAAGGAAATTCCTCATGCTTTTACCCAAGAAGGTTAAGTATCGCAAGCAGCAGCGCGGTCGCATGTGCGGCAAAGCGTGGCGCGGCTCCGACATTTCATTCGGCGATTACGGTCTCAAGGTTCTGGAGTGCGGCTATATCACCGACCGCCAGATTGAGGCTTCCCGTATCGCGATGACGCGGTTCATCAAGCGCGGCGGTAAGGTGTGGCTGCGTTTGTTCCCAGATAAGCCGATCACGAAGAAGCC
>DHWW01000302.1:26495-45989 GCA_002413385.1 Granulicella sp. UBA5172
GAAATCGACAAGATCCGCAATTTTAGCGATGAGGAGTTGAAGCTTGAAGAGGTGAAGGCCTCTGAGCAGCTTTTCCGCATTCGCTTCGCCAAGAGCCTCGGCAAGCAGGAGGGCGTTGGCAAGATCAAGTCCCTCAAGCTCGACATCGCACGCATCAAGACCATCGTGCGTCAACGCCACATTGAGACCGCTCGCTCGCTCGCAGCGACTGCAGGGAAGGAATAATCATGGCCGATACTACTGTTGTCAGCGCCCCGGCTACTGAGACCGCAGCGCCCCGCCGCACCGAGAAGGTGGGTCTGGTCGTCTCCACGAAGATGGAGAAGACGATCGTTGTCGAGATCGAGATGCGCAAGGCTCACCCCAAGTACAAGCGTGTGTTGAAGTCCAACAAGAAGTTTTACGCACACGACGAGCAGAACTCCGCACGCGTTGGCGATATGGTTCGCATCCGCGAGACGCGGCCTCTATCGAAGCTGAAGCGTTGGTCCCTGGAAGAAATCATTCGCCGGTCCTCGTTGTCGGCGCTGCCGGATGAAAAGCCGGTAGCAGTCAAGTAGTCGATCCACCAGTTTTCGCAGCCGCAAACAATTGGCTGCGGGCTTGAGATAGCAACGGCTTCCCGCCGCCAAGCTCTCAAGCTTGATTCACCTCTCGAGCCAGTAACCGGCGAGAGCCCGAACCAGGAGATTTACCATGGCAGTTCAAATGCGCACCATGCTTGCCGTCGCCGATAATTCAGGCGCCCGCAAGCTCCAGGTCATCCTTCCGCTCGGCGGTGGTCTCGGCAAGAAAGCCGGACTCGGCGACGTTGTCACTGCTGCCGTCAAGGAAGCTTCGCCGGATGGCACCGTCAAGAAGGGTAAGGTCGTCAAGGCGGTTATCGTTCGCACGCATAAGGAATATCGCCGCCGCGACGGAACGTATATCCGCTTCGACGAGAATGCAGCTGTTGTGGTCAATGATGCGATGGAGCCGGTAGGTACACGCGTGTTTGGTCCGGTTGCTCGCGAGTTGCGCGACAAAAAGTTTCTGAAGATCGTCTCGCTCGCGCCTGAAGTTATCTAGTGAGAGGGTCCAGGGCGAAGGTTCCAGGACTCAGACAAACATTGCGGATTCCGACTCCGTCGCTTCTTTGAGGGCGAGATTGTCGAGGAAAGAGAGTTACGATGCCGAACAAGTTCAAGCCGTCCAATGGCAGCAAGTCAAAGATCAAGATCAAGCGTAATGACATGGTGATCGTGATTGCTGGTAAGAGCAAGGGTCCAAAGCCGCACCGCGTACTTCGGGTGATCGTCGACAAGCAGCGCGTGCTCGTCGAGGGTGCTGGCATGATCAAGAAGCATGTGAAGCCGAATCCGCAGAAGAACATCGCGGGCGGCATCCTTGAGCAGGAGGCGCCGATCCACATCTCGAACGTGATGCTGGTCGATTCCGAAGGCAAGGCAACGCGTGTTGGGTACCAGGTTGAAGGCGACAAGAAAACACGAATCGCGCGCACCAACGGCGTCGTAATCGCTGAGACGAAGTTCAAGAAGTAATGGCGGACTAGTTTAGATTTTGAATAATTGAGCACCCCACGAAACGGTATACGGCGCAAGCTACTCCGGAGCCGTGGAGAAAGAGAAGAAATCTCATGGCAGCACGTTTGAAAGAGAAGTATCACGGCGAGATCAAGCAGGCGCTCCAAAAGGAGCTCGGCCTGGATAACGCAATGGCGGTTCCAAGGCTGGATAAGATCGTGATCAACATGGGTCTGGGTGAAGCGACGCAGAACGTCAAGATCATGGATCCGCTGCTTGCTGACCTGGGCGCGATTGCCGGACAGAAGCCTGTGATCACCAAGGCGAAGAAGTCGATCGCAGCGTTCAAGCTGCGGGAAGGCATGCCCATCGGAGCGATGGTNNTCGAAGAGTTTTGATGGACGTGGAAACTACACGCTCGGCCTGCGCGACCAGCTGATCTTCCCGGAGATCGACTACGCGAAGGTGGACAAGCTCAAGGGAATGAATGTCACCATCGTCACGACGTCGAAGGATGACAACGGAGCACGCGAGTTACTGAAGAGCTTTGGCATGCCGTTCCGCCAGGGAGCATAACAGCAGCGATGAGGGATTCGATTGTGGCTCGGATGTAGCCGCGGTCAGAACAGAAAGTAGAATCGAGAAAAGAACACATGGCAACCACAGCAAAGCGCGTCAAAGACGCACGCAAGCCGAAGTTCAAATCACGCCAGCACAACCGCTGCCAGCTCTGCGGCCGCCCTCGCGCGTTTCTGCGCAAGTTTGGCGTCTGCCGTCTGTGCTTCCGTAGCCTCGCTCTGAAGGGCGAGATTCCGGGTGTCGTCAAGTCCAGCTGGTAGTGGATGGGCCGGGGTAAAATCCGGTTCAAGAACACGGAGATGACGGTGAGCGAGAGCTCCACCCCTCTTCCGGACAAACAAGAACGGCGCGACACGCTGATGAAGCGAACCGCCACAGACATTCCCGCAGGTTCTTCTAGCCGAATGGCTCGGAGCGAACGGGGGATGAAAGGAAAACGATGAACCTCACCGATCCAGTTGCAGATTTTCTTACACGCATTCGCAACGCCCATCGCTCGCGCCACCAGAAGCTCGACGCGCCGGCCTCCAAGCTGAAGACCGAGATTGCCCGCATCCTCAAAGAGGAGGGCTACATTGCGAACTACAAGGCCGCTGAAGAGGATGGCCAGAAGGTTTTGCGCGTGTATCTGAAGTACGGCCCGAACAACGAGGCTGTGATCCGCGACCTAAAGCGCATCTCGCGTCCTGGCTGCCGTGTGTATATCGGCAAGGATGAGATCAAGCGCGTGCAAGGTGGCCTTGGTATCTCGATCATGACCACGCCGAAGGGTGTGATGACGGGTCGTCAGGCACGCCGCGAAGGTGTTGGCGGCGAGATCCTCTGCGAAGTCTGGTAAGTCCAGGCATCTGGTAAGTCCAGGCAGTAGAGGCTAGACAGTAGAAAGTTATGGAAGGCGGCGAAGGCCGCGGGCTGCAGTGGAACTCACAGGATGTGAGGGACTCGCAAGCCATAGAGGATTTGAAGTTATGTCACGTATCGGCAAGAAGCCCATCACGCTGCCCAAGGGTGTGAAGTACACCGTTCACAGCAACATCGTCGTCGTAGAAGGCCCTAAGGGCAAGGTAGATGCACTGCTTCCTGCGGGCATTACGCTGTCGGAGAAGGATGGTGTCCTCACCGTGGAGCGTCCGGATCAGGCGCATGCCGCAGTGCATGGCCTGGCGCGCGCGCTGGTCTTCAATGCAGTTGAAGGCGTGACGAATGGCTGGAAGAAAGAACTCGACGTCGTCGGTATCGGATACCGCGTTGAGCTGAAGGGGAAGGAGATGGTCGTATTCACGCTCGGCTACTCTCACCAAATCGAGTTCCCGTTGCCCATTGGTATCGAGGTCGCCATCGATCCGAAGCAGACCCATGTTACGGTCTCGGGCATCGATCGCCAGAAAGTTGGTCAGGTTGCAGCCGATATGCGTTCGCTGCGCAAGCCTGATCCGTACAAGAACAAGGGTGTTCGCTACTCCGACGAGAAGCTCAAGAAGAAGGTCGGCAAGACGGGCGCCAAGTAACGTATAAGGCGTAGCAGCTAGACGAGCGGTAGGCGTTTAGATGGGCACCAAGGAAACGGGCAGGGAGCGGCGATCATTGATTGCTGCTCCCTGAACCCTCAAAGCATTTACCCGAACGTCGTCAGACTATGGCGACGCCTTTAGGAAGGAAGTACTATCATGATCAATCTTCGCCAACGCAACAATATTCGTCAGACGGTGCATTCGCGTATCCGTGCCAAGATGTCCGGCACTGCCGAGCGTCCCCGCCTCAATGTCTATCGCTCGCTCAACCACATTTATACGCAGTTGGTCGACGACGCGAGCGGCGTCACCATTGCCTCTGCCTCGACGATGAGCCCGAAGGGCACGGAGCGCAAGGCGGGCGGCAACGTCGAAGCAGCGAAGGCTGTAGGCAAGTTGATTGCAGAGCGTGCAGCTGAGAAGGGCATCAAGAAGGTGGTCTTCGATCGCGGTGGCTATCTGTATCACGGTCGGGTGAAGGCCCTGGCCGATGCGGCTCGTGAAGCTGGTTTGGATTTCTAAAAATTGCAGCTTCAAGCTGCACCCCCGGACCGGTGTGCCGGGGAGAAATAAAGAGGAAACGCAATGGCAATGAAGAAGAGACTCGACGGCAATCGGATGAACCTCAAGGATGAGGTTGTCTCCATCAACCGTGTGACCAAGGTCGTCAAGGGCGGCAAGAATATGTCGTTCGCGGCGCTCGTGATCGTCGGCGATCCTGCCGAGGGCGTGGTTGGCTACGGCTCCGGTAAGGCCAAGGAAGTTCCGCAGGCGATCCGCAAGGGCATCGAGGCGGCAAAGAAGAATTTGCTGAAGGTCAACATGACTGGCTACACCATTCCTCACGTTGCGCTGGGCCACTATGGCGCGGGCGAGGTATTGCTGAAGCCGGCGCCTGAAGGTACGGGCATCATCGCGGGCAAGACGGTCCGCGCCGTGATGACTGCTGCCGGCGTGCAGAATGTGCTGACCAAGAGCCTCGGCTCAGCGAACCCGCACAACGTCATCAAGGCTACGTTCGACGCACTCTCGCAGTTGCGCGACAAGGCTGAGGTTGCGGCGCTGCGTGGCAAGTCGATCGACGAACTTTAAGAACAGGGATTAGGGATTAGCGATGAGGGATGAGCGAACGCTGCTTCCTCTTCAACGATCGCCGGTCTGCAAACGGAGAAGAACAATGGCAAGCGAAAACAAGATCAAGCTTCAGTACTTCCGCTCCAAGATCTGCACGCCAGTGAAGCACAAGCTCGTCATCAAGGGCCTTGGCTTTACGCGGTTGAATCAGATCGTAGAGCGCGAAGACACCCCATCGATCCGCGGCATGGTGAACAAGGTTCCTCACCTCGTCCGTATCGTCGACTAGTTTATTCCGCCTCAATGTTGAGGCCACCACATGCGAGTCGTTCAGGCTTCGACCTGAGCGGCGTTAGCGAGGAAATTATGGCACTGAATCTAAGTAATCTGAGGGCGCCGAAGAAGGCGAATGAGAACAAGAAGCGCGTTGGCCGCGGTATGGGCTCGGGTATGGGCAAGACCTCTACCCGTGGTCACAAGGGCCAGGGTTCGCGCTCGGGTTCCAGCCTGATGCGCGGTTTCGAGGGCGGCCAGATGCCGCTGCATCGCCGTCTGCCCAAGCGCGGCTTTACGAACATCTTCCGCGTGGAATACGCCGTTCTTGGCCTCGACACGATTGCCGAGCTGAATGAGAGCGAGCTCACGCTGGAGAAGCTCACCGAGCACGGTATCCTCAAGAAGCGCAATGGTTTGGTGAAGGTACTTGCGAACGGCGAACTCAAGTCCGCGGTTACGGTTCATGCGCACAAGTTTTCCAAGGCTGCACAGAAAGCCATTGAGGCAGCCGGCGGCAAGGCAATCCTCATCGGCGGCGAAGCTACTCCGGCGGCATAAGAGATCAGGCCGGGGCCATCGCCTCGGCCTTATTTACTTGAGCACTTGCGCGTAGAATGTAGTTCAAGAACCCCAGCAGAGCGATCGACTTGGCAAGCCAGCTTAGCGATGCTCAGCTCCAAACTTTGGTTGAAGGCCTCACACACCGATGCTCGAGAAATTCCTCAACATCTTCCGCATTCCTGATCTGCGCAAGCGTATCGGGTTCACACTCGGCCTGCTCGCGGTCTATCGTCTCGGCGCTCATATTCCCACGCCAGGTATCGACGCCACCAAGCTCGCGCAGTTTTTCAATCAGAACGCAGGCGGAGCGCTTGGGCTGCTGGATCTGTTCAACGGCGGCAACCTTCGCAAGCTGACGGTTTTTGCGCTCGGCATCATGCCGTACATTACCGCGTCCATCATCTTCCAGCTGCTTACGGTCATCTATGAGCCGCTTGCGAAGCTGCAGAAGGAAGGCGAACTCGGCCGCCGCAAGATCACCCAGTGGACGCGTTACGTCACGATTCTGCTTGGTGTGGTGCAGAGCTTCTTCATCGGTCTTACGCTGACCAGCACCGCCACGGGCGAATCGATGGTGACGATCAGCAAGGGTGAATTTCTTCCCCTTTGCGTCATCACCCTCACCGCAGGAACCGCTTTTATCATGTGGCTGGGTGAGCAGATTACGGAGCGTGGCATCGGTAACGGCATGTCGCTGTTGATCTTCGCCGGCATCGTTGTGGGACTTCCTCGCGGCATTGGCGACCTCTACCAGAAGGCTGTTACACAGGCCTGGGGTGGTTTTACCCCGATAGCGCTGGGGCTGCTCATCGTGATGATGATTGCCGTGGTGGCCTTCATCGTCTATGTTGAGCGCTCGGAGCGCCGCATTCCGATCCAGTCCGCCAAGCGCATGGTTGGGCGTCGCATGACGCAGTCGTCCAGCAGCTTCCTCCCCCTGAAGGTAAACTCCGGTGGTGTGATGCCCGTCATCTTCGCCGCTTCGATTCTGTCGGCTCCGATGCTCCTTGCCAACATCAGTCTGTTTGGCTCCGGGCCGCTGCGTGATACCAGATATTTGGGATGGGTCTTCCTCCAGCTCGCACCCGCAGAGCCCTGGTATGTGGCGCTCTACGTCGTTTCGATCATCTTCTTCGCGTACTTCTACATCTCCATCATCTTCCGGCCGGACGATATTGCGGATAACATGCGCAAGTACGGCAGCTTTATCCCGGGAATTCGTCCGGGTAAGCGAACGTCAGATTTCATCAACGATGTACTGACGCGGATCACCCTGGTTGGTGCTATCTACCTGGTCGCTATTTCAATCATCCCGATGTTCCTTATCTCGGGCATCCATTTCAACCATCTGTGGCTGGTCGGCGGCTTCTTTGACAGCCTGCCGTCGTGGACGACCAACGGTCTGGGATTGAACTTCTATTTTGGCGGAACGTCGCTGCTGATTGTTGTTGGCGTTGCGATGGACACGGTGCAGCAGGTCGAAGCACAGCTCATCATGCGCCACTATGACGGCTTCTCTCCAAAGTCCGGACGGATTCGCGGTCGCCGCAGCTGGTAATTGCACTCAGACACCTGGACGATGCAGGGCACCCAGGTCCGGAGTCTCGGATCTGGGTTTTTACTTTGGCGTAGTTGAGGAGCTAGATTTTTGTCGATGATGTCCATGCCCAAGCCTCTGTCCAATTCGAGCATCTTTGTTCCCGGCCCGGTGCTGCTGCTAGGCGCGCCCGGTGTAGGAAAAGGAACCCAGGCCAAGCGACTGGTGGAGCGGTTCAGCATCCCGCAGATATCCACTGGCGATCTGCTCCGTGAACACCGTAAAAACCAGACGGAGCTCGGGATGCTTGCGGAAGAGCTTATGGCGAAGGGGTTGCTGGTTCCGGACGACCTTGTCAACCAGATGGTCGCGACCCGCCTGACGGAGCCTGATACGCGGAATGGATACATTCTGGACGGCTTTCCGCGTACGCTCAATCAAGCGGAGTGGCTTGATCGTCAACTGGCAGACTCGCTGTTGCCCGTGGTCGCCATCAGCATTGTGGTGCCGGAGCGCATCCTGCTCGAACGCATTACAGGACGTCTCATCTGCCCGGTCTGCGGCACGATTTATAACATGTATTCTGAGCCGCCCAGCCAGCTCGGCATCTGCGATCGCGAGGGCGCGACCCTCACGCAGCGGGCCGACGATACAGAGCCAGTATTTTATGAGCGCATGAACGCGTTCCGATCCAAGACCGCAGCCGTCGTTGAGTACTACCGCTCGCATGGTGGCCGCTTCGCTGAGGTCGATGGAAATCTTTCCATGGATGAGGTGACGCGGTCCATCCTTGCGACGTTGTTCGAGTTGCGCAACGCAACCGACTCGCTGGAGTCTGTACAGCACGAGAAAGTTAGATAATGGCGATCCTGATCAAGTCCGAGCAAGAAATCGAAAAGATGCGCATCTCCGGCATAGCCCTTCGCAAGGTGCATGAGGCGGTCAAAGCCGTGGTGCGGGCAGGTGCTACGACGATGGATCTTGAGCGTGCGGCCGTTGCCAAAGTAGAGGAACTCGGCGTCAAGGCGGCCTTTCTTGGCTATCACGGATATCCGGCGGTGCTTTGCACCTCGGTCAACGACCAGGTCATTCATGGCATTCCGAATGACAAGAGTGTTTTGCGTGAAGGCGATGTTGTTTCCGTGGATTGCGGTGTCATCGTCGAAGGCTACTACTCTGACGCTGCGGTGACGCACGCTGTGGGTGCAATTTCGCCCAAGGTTGAAAAGCTTCTACGTGTCACCGAAGCTTCGCTCTATGCGGCGATCGACAAAGCCGTGGTGGGCGGACGGCTGTTTGATATTTCCAATGCAGTTCAAGTGATGTGTGAAGCTGAGGGCTATGGCGTGGTGCGGGAGTTTGTCGGTCATGGCATTGGCAAGAGCATGCACGAAGACCCCCAGGTTCCAAACTATGGCGATCCCGGCAAGGGGCCGCGCCTGAAGGCAGGTATGGTGCTTGCGATTGAGCCCATGATCAACATTGGCTCNNGGCAGTGTGAGCGCGCACTTCGAGCATACTGTGGCGATCACCAAAGACGGTCCGGTCATTCTCACGCTGTAAAAAGCGCCTGCTCACGGAGCAGGCGCCGCCCCTTGGGAAATCGTGCAAGCCTAAGGTCGCTCTGTAAGAAATTTTCCAATCTCTGCAAACTCAACTTCAGTGAGCCGGAACGTAGCTGCTGGAAGCACACCGTCAACCTGCTTCGCGCTGCGGCCGCCAACGATGGCTGCCGTGATGGCTGGGTTGTGCAGTGTCCATGCGATCGCCACAACACCCGGCTCTACATTGTTCCGCTTTCCGATGCTGCGCAGCAGTTCGACCAGGTCGAGGTTGCGCGAGATCTGTGGTTCATTAAACTGCTTCGTGTTGCGGCGAAAATCGTCCGCCGGCATGTTGGCGATGCGTTCCTTCGTCATGGCTCCGGTGAGCAGACCAGATTGCATGGGCGAATAATTGATGACGCCGATGCCATGCGCCTGGCAGAAGGGCAGGATCTCGGCTTCATTCGAGCGATTGATCATGGAGTACGGCGGCTGCAGAGAGGTGATCGGCGCAATCTTCAATGCGCGCTCCATCTGTGCAACGCTGAAGTTCGATACGCCGATGTAGCGCACCTTGCCCTCGCGCTGCAGCTCGGCCATGGTCGTCCAGCCCTCCTCGACTTCCACGTCGGGGACAGGCCAGTGAATCTGGTAGAGGTCGATCACATCGACCCCGAGACGCCGCAGGCTGCCCTCGACCTCCTCGCGAATCTTCTTCATTGTCTGCACGATCTTGCGGTCCTCACCCCAGGTCATCGAGCTCTTGGTAAAGATGTAGGGTTTCGCGCTGGTCGATTTGAGGGCGCGACCGACGATCTCTTCGGAGTGGCCGAGCCCATAGGCCGCAGCCGTATCGATCCAGTTGATTCCGGCATCGAGCGCGCGGTGAATGGCCTCGATGGACTCGTGATCCTCCTGCGGACCCCAGGCATATTGCCAGTCGCCACCGCCAATTGCCCAGGCACCGAAGCCGATCGCTGTCAACTGCAGATCCGAGTTGCCGAGTTGTCTGGTTGTTCCGAGGACGTTTGCGGGATGATTCGTAATCGATGTCTGGCTCATAATCCGTTGGATGCGGCAGGGGGCATGGAGGCTTCACGCAGTTTGATTGCAGAAACGGCAGGACATCGATTTGCTTTTGCGAGCATCTGAAATAGTGGAGCAGCAGCCATAGTGGAGCAGCAGCGAAATAGTGAAGCAGAAGGGAATTCATACCAGGAGGCACAAGGTCTATGCCCGCAGTGAATCCAAATCGAGCGAGATCGCGTGTTGTCATTATCGGTGCTGGTTTTGCTGGAATTAACGCGGCCCAGCGCCTCGGGAGACTGAACGTGGACGTCACGATCATCGACCGCAAGAACTATCACACGTTTCAGCCGCTGCTGTATCAGGTGGCGCTGGCGGTGCTATCTCCGGGAGATATCGCTCAGCCAATTCGCTCGATTCTGCGGGAGAACCGCAATACCGAAGTTGTGATGGACGAGGTTCGCGGGATTGATACGACGGCGCGCCGTGTTTCGCTCAAGAGCGGTGCGGTGATGTTTTACGACTACCTGATTCTTGCGACGGGCTCAACGCATAGCTACTTCGGGCACGATGAATGGGCGAAGATTGCGCCGGGCCTCAAGACAGTCGAAGACGCTACGGATATCCGACGGCGTGTGTTGCTGGCGTTTGAATTCGCCGAACGCCAGATGCTGGAGACCGGCTCGCACCCGCCGGNNGCTCCCCCCCGCCGCTGCGATTTGTTATCGTCGGCGGCGGCCCTACCGGCGTGGAGCTCGCCGGTGCAATCTCTGATATTTCGCGGCTGTACATGACGAAGGATTTTCGTCATATCGATACGAAGACTGCCGAGGTGCTGATCCTCGAGGGATCGCCAAAGATCCTTGGTATGTATCCGGAGTCTTTGCAGAAAAGGGCGGTGGAACAGCTCAAGGCGCTTGGCGTGCGGATTCGCTATGGATCGCATGTGACCGACATTCAACCGGGCTATGTGATGGTCGGGGACGAGCGGATCGAGAGCGTTTGCACCCTATGGGCAGCGGGTGTGCAGGCGTCTTCGCTTGGGAAAATGCTGGGGGTCGAACTCGACAGGAAGGGAAGTGTCCTGGTCAACGAACGCCTCAACCCAAAGAACCTGCCGGAGGTCTTCGTCTGTGGAGACCTGGCGCACTTTGAGCAGGATGGAAAGCTGGTTCCCGGCGTTGCGCAGCCCGCGATGCAGATGGGAGACTATGCCGCCCGGCGGATTGGACTTCTCGTCGCTGATTCCGATAAGGCGGCGCGCCAGAAGCCCTTCCGCTATTTCGACAAGGGTGACATGGCCACGATTGGGCGCAAGGCGGCGGTGGCTCGCATCGTCTGGCCCTTCCACGCGAACTGGAGTGGATTTCCAGCGTGGATGATGTGGATGATGGTGCACATCTTTTTTCTCATCGGCTTCCGCAATCGACTCTCTGTGTTTCGCAGCTGGGCGTACACCTACATCCGCATGGAGGATGGGGTGCGACTCATCGTCGGCTCACAGGATCTGCCAGGGTGGGACAAACTAGTAACGCACGAAGAGGACACGGCCGCGGGGTGAGGGGACACCCGCACAGGATCGCAGATTCTTGCGCGTTCCTGTCTACCGGAAGCGGAAAACCAGCCCTGTGCTGAAGCCCAGCACGCTGGCCGCGGGAATGGGTGTGGGGCCTCGAAAGATCTGGCTATTAATGGTGGTCACCGAGCCGTAGCTAACCTCGAGAATTCGCCAATCAATATGCTTTTTGATCGACTTGTCCAAGCCCACGTAGATGCCATACTGCAACTTGGAAATGCTGACCGGGCTTAGCGGTGCCTTCGTGGTTCCGACGCCGATCGAGAGCTGAGCATAGGGCTTCAAGTTATACGCCATCGGCTTTGTCTGAAGCCGAGGGCCGACCATAAAGCTGTTGAACGATGCGGTGGAATAGCGCTGAATGGTATCCCGTACGTCAACGCTGAGGTCCGACTTCGGATAGTGGGCAAACTCGTAGTAGCCACCAAAGTCGACCCCGCCGAATATTTTTGATGTCCCACCTTCCCCAAGAAAGGCGAATGGCCCGGTATCGGGGGTACTGTTGCTCACGCGGCTGACGACGGGGTTCAGGTAGAGGCCGATCTGGGCGTGAGCTGCAAGGGTCGTAAGGGCCAATGCGAGAGCTGGAACAAGAAACCGCAATTTCATCGAGTAACGATCCTCAAACTTTTAAAGATAATTCTTGGGTACTGCTCGCAAGCGAGCCCAGATAACAGTCTAGTTCCACAAGGCGGGTACGTCCTAATCCCGTTGCGACAAAAAAGCGGCAGCCACGAAGCTGCCGCTTTCGGTGAGGGTGTCCAATAGCACTAAACTGCTACGCTCTCGCGCACGGATACAGGGGTAAGCCAGTTGTAGCGATCTTCCGCCAGTCCATTTACGATGTTGAAAAACGCCTTATGCAGCGCCGTCGTGATCGGTCCCATCGTTCCATCGCCGATCAGGATGCGGTCGACAGAGCGCAGGTGCGTGACCTCTGCTGCGGTTCCGCTGAAGAATGCCTCGTCGCAGATGTACAGCATCTCGCGCGGCAGAGCCTGTTCCACAACCGGGACCCCCATCTGGCGCGCCAGTACGAGGATCGAGTCACGCGTAATTCCGTTCAACACGGAGTTTGCCAAAGGCGACGTATAGAGAGTTCCCTTGCTGACCAGGAAGAGGTTTTCTCCCGAGCCTTCGGACAGATAGCCATTCGTATCGAGTCCAATGCCCTCCGCATAGCCGTTTACCTCGGCCTCCATGCGGATCAGTTGCGAGTTCATGTAGTTCGCGCCAGCCTTTGCAAGCGATGGCATGGTGTTCGGAGCCAGCCGGTTCCAGCTCGAAATGCAGACATCAGCACCGCTGTTGCCCGGAACGTATTTGCCCCACGGAAAGTTTGCGACGTATACCTCAACCGGCGCCTTGAGCGGGTTCACGCCGATCTCGCCATAGCCGCGAAACGCGATAGGGCGAATGTAGCAAGGGGCAATGCCGTTGGCTTCCACTACCTCGACCACCGCAGCATTCAATTGCTCCAGGGAGTAGGGCAGCGGCATGCGGTAGATCTTCGCCGAATGAATGAGTCGCTGCATGTGCTCGTTCAGGCGGAAGATGCCCGCACCGTCCGGCTGCGTGTAACAGCGAATCCCTTCAAACACGGAAGAGCCGTAATGGACTACGTGGCTCATCACATGGATGTTGGCCTTTTCCCATGGCATTAATTGGCCATTGTGCCAGATGTTTTTTGTCGGTTCGATCGGCATACTTTCTCCTCGCTTCAACGAAATTATACGTTGCAGATCAGCGCTGATGCTGTAATTTGGCCGCTATTCGCCGCTCCGCAGTGCAACTTGCTCGTCATGAAAGAATCAAATACATGATGTTTGCCCCCAATACCACCGCTCTCGTGCATCTGGGGGGGTCGGTCTACGTTCGATTTTCGTTGCTTGCTCTCAGCTCGATCTTCTTTCTCGTTGACCCCTTCGCTGCGCTCCCCACGTTCCTCGCCGTTACCGCCGGCCAGGACAGTGCCAAGCGTGTTCGCACCGCTCGCAAGGCTTCGCTGACTGCGTTCGTCATCCTCAGCGCCTTCGCACTGGCAGGAACCTATATCTTCCGCATCTTCGGAATCTCGCTGCCTGCGTTTGAGATTTCGGGCGGCATTATTCTGTTGCTCATCGGTCTCGACATGCTGGAGGCAAAGCGCTCGCCTACCCAGGAGGTCAGCGACGAAACCGCCGCAGCCGCCACCAAAGACGACGCCGGCATTGTGCCGATGGGGATCCCGATGCTGGCAGGCCCCGGTGCCATCACTTCGGTCATGGTGCTCGTCGGGCAGGCGCACCAGTCGGAAGGGTATTGGCAAATGGCTGCCATCTTCAGCGCTATCGCGATCACCGCCGCAATTTGCTACCTCGTCCTCGGCAGCGCGACACGCGTCGCGAGTGCTCTCGGAGAGACCGGCATCCGCATCCTTATCCGCGTCATGGGCCTGCTGCTGGTCGCGTTAGCGGTGCAGTACTTCGTCAACGGCCTCGCTGACCTTGGCGTTCTGACCAGGCCAGGTATTGGTTAATACGCACGTTGATGCGCCGATGAACGCAGCACGCGCACCCCTCGCCCTAGCGGACCAACAAAGCCGACGCCGCCCCTGCGATGCCCACGGCTCCCAGTGCGAGGCCGAGCATAAAGTACACCTGCTGGCGCGTGAGCAGTGTGATCGAGGACAGCACCACGGCGATCTCCAGCAGCGCTTCGCCTAGATCGTAGCGATTGGCTCGCCGCTCTGCGAGATTCACCTCATGCTCCAGTTCTTCAGCCTTTTGCTGTTCGTCGGCGAGATCCTGGTTCCACTTTTTCAGGTGCGCTTTATACTCTGCGAGCTTCGACTGCACGGCTGCATCCTTTGCCGTGGGCTGTAGTGACAGGAAGTCCACGGCGGTGCTGACCTGGCCCTGGCGAATCTTCTTGGCCTGATACAGATTCCATTGGTCCGCAGCGCGTGTCTGCATCAACACAGCTTCTGTATGCGTACGATGACCGAGAACCGTCACCATCGCGACAAGTACAGCGAGAACACTGATCGCCAGCGATACACGGCGCATGCCGCTCTCTCCAGCCTCGCGCATCTGTTTCGAGAACTCATCCATTTCAGTGGCTTCCATAGTGAGAAGGATTCTAACGGAGTACGGAGGTTCTCGGCGCAGAACGCGTTTTCCACCACCTTCCACAGGCGCGGGGTTGCGCTTCTCGCCTGCCCTTGATACTCTCAGGGAGTCGCACATGAGCAGTTGTGTTGCGGCGAAGAGAATCAACCCAGTCAGTTGCGCAAAGCGGTAGAGATGCGATACACTGGTTGAGCAATAGAAACAAATGCTTCGCGCCGGAGCCCAGTACGGGTGATGATGGCAAGCCGGAGCGCAGTCCAAGCGTTTGTCCGCGGTGTAAGTGCTAGAAGCCAACCGTACCAAGCCCAAGCCACTGCAGTACATCCCAAGGCGCAAGCCGAAGGGAATCAGAAGCTTAGAGCTTCGCGCCTCGTTATCGAGTCGTTACGTTGTTTTGATATTTTGCGCTGTTGTAAGTGGTTGACGAACTTCTCGATAAAGATTTCGAGAATAAACGTTGACAAGCGAACCGAGAGTTGATAATCTCAATAAGTTCGCGCAAAACACTGCAGCGAGGCCGGTGAGTGATAAGAAGTTCTACCCGGATACTCCCCCAGTTCAAACAGCGCAATCAAGTTCGAGGACACAAACCTGTGGCTTTGCCCAGAGTTGGTCCTTGATCCAAAACTGTCCGCTTAGGCGAGAACAGTCAGGATCTTTGACAACATAGTTGAACGTGCCAGTCGTGAGATGACGTGAAGTTTGGTTGTGTCATTCTCACTAGTACTAAACCTCCGCTGCTTTTCGAGCTAGCGGAGGCGCTCGAGCCTTCGGACCCCTGTCCTTGAAGGCAGAGCAAACCAAGATTAAACGAGAGTTTGATCCTGGCTCAGAATCAACGCTGGCGGCGTGCCTAACACATGCAAGTCGCACGAGAAAGGGACTTCGGTCCTGAGTACAGTGGCGCACGGGTGAGTAACACGTGAATCATCTACCTTCGAGTGGGGAATAACTGAGAGAAATCTTAGCTAATACCGCATAATACCTACGGGTCAAAGCAGCAATGCGCTTGAAGAGGAGTTCGCGGCAGATTAGTTAGTTGGCGGGGTAATGGCCCACCAAGACGATGATCTGTATCCGGCCTGAGAGGGCGCACGGACACACTGGAACTGAAACACGGTCCAGACTCCTACGGGAGGCAGCAGTGGGGAATCTTCCGCAATGGACGAAAGTCTGACGGAGCAACGCCGCGTGTATGATGAAGGTCTTCGGATTGTAAAGTACTGTCTTTGGGGGAGAATGATGCATTTGAAAATATTGAGTGCATATGACGGTACCCAAGGAGGAAGCCCCGGCTAACTACGTGCCAGCAGCCGCGGTAATACGTAGGGGGCAAGCGTTGTCCGGAATTATTGGGCGTAAAGGGCGCGTAGGCGGATAGTTAAGTCCGGTGTGAAAGATCAGGGCTCAACCCTGAGAGTGCATCGGAAACTGGTTATCTTGAGGACAGGAGAGGAAAGTGGAATTCCTAGTGTAGCGGTGAAATGCGTAGATATTAGGAGGAACACCAGTGGCGAAGGCGACTTTCTGGACTGTAACTGACGCTGAGGCGCGAAAGCGTGGGGAGCAAACAGGATTAGATACCCTGGTAGTCCACGCTGTAAACGATGAGTGCTAGGTGTAGAGGGTATCGACCCCTTCTGTGCCGCAGTTAACACAATAAGCACTCCGCCTGGGGAGTACGGCCGCAAGGTTGAAACTCAAAGGAATTGACGGGGGCCCGCACAAGCGGTGGAGCATGTGGTTTAATTCGACGCAACGCGAAGAACCTTACCTGGGCTCGAAATGTACAGGACAGCGGTAGAAATACCGTCTCCCAGCAATGGGTCTGTATATAGGTGCTGCATGGCTGTCGTCAGCTCGTGTCGTGAGATGTTGGGTTAAGTCCCGCAACGAGCGCAACCCTTATCTCTAGTTGCTACCATTTAGTTGAGCACTCTAGCGAAACCGCCTCGGATAACGGGGAGGAAGGTGGGGATGACGTCAAGTCCTCATGGCCTTTATGTCCAGGGCTACACACGTGCTACAATGGCCGGTACAAACCGCTGCAACCCCGCGAGGGTGAGCTAATCGGAAAAAGCCGGCCTCAGTTCGGATTGGAGTCTGCAACTCGACTCCATGAAGCTGGAATCGCTAGTAATCGTGGATCAGCATGCCACGGTGAATACGTTCCCGGGCCTTGTACACACCGCCCGTCACATCACGAAAGTGGGTTGCACTAGAAGTCGGTGCGCTAACCGCAAGGGAGCAGCCGCCCAAGGTGTAATTCATGATTGGGGTGAAGTCGTAACAAGGTAGCCGTAGGAGAACCTGCGGCTGGATCACCTCCTTTCTAAAAGAGAACGCTCTGGCAATCAAATCCGTCCTGCGATTGCAGGCAGCCAAGGACATCGTCCGACGCTGAGGGTGCGATGTGCCAGACAACTCCTGATTGCGCTAAGTCGATCTTGGTCGACGAAGCAAGAGATGGAGAATCTGAACACAACCTTCTTTTCTTTACGATCCATCAACAACGATGGTCAGATCCGGCGTAGCCGGTTCGCACGTTCAACTGTGTCCTCGAAAACCTTCGAGAGAGCTCACAAGCCTGTGGTCAAGGTTCTTCGGAACCGGAGCCCAGGCGACAGAGCAAGCATGTCCATTAGCCAATGCTGTGGACGATGCCGGGCCTGTAGCTCAGTTGGCTAGAGCGCACCCCTGATAAGGGTGAGGTCGGTAGTTCGAGTCTACCCAGGCCCACCATTTATCTCTGATTCGGTTACACTGATCAGAAGGGGCTGTAGCTCAGTTGGGAGAGCGCCTGCTTTGCAAGCAGGATGTCATCGGTTCGATCCCGGTCAGCTCCACCATCTCTCTAAGGCACATCGAAGCAAACCTGCTCGAGGTTGAGTCTCCGCACTGTGAAGTCAGCAGCCGGGCACTGATCCTTGAGCTTGTGGAAACTATCTATAAACGATAGGCCCTTGTCTCCAGCGCGCTCCAGTAGCGCGTAGTAGCAACGAACCGTTGCTGCAGACGATTTTTGACAACTGAATAGATTGGGTAAATATAACTACAAGGCTGAGCAGCTTTGAGCTTATAGGTAGTCTCTATAGGATCAAGCTGATTACAGTGTTGAGTGTCTTTAGAATATTCTGGCAACCCCTCACCCTAATCCAGTGAGGACTAGTTGCCGAAGGCGGACTAAACAACGTAGGTTTCTCTGCGGTCAGAGGTTTTCACTCTGATGCGTGCGAGTAAATTCTATGGTCAAGCTACTAAGGGCGCACGGTGGATGCCTTGGCAGAAACAGGCGATGAAGGACGTGGCAAGCTGCGATAAGCTTCGGGGAGCCGCACACAGGCGTTGATCCGGAGATTTCCGAATGGGGAAACCCACATGAGCAAACCTCATGTATGCCCTACTGAATACATAGGTAGGAGCAAGCGAACGGAGGGAAGTGAACCATCTCAGTACCTCCAGGAGAAGAAAGAAACCTCGATTCCGATAGTAGTGGCGAGCGAACTCGGAACAGCCCAAACCCGTACTATTTCGGTAGTTCGGGGGTTGTAGGGCCTGCAACAGTAGAGTTACCAATCTGGTCGATAGTCAAAGTGGTTGGAAAGCCACCCGATACAGCGTGACAGGCGCGTAGACGAAATTGATCCAGACTCGAAGCAGGTACCTGAGTAAGGCGGGGCACGAGAAACCCTGCTTGAATCCACGGGGACCATCCCGTAAGGCTAAATACTCGTTTCTGACCGATAGTGAACCAGTACCGTGAGGGAAAGGCGAAAAGAACCCCGGGAGGGGAGTGAAATAGTACCTGAAACCGTGTGCNNAGCGAAAGCGAGTCTGAATAGGGCGATTCAGTTGGCAGGAATAGACGCGAAGCGGGATGATCTACCCTTGGCCAGGTTGAAGATGGGGTAACACCCATTGGAGGACCGAACCGGTGTTTGTTGAAAAAAGCTCGGATGAGCTGAGGGTAGGGGTGAAAGGCTAATCAAATTCCGTGATAGCTCGTTCTCTCCGAAATAGCTTTAGGGCTAGCGTCGTGTGATTTGGATCGGTGGTAGAGACATGGATGGACTAGGGGGCTTTCCGGCTTACTGAATCCAACCAAACTTCGAATGCCGATCACAACCAGCACGGCAGTCAGACTGTGGGGGCTAAGCTTCACAGTCGAGAGGAAAACAGTCCAGATCGCCTGCTAAGGTCCCAAAATTATAGTTAAGTGGGAAAGGAAGTCGGAACGCTCAGACAGCCAGGAGGTTGGCTTAGAAGCAGCCATCCTTTAAAGAAAGCGTAATAGCTCACTGGTCAAGCGGTCCGGTGCCGACAATACAACGGGGCTAAAACTATATACCGAAGCAGCGAATGCACACCTTTGGTGTGCGTGGTAGGAGAGCATTCTCTCGTGAATGAAGCGTAACTGTGAAGATACGTGGACATTAGAGAAGAGACCCTGCCGGCATAAGTAGCGATAATGAAGGTGAGAACCCTTCACGCCGAAAGTCTAAGGTTTCCTGAGGAAGGTTAATCCGCTCAGGGTTAGGCGGTCCCTAAGCTGAGGCCGAAAGGCGTAAGCGATGGACATCCGGTTAATATTCCGGACCTCCCAATACCTCGTTATTACGATGGGGTGACGCATAAGGATAAGCAGGACCTCATATGGCTATGGGGTTTGATACGCGTAAGCTGGATTCTCTAGGCAAATCCGGAGAGTCTTAACAGTGAGGCGTAAAACAGTAAGCCGTAGGGCTGAAAGCTGCTGATTTCATGGTGCCAAGAAAAACCTCTAAGGAGAGAGATTGGGAACCGTACCACAAACCGACACAGGTAGACGAGGAGAATATCCAAAGGCGCTCGAGTGAAAGCTTGTTAAGGAACTCGGCAAATTAGACCCGTAACTTCGGGAGAAGGGTCGCCCCCGTGGGTGCAAGCCTAGGGGGGCCGCAGTGAAACGCGAACGGCGACTGTTTAACAAAAACACAGGTCTCTGCAAAGTCAAAAACGACGTATAGGGGCTGACTCCTGCCCGGTGCCGGAAGGTTAAAGAGAGAGGTTAGCCGCAAGGCGAAGCTTTGAACTGAAGCCCCGGTGAACGGCGGCCGTAACTATAACGGTCCTAAGGTAGCGAAATTCCTTGTCAGCGTAAGTTCTGACCCGCACGAAAGGTGTAACGATCTGGACAC
>DHWW01000024.1:0-5637 GCA_002413385.1 Granulicella sp. UBA5172
CTACGGGATGACAAACAAAAGAGCATAGGCAAGAGGAAGAGCAAAGGCAAGAGGAAGAGCAAAGGCACGAGCGTCGGCGGGCGGGATTTATGTGGGAATGGTTGAAGGAAAGATGAGAGTGATTGCGAGATGTTGACGAACAAAAACATGACGACGGATAAGCCTCCTATTTATTTGCTCGACTCGATGGCGTTTATATTTCGGGCTTATCACGCGATGCAGCGGTCGCGGCCGATGACTACGCGGACGGGAATTCCTACGGCGGCGACGTATGTTTTTGTGAACATGATTAATAAGTTGCGCGCGGATTTCAAGCCGGAGTATCTGGCGGCGGTGTATGACGTGGGGGCCCCGCTGCATCGGTATGAGCTGGCGACGCAGATGAAGGGCGTGCAGAAGTTCAATAGCAAGACGCAGCAGTTTGAGACAGTGGAATATAGCGGGTACAAGGCGAATCGCGCGGAGACTCCTCCGGATTTGATTCAGCAGCAGCCTTATATTCGGCGGGCGCTGGAGGCGTTCAAAATTCCGATTTTGTACTACGAGGGGTTTGAGGCCGATGACGTGATTGGCTCGCTGAGCCGGCAGCTTTCCGCGCTGGGGCACAAGGTGTTTGTGGTGTCGTCGGATAAGGACATGATGCAGTTGGTCAATGCGGATGTGTCGATGTTGAATCCGATGAAGGACAATNNNTGCGGATGAGGTGAAGAAGAAGACGTATCGCGAGTCGCTGCAGAATCATCGCGAGAATATTTTGCTGTCGAAGGAGTTGGTGACGATTGATACGTCGGTGCCGATAGAGTTTTCGATTGACGCGATGCGAACGCGGCCAGTCGATAATGCTGCGTGTCGTGCGCTGTTTACAGAGCTTGAATTTACTACGATGTTGAAAGATCTTGCGCCGGACGTGGACGCGGTGCTGACGACGTACAACGTGAAGGCGACGGAGGAGGAGTTGGCGAGGTTGTTGGTGGAGGCTCGTGCAGCGGGGCACCTGGCGCTGGCGATGGCTGCGAATGCGCAGGCTGTGGCGGAAGAGATTGGCGCGGATGCTGCGGCCGAGGCAGAGGTGGAAGTGGAGCCTGAGCCGGCTCAGACGATGTCGCTGTTTGGGGCGTCGGAGGCTGAGGTGGAGGCGGTGGTAGAGGTGGTAGATCCGGCGTGCCGGTTGGGGTTGGCGGTGACGGTGGCGCAGGCGATGGAGGTTTCGCTGGAGATGCCGGGGATGCGCGAGGCGTTGACGGATGCGACGCTGCCGAAGCAGGTGCATGATCTGAAGGCAGTGCTGCGGGCGTTGGAGCCGCATGGGGTTGTGCTGGCCGGCGCGATTACGGATGTGATGCTGGAGAGCTATNNCAGGTGACGAAGGAGAATCCGGCGGATCCGAAGCGGTTGGCGGAGGCTGCGGCGGCGGTGGTGCGGCTGGCGAAGACGCTGGGCGAGCAGATGAGAGAGGCGGAGGTTGCGAGGCCGAAGGAGTTGCTGCGGGATGAGCCGGGGTTGGGTGGTGCGATCACGACGGAGATGATGTTTGCGGATTCAACGAAGAAGCCGGCGAACGATGTTGGGCCCACGGTGCGTCGTGGTGGGTCGGGTGAGTTGAATCAGGAATCGACGCTGGAGGATGTGTATTGGAAGCTGGATTTGCCGCTGGTCAAGGTGCTGCTGCAGATGGAGCAGGCTGGCGTGCGGGTAGATAGTGATGTGCTGCGGGAGATGAGCTCGCGGCTGGCCGTGACGATCGATGATCTTGCGGAGCGGGTGTATGCGAGCTCGGGGCATCGGTTCAATATTAATTCGCCGAAGCAGTTGGGGGATGTGCTGTTCAACAAGATGGATTTGCCGAAGCCGATGAAGCATGGCAAGGGCAAGGTGATTTCGACAGCGCAGGATATTTTGGAGGACCTGGCGGAGCATCATGAGGTGCCGGCGCTGGTGCTGGAGTATCGGCAGCTGCAGAAGTTGAAGGGTACGTACCTGGATGCCTTGCCGGTGCTGGCGGATGCGCAGGGACGGATTCATACGACGTTCAACCAGGTGGGGACGGCGACGGGGAGGTTGTCGTCGACGAATCCGAATCTGCAGAATATTCCGGTGCGGACGGCGGTGGGGAGGGAGATTCGTGCGGCGTTTATTGCGGCGCCGGGGAATCTGTTGATGTCGGCTGATTATTCGCAGATTGAGCTGAGGTTGATGGCGCATTTTTCGCAGGACCCGCTGCTGCTGGATGCGTACAGGACGGGGAAGGATATTCATACGCTGACGGCGGCGGAGGTCTTCGAGGTGGATGCCGAGACGATGGATAAGGAGACGCGCGCGCGGGCGAAGGCGGTGAACTTCGGGATTGTGTATGGTATTTCACCATTTGGTTTAGCAGCGCAGTTGGGGATCGATCAGAAGACGGCGAAGGATTATATTGCGCGGTACTTTGAGCGGTACAAGGGCGTGGCGGAGTTTATTGAGCGGACGCTGGAGACGGTGCGGCGCGACCAGTCGGTGAGGACGGCGTTTGGGCGGGTGCGGCCGATTCCGGATATTCAGTCGCGTAATCCGAATCAGCGTGGATTTGCGGAGAGGACGGCGGTGAATACTCCGCTGCAGGGAACGGCTGCGGACTTGATCAAGATTGCGATGCTACGGATTGATGCGGCGATGCGCGAGCGGAAGTTGAAGTCGGTGATGACGCTACAGGTGCATGACGAGCTGCTGTTCGACGTGGTGCCGCATGAGGCGGACGAGATTCAGGAGTTGGTGAAGCGGGAGATGGAGTCGGCGGCGGAGTTTAGCGTGCCGATTGTGGCGGAGGTTGGGTTGGGGAAAAACTGGCGCGACATCAAGTAGTCCTACGGTCCTACGGTCCTGCGCGGACGGTGGGCGTTGGATTGGTGACTGTCCCCCAAAATCTTCACCCCACCCATGACGATGGAACCGTCCATGAATGGGGCACCCGGCGGGAGGGGGATTGGTGGCGGGGTGGGAGGGGAGCTACCAAAGGGAGTAGTCGCTGCGGGTGAGGACCCAGAGGACGATGAGGAGGTTGGCTGTGGCGTGGGCGGCTACGGCCTCGCCGAGGCGGTTGCGGAACTTTGCGACGAGAGCGAAGACGATTCCGGAGAGGATGCCGGCGATCCAGAGGCGGCCGTGGAGAGCTCCGAAGGCTACGGAGCTGACGAGGATGGCGAGTACGCTGAGGTGCGCGAAGGGGATGCTGTCGATGTTGGAGGATTGCACGCGACGAGCGATGTAGCCGCGGAAGGCCAGCTCTTCGACGATGGGGACGGTGAGGACGGCGGAGGCTGCGCGGAGGGTGATCCAGGAGACTCGCTGCCAGGTGGGGAGTTGGGCGAGATGGGCGGCGAGGGTTGATGGTGCAGCGCTGCTGTTGGAGAGATGCGCCAAGGCGATCCAGAGGGCGAAGACAGCGGCGCCGGCGAGAGGGCCGAGCCAGCCGAAGTGCCACTGGGATTGCAGATGGAGACGGCGGTAGTCGGCGCGGTACCACCAGAGGGCGAGGAGAGCGACGACGAAGCGGAGGGGGTAGAGGGCTTCGAAGCCGCTGGAGAAGGCGTGGGTGAGCAGGGAGGTGGCGAGGACGGCGAGGAAGGGGAGGAGGTAGGGAGCGGCGAGGTTGCGGTCGTAGAGGGCTGCCGAGGCGGGTGCGTTGGGCGGGTTGCGATGCAGTGGGTCGCGGCGGAGCCAGGACAGGTGCTCGGCGGCGAGGAGGAAGGCGAGAGCGATGGCGTTGAAGAAAACCCAGCCGGCTTCGGAGTGGAAGCCCTTGAGGGCCATGGCGGGGTGGCCGGCGTCGCCGATGGCGATGAGGGTGGCGATGCGAACGATGTTCAGGAGCCAGGAGATGCAGAGTGCGATGGGAACGAGGAGCAGAGCTCGTTTGAGGCGGAGTTCGTGGCGGGTGACGATGAGCCAGCAGAGGGTGAAGATGAGCATGAGGGCGAGGCCTTCGATGCCTGAGCAGCTGTCTGCGATCAGCACCTTGAATCGGACGGTACCGATGACGGAGTGTTCGGGGAAGGAGACGATGTTGTTGTAGAAGAGGCCGAGTAGTTGCTTGACGCCGGTGAAGGTGGCCTGTTGCAGCATAAGACCGAAGTGCAGGTTCGGTGTGCTCCAGAGCCTTTGGGAGAGTGTGCGGACGGACATGGTTCCAAGGGTGAGGAGAGCGGCGAAGAACCAGGAATTGATGCGGAGCGCGGCGAGCAGGCGGCGCAGAGGGAAGAGCGTGGCAGTAAGGGAAAACACGAGCAGCAGAATGGATGCAGCCCAGAGAATCTGGGGGGAGTAGGCGGTCTTGATGTGCGAGGGAGCGAAGTGAGTGAAGCCGAAGTTCTCTGCTGCGATGAGAGCTAGGGCGAAAGCATGCAGAAGTGCGAAGCGTGGGTTGAGGGGCGCGTCCTGAAGGTGCGCGGCCTGGAGCTGGGACCTGCCGAAGAAGAAGAGGGCTGAGGCGAGGACGATCAGAGAGGTGATGGGGGTGTGGAAGGCGGGCCAATGATAATGCGACAACCAGGAGATGGCGAGGCACTCGGCCGAGAGGACGGCTGCGGCGATGACGATGCGCGAGAGGAGGGAGATCGTGTGTGTGGGAGGGAGGAGGGGTGGGGGAGAAGCGGGCGTGCTGTGATCCAGAGGGGTAGATTCAGCAACAGCCATGGGTTAGCGCTTGCGGCGTCCGCGGACGAGCAGGACGAGACCCGCGAGGAGAGCTGTACCACTGGTGGCGAGAGACGGATCGATCTCTGGTGCGCAGCCGGTGGAGCCGCTGCTGACGCAGCCATCCTGTGCGTGAGCGTGAGCATAGGCAGAGACGAGGAGGAACGCCATCATGAATAGGGTACGGAAAGATATGAAGCGAGCTGCTGATTTCATGATGGATCGTCTCCCGACTCGATATTAGTGCAGATGATACTTAGCGTCTATTTAAGTTATAGGATCGCTGGGACTGATTTGCAACCGAAATTTGCTGGTGGGCGTGAATGTTGGCGCATGGCCTCTGCGCTTTCGGCATCGCCTGTGGCGTGGGTGAGGGCTTTGTCTCCGCTAGTGCTCAGGGGGAGGGTTGGGTTTAGCACAGGGTGACATCAAAGGGGCTAGACGCCTAGTTCGGTGCGGATGGCGTTGGCGATGGCGTCGGCGTGGTGCTGCATGACTTCCTGGCTTTCGGCTTCGATCATGACGCGGGCAAGGGCTTCGGTGCCGGAGTAGCGGATGACGACGCGGCCGGTGGTGGCGAGTTCGGCTTCGGCTTCGGCGATGGCGGCGACGATGGTGGGGAAGGTGTCAAGGGGGAGCTTTTCGCGGACCTTGACGTTGAGGATGATCTGCGGGTAGTTGGTGAGGTCGGAGATGAGCTGGTGAAGGGTTTTGCCGCTGCGGTGGATGACGTCGAGGACGAGGAGAGCGGTGAGGAGGCCGTCGCCGGTGGTGGCCTTGGCGGGGAAGAGGATGTGGCCGGACTGCTCGCCGCCGAGGGCGGCTCCGGAGTTGCGCATCTCTTCGAGGACGTACTTGTCGCCGACGGGTGCGCGGAGCATGCGGATGCCGGAGCGCGCGAAGGCGGCTTCGAGGCCCATGTTGGACATGGTGGTGGCGACGACGAGGTTGTCGGCGAGGAGGCCG
>DHWW01000024.1:5726-5998 GCA_002413385.1 Granulicella sp. UBA5172
CGTTGGCGCAGTCGATGATGACGCTGCGGTTGTCGAGGGAGATGCCGGGGACGGCCTCGAGGAGGAAGCGGATGTATTCGAGGCGGTAGGTGTCGTTGGTCTCGGGGAGCGGGGCGTCGGTGGGGACGGTGGGGTTGTCGGCGAGGACGCGGGTGATCTCGTGTTCGATGGCGAGTTCGGCGGCGTCGGGGAGCTTGTAGCCGTCGCCGGCGCAAGATTTTGATGCCGTTGTCGCGCCAGGGATTGTGGGAGGCGGAGATGACGACGCCGAC
>DHWW01000241.1:0-3648 GCA_002413385.1 Granulicella sp. UBA5172
AGCACGGCTCTGAATCGATTCAAGCCAAAGAACCACGACAGCATTTATCGTATGGAATGCCTCAATGTGGAACCTCGCGCGCATCGAAAGCGCGTCTGCCTGCTCATCCTTCCGTCGCCGCGAGCTCAGCTCGACCGCGCACCACCGCTCTCCAGATCCTGATCGCATCTCTGGCTCTCTGTTTCTTCTTTTCGCTGCCGCTCTGCGCGCAAACGAACAACCCAGCCGCTTCTGAATGGGCCGGTCTTGTGCGCAATACATCGGGCCAGCCGGTCGCCGGAGCAACCGTTGAGCTCGCCGGGCCAGCAGTCAAGCTCACCAACAGTACCGGACCTAACGGAGACTTTCGCTTTCTTCATGTTGCGCCGGGAGAGTACAAGCTCACCGTCCTCCGGCCCAAGCAATCGGCCACGCCAGCGCTATCGATTCACCTTCCGACCGCGGCTTCAGTGCTAACGATCTCGCAGCAGAACACGCTCGCCATCAGCCCGGCCCCCGCAACCGCCACCTCTGCCGCGAACTCCACCTCCGGCGGCGAACAACTCTCCAGCCAGGCGGTCAGCGAACTGCCGCTCAACGGCCGTGACTTCAGCACGCTCCTGCTGCTGGCTGCGGGAACCATGACCGACGTGAATGGCGCGACCAACTTCACCCAGCAGTTTGCCATCAACGGCCAGCGAGGAGTCGAAGCCACCTTTGCCATGGACGGAGCCGACATCAGCGATCCGGAGATGGGAGGAGCAGCGTTCAGCAACTTCAACGTCGACGCGATCGAAGATATCCATTCCAGCTCCGGCTGGATGCCTGCCGAAATTGGCCGCGGAGCCTCAGGATTTACCAACATCATGACCCGCTCCGGCAAGGACGGCTTTCACGGATCGTTTTTCGAATTCATCCGCAACTCAGCCTTCGATGCCCGCAACTATTTCGACCATCCCTCCATCGCCGAGCCCGGTCGCATTCCTCCCTTCCATCGCAATGAGTTCGGCTTCACCAACGGCGGCCCCGTGGTCTTGCCCCATGCGTATGACGGCCGAGGCAAGACCTATTACTTCGGCCAATACCAGGGCTTTCGCCAGGTCCTTGGAACCACCCAGGTCCTGCCCGTCCCCACCCTTCAGGAGCGCGCCGGATATGACGCCGTCACCTACGCCGACGGCAGCACCGACACGCTCATCGTTCCCGTCAATCCCCTCATTGCCGCCGTGCTCGCGCAATACCCCTTGCCCAACTCCCCCACCGGCACCTATGGAGCGCGCACCTATGCCGCCCCATCCAACGTAACGACGAACGCGGATCAGTTCTCCATCCGCCTCGACCAGAAGCTCGGCGAAAAGGGCCAACTCCTCGCCCGCTTCACCTACAACAACCTCACCGGCCCCACCACCAATCCTGACCAGTCGCTTCTCAATCCCAGCTTTGGAGTCCAGTATGTCGACCGCCAGCGCAATCTGGCCCTCACCTACACGCGAGTCGCATCGCCGCGTCTCCTTTGGTCGACCTCGCTCAGTGT
Organism: Granulicella sp. UBA5172; assembly: GCA_002413385.1. GTDB lineage: Bacteria > Acidobacteriota > Terriglobia > Terriglobales > Acidobacteriaceae > Granulicella. Next base: position 1,514 of record DHWW01000241.1, read on the forward strand.
GACGCGAACCACGCCGTCCTTTGACACAACCAACCATACCGATCCCGCGGTGAAGCTCGTCGACGGCCTCTTTGAAGGATTCAATAACGCGTCAGGATCGGTGATGTCCGCCTTCGGAAATCTCTTCCAGGCACAGCAGAATTTTTCCTGGACAACGAGCCACCATGCTCTCAAGTTCGGCGCCGAAGCCCGGCTCAACCGCGACAGCACCTACTTCGGCATCAGTCCCAATGGCGAATACGATTTTGGCGGTGGCACCGTCTACTCTCCGTCGTTCATTCCTTCCGCCAGTGGCACGCACGACATTCAGCCGGGCGACCCACTCCCCGACACGCTCAGCAGTCTGCTCACAGGCTATCCCTATAGCTACACCGTTGCCGTCGCGCCGCCCTATTTCTCCAACGGCCAGCACATCGGCGCAGCCGCGATCAATCGCAACGACTTCAACTTCTACCTCCAGGACACCTGGAAATTGAACGACCGCCTCACCCTGAATTACGGTCTGCGGTATGAGTTCTATTCGCCCATCACCGAGCGCGCCCACCGCACCTCGAGCTTCCTTCAGGTCAATCCGCCGGCCGGAACACCCCAGCAGTACCTCATCAATCCACAGCCCGGATATCAATCCGGATGGAACGGCTGGGGGCCGCGAGTTCAGCTCGACTGGCGAGCTCCGCAAAAGTTGCTAATCCACGTCGGCGGAGCGATTACGGTCATTCCGCCCAACAGTTGGCAGGACAACTACCTCACCGGCTCAACGCCCTTCGTCGTCTATCCGCGTGTCAACGCCGCGAAGAACGCAGAGATTCCGTATGGATTCCAGATCACTCCGTCCGAGCTGCCGCGAGCCTACACGCCAACCGGACAGGACATCTTTGCCAGCGGAGACCCCAGGCAGGTTCCCGCAAACACCGTCATGGATGTGAACCGTTACGAGCACGACCTCGCTGCACTCGCGCCCGGCCAGCAGTTGTCTCTCCTCAACCTCAGCGCCATCGACCGCAAATTCGGCAACGGCTTTTTACAGACCTGGACCCTCGGCCTGGAGCGCCAATTCGGTGGCCTCACCGCCGACGCAACCTACATCGGCACCGCCGCATTCCGCCTTCCTCGTATCGCGTTCCCCAACGCATTTCCCGGCGCGGATCCAGGCTTTGCGCCCTACACAAACTTCGACAGCACCGGCGCGGTGACCGGAGGCTTCGGCTTCGAATCGGTGGTCTCCAATACGTCGCACTCTTCGTACCACGCGCTCCAGACCTCGCTCTCCGGCTCCATCGCGCATGGCGGTCCAGGCATTCAGGCCGGATACACCTGGGCAAAATCCCTCGACGATACCAGCGGCGTAGCCGGAGGAACCGGCAACACCGGAGCCGTCGCTCTCACCGCTCCGCAGAATCCTTTCGATATCCGTGCCGAAAAAGGGCCCTCCGATTTCGATGTAACGCACGCCTTCACCCTCAGCGCAGCGCAGGACCTGCAATTGCAGAAAGTAGCTTTCCTCCGCCCCATCCGCAAGTCCGTCACAGCAGGTTGGGAGCTGCTCAGCATCTCCACCATCACCAGCGGCTCTCCCTTTACGGTGTACTCCGGAATTCAGCAGACAGGGGTGGGCACCTACGGCACAGACCGTCCAGACCAGATTGCGACACCGCACCTATCCACCGCGCACAGCTCCACCCGGCGTCGCGAAGACTACTTTGGCCGGGGCACCAACAACAGTTCGTTCTTCTCCATCCCCATCGGAATTCCCGGGGGCACCGGCCCAAATTCAGGCCGCTTCGGCACCCTCGGACGCAACACCTTCTTCGGCCCCGCCTATTACGACTTCGACTACGCGCTCATCAAGAGCACGCCCTTCGGACACCGCCCCTCTGGCGTTGAACGCGGTGACATTCAATTCCGCGCAGAGTTCTTCAACATCTTCAACGTCGTCAACATGGGCCTTCCCGCCAACACCATCAAGGGTTCAGGCTTTGGCATGATCAGCAAGACCGCCGGCACCTCGCGCCAAATTCAGTTTTCAGTCAAGCTCGTCTACTAGCGCAGAGTCTATGAGCACCTCGGACTGTTCCCAATAACCGAGAATTGAAGTTGCCCAAAAGCTGGGCGGGCTCAACCGGTCGATGCAACAC
>DHWW01000241.1:3751-4345 GCA_002413385.1 Granulicella sp. UBA5172
ACATTCGTGTCGACCGTGAAGCTCTTGTGTTTGGCCATCTCGTGCCCCCGGTCCCACGTCAGCGAGCGCCGCAGGGTCGCGGGGAGTTTAAGCACGTGCTTGCTCAGCGCGGCGACGACTGTCTCTGTATCTTTGCTGGTCACTTTGACCAGCATGGTGAAACGCGAATGTCGTTCCACCAGGGTTGCGATATGACTGTTTTTGCTGCCTGCGAGCAGATCGCCCTCCCAATGACCTGGAATAGCGCGGTCTTCAACCTCCGCAGGTCTTTCGCTAATAGAGATGGCATCGACGATCTGCCCGCGGGACTGTCCCGCAGCCCGCGCGTGTCGTGAGCGACGTATAAGCCGCTTGGACCGGAGGTGCTGCATCAGCTCCTTTTTCAGCACTCCGCGGGCCTGGATGAATAAGCTGCGGTAGATGGTTTCGTGGGACACACGCATGCTCTCGTTCTTGGGATAGCGTACTTTCAACCATGCCGAAATCTGTTCCGGCGACCAGTCCAGGATCAGTTTACTGGCCACGATCGTCCGCAGCTTCTCGTCGATGGCAAGAAGGCACACCTTGGGTCGCAGAGCCGACTCCCAGGCCTGA
>DHWW01000232.1 GCA_002413385.1 Granulicella sp. UBA5172
GCGCGGCGCAGCATGGCCTCGTGTTGGTAGTCGCTGAGAGTTTTGCTTTTGACGAAGACCGCAAGCTCCTCCAGACATTGCTGGATGTCGATGAGGTAGACGGCGAGATCACGCTGCATAGAGTGTCACTTGCGCCTCTTCGATGATCTTCCGCAGTCGCGGATTGCGGATCTCCTGAGCACTGAGCAGGTCGACCTTGCGGCTAAAGAGTTTCGTGAGTCTATCGTGCAGATCGTCGAGATTACGGGCGTAGTTGTCGAGGGCGTCCGGGTGGAACTCGACTCGAACGTCGATGTCGCTGGTAACTGGGTCGAAGTCGTCGCGGACGGCGGAGCCGAAGATGGAGAAGCGACGCACATGGTGGGTACGGCAGAGTTCGATGATCTCGGATTGTTTGGCGGTGATGAACGGCTGCATCGGAACTCCTCTCGTAGTTCTAGTTTAGCGAAACTCTGTTGGGTGATTTATGCGATCGCTGAAATTAGTAACCCCACCCATCGCAAAGAACGCGATNNGCGATGAATGGGGCACCCGGCAGAAGAATGCGGCAGACGGCGAACTTGCATCGCGGAGCCCGGGGCTAAAGCCCGCCCTTATTTGAGCGCGGATTCAGGGGCCTGAAGGCCCCTGAATCCGCCGAAAAGCGAAACCCCTGCTTCTTGCGGAGCAGGGGGTTTCGCGGTCTTGACGATATTTAGTGGGCGGCCCACTCGATTTTGCTGAGGTCGATGCCTTCCTTGACCATCTCGTAGAGGGGGGAGAGGTCGCGGAGGTGCTGGACGACGTTGATGATCTTGTCGGAGACGTAATCGACTTCGGCTTTGGTGTTGAAGCGGCCGAGGCCGAAGCGGATGGAGCTGTGGGCGACGTCGTCGCCGAGGCCGAGGGCCTTGAGGACGTAGCTGGGCTCGAGGGTGGCCGAGGTGCAGGCCGAGCCGGAGGAGACAGCGATGTCGTTGATGCCCATGAGGAGGGACTCTCCTTCGACGTAGACAAAGCTCATGTTGAGGTTGCCGGGGAGGTGGTGCTCCATGTTGCCGTTGACCTGAACGTAGTCGAGAGCCTTCTCGAGCTTGGCGCGGAGGTAGTCGCGCAGTTCGAGTTCGCGGACGGCTTCAGCGGCCATCTCGTTCTGGCAGATCTCGCAGGCGGCGCCGAGGCCGACGATGCCGGGGACGTTGAGGGTTCCGCTGCGCATGCCGCGCTCGTGGCCTCCGCCGTTGATCTGCTCGGCGAGCTGGACGCGCGGGTTGCGACGGCGGACGTAGAGTGCGCCGACGCCCTTGGGGCCGTAGATCTTGTGGCCGGAGATGGACATCAGGTCGATGTTGTCGGTGAGGACGTTGACGGGGATCTTGCCGACGGCCTGGACGGCGTCGCAATGGAAGATGATGCCCTTCTCGTGGCAGAGCTTGCCGATGGCCTGGACGGGCTGGATGACGCCGATCTCGTTGTTGGCGTACATGATGGAGACGAGGATGGTCTTGTCGGGGCCTTCGGTGATGATGGCGTTCTTGAGGTCTTCGATGTCGACGAGGCCGTCGGCCTGGACGGGGAGGAAGGTGACGCGGAAGCCGGACTTTTCGAGGCGCTTGCAGGTGTCGAGGGTGGCTTTGTGCTCGGTGACCTGGGTGATGATGTGGTTGCCGCGCTCCTTGTACATCTCGGCGACACCCTTGAGGGCGAGGTTGGTGGATTCGGTGGCTCCGGAGGTGAAGACGATCTCCTTGGCGGTCGCGCCGATGAGACGGGCGATCTGCTCGCGGGCCTTTTCGACGCCCTGCTCGGCTTCCCAGCCGAAGGAGTGGTTGCGGCTGGCGGCGTTGCCGAAGATGCCGGTGAGGTAGGGCATCATGGCTTTGAGGACGCGCGGGTCGAGCGGCGTCGTGGCGTGGTTGTCCATGTAGATGGGGAGTTTTACGCCCTCAGGGAGGGTTTGGTGCGACTGCGTGACGTTGATTCCGAGTGTTTCAGCCATTTTGGTACTCCTAAAGTCGAGCGTTGGGGCTTAGGGCCCAGGGTTCAGAAAGCTAGCGGGCTATCGAGACCAGACCGTCGGCCAGTGCGTGGTCGGGGGTGTGGTCCGCGAGTTCAATGAGGTCGGCGATGCTGATGCCGGAGAGCACATCGGTGATGCTGTCGTTGACCTTGCGAAGGGGTTCCTTGATGGTGCAGTGGTCGGCGAGGTCGCAGGCTCCGTGGATGGTGATGCAACTGGTGATGAACAGGGGGCCATCGATGGCGCGGATGACCTCGAAGGCGGAGATGTCGGCTGCGGCGCGGGCGAGGGCGTAGCCGCCGTTGGTGCCGGCGTGGGAGACGAGCATGCCGGCGCGGGCTAGGGTTTGGAGGATCTTGGCAAGGAGTTGGGGCGGGATGTGGTAGGCCTCGGCGATATCCTTGGCGGAGCGTGCGCCGGCGTGGCGGGCGTCGGGTTCCGACTGCTCGGCTAGATATTTGAGGGCCAGGAGGCCGTAGTCCGCTTTTTTGGTGAGGCGTAGCATGGGGTGAGTGGCGGAGGTGCGTGCCTATGCACAGACTTCGGCCTCTTTTAGTTTACGGAAGAGAAGGATGGGAAGCAAGACCAAAGTGGTCGGAGATCGAGGTCAGCGGCCTCACGTCAAAATCGGCTACGATGGCGTATCTACGGACTCGATGTCCCCTTGGTTTTAAGAGCGTTTGTGACTGCCTTTCGACAATTTCGCGCCGCACCGAACCTGCTGACGATGCTGCGGTTATTTGTGCTGCCGTTTCTGGTGATTACGATCCTGGATCGGCATTGGGGACTGGCGTTTGGGCTGCTGTGGGTGGCGGGCGTGAGCGATGGGCTCGATGGTTTGCTGGCGCGCAAACTACAGCAGCGAACGACGCTGGGGCAGTATCTGGATCCGATTGCGGACAAGTTGCTGCTGAGCACGATGTTTGTAGTGCTGACGCATGTGGGCGCGATTCCGCGGTATGTGACGGTGCTGGTACTGAGCCGCGATATAGGGATTCTGCTGATTGCGACGCTGCTGTTTGCGACCAATACGCTGCGGAATTTTCTGCCGAGCAAGCTGGGGAAGTTGAATACGCTGGTGCAGATTCTGGGCGTGCTGACGGTGATGACGTGCGAGGTGTTTCCGCGGTCGGGGCTGCGGGAGTTGCGGATTGGGTTGTTGTGGGCGATTGCGGTGCTGGCACCGGTGTCGGCTGCGGAGTATGCGTGGATTGTGATTCGGAGAGTGTCGGAACCGATCCCGTCGGTCGAGCGGCCGAGGGTTTGAGGTTGCGGTGGGGGTGGAAGTCCGGTTACACTGAAACGACGCACGACAGGCGCGTAGCTCAGTTGGTTAGAGCGCTACCTTGACACGGTAGAGGTCTCCGGTTCGAATCCGGACGTGCCTACCATAACAATCCTTATCAAGAGACCTATTCGCAGGTAGTATGACCCATCCCATCCAGCATTGGATGGATGTTTTGTTGTGTCTGTAGGATCAATGAGATAGGGATATGCGACTGTTTAAGTCTGATATTACGCGGTTGGGTGGGTGTTTGCTGTCGTTCGCTGCAAACGGTTTTGGGTTGATATGGGACTGAATTAGTCTTCAATCTATTGCTCCGGTACCCGGGACAAAATCCAACTACGAGTCCGTCATGTTCCGTCTTTCGTTCGCTAGTTTTCTGTTGTGCTGTATGTTCTCCTCGGCGGTTGCAGGTGCGCAGGAGTTGCCGTATTTCGTAACGTATTCCCACCACATGGAGGAGCCGGGCAGCCTGGAGGTTGAGGCCAAGACCTCAAGCGGGCAGCCTCAGGACGGAGATGTTTTTTATGGGACATCGACGGAGATCGAGTACGGAACGCGGGCGTGGTGGACGTCGGAGCTTTATCTTGACTCGCAGGGCACGGTGGATGAGAGCACCATCTTCACAGGGTTTCGGCTGGAGAATCGAATTCGCCCGCTGATGCGCGAGCATGCCGTTAATCCTGTGGTCTACGTGGAATTTGAGGATATCAATGGAGCGAACAAGAGCCTGCTGGAGGTGGTGGGACATGACGTCGCAGCGGATCTGGCTGAAGACAATAGGACGGCTCGGATGACGAAGGAGCGAGAGGTGGAGCTGAAGCTGATCCTTTCGAGCAACGTCAAAGGATGGAATGTTTCCGAGAATGTTATCGGGGAGAAGAACATCACGCACGCCCCGTGGGAGTTTGGGTATGCTCTCGCAGCCAGCCGGCCGTTGCGGATGAAGGCGAGTTCCAAAGAGTGCCATTTCTGCGCGGAGACCATGCAGGTGGGAGCGGAGATGTACGGTGGTCTTGGCGACGTGGCAAGTCTGGGGACGCACAATACGTCACATTATTTTGCGCCGACGTTGAATTGGGCGATGTTCAACGCAGCTACGCTTACAGTTTCACCGGGATTCGGTTTGAACGATCACAGCCTTTCCCACGTCTATCGTCTTGGTGTTTCGTATGAGATTGGGCAGCTATCGCGGCTTTTCCGGGCGGACTCCAGGAATGTGGAAGGGACGGCGCGATGAAGCGTATATCCCTTGCGTGCAGTCTGCTTGCGTTGCTGATGGCTCCTCTGCTGATGGCCTCGGTTGGTACTGGCCAGTGGTTGAAGCATGTTCCTGAGAAAGATCGAGTGCGCTCTAATCCCCTGGCCCATGATTCAGATGCTACGGCAGCTGGGGCGAAGCTTTTCCACTCCGATTGCGCTCCGTGTCATGGCGCAGATGCGGCTGGGCGTGGATCGCGACCAACGTTGCGGAGCGAGCGTGTGCGTCGAGCGACGGATGGAGAGCTTGAGTGGCTGCTTAGAAATGGGAACCTGGCGCATGGAATGCCGTCGTGGTCGCGACTTCCGGAGGTGCAGCGATGGCAGATTGTGCGCTACGTGCATGCGTTGCCTATTTAGAAACAGACGTAACGTACTCTTGGGGGGCCATGTTGACGGTATGGACTGTCCCGACGTCATCAGGTTCCGTGCCAGTTCCGACCCTTGTGTTCTGGAGGTTCCGGTATACAATTGAAGGTACGCGGTAGAGGCTGGCGGTTCGAACACGCTCATGCCTACCACTCACCCCTATCAGAGGTTTGGGATCAAGAGACCGAACAAGGGTCAGTGATGCGCGTGGAGTTCTCTGGAAGTATGCGTCACAAGTTTGATTTTTTTGGAGCGATGTCATGGCACAGGTATGTGAGCTTTGCGGCAAGGGACCGCAGTTCGGTAACAACATCTCGCACGCGCACAACGTAACCCGTCGGCGCTGGAACCCGAATCTTCAGTCGGTGAAGGCAGCTGCTCCCTCGGGCGGCGGCACCAAGCGCGTGAAGGTCTGCACCAGCTGCATCAAGAGCGGCAAGGTTGTAAAAGGCTAAGAGTAGGAAACAGGAAGCAGGAAGTAGCGAGCGGCTGCACAGGCTGCGTCGCTTGTTTCTGTGCATCTGTTTCGTGTGTAGACAATAGCCCCGGCTGCACTCGCAGCCGGGGCTATTGTGTGTTTTCTACTTCCTACTTCCTGTTTTCTACTTCCTGTCCTTCGAACTTGAGGGAGGCGGAGTTGATGCAGTAGCGCTGGCCGGTGGGGTTGGGGCCGTCGGGGAAGACGTGGCCGAGGTGGCCTCCACAGGTGGCGCAGGTGACCTCGACACGACGCGTGCCGAGGGTGTTGTCTTCGTGGCGTTCGACCGCGTCCCTGGTGAGGGGGTCGTAGAAGCTGGGCCAGCCGGAGCCGGATTCGAATTTCGTGTCGGACTTGAAGAGAGCGGCGTCGCAGGCGGCGCAGTGGTAGAAGCCGTCGGCGTGGTTGTTGACGAGGGCTCCGGTGAAGGGGCGGTCGGTGCCCTTCTCGCGCAGGACGTGGTATTGCTCGGGGGTGAGCTGGGCGCGCCACTCGGCGTCGGTTTTCTCAAGCTTGGCAGGCATGGTGACTCCTTTGGGGACTGCAATGATTTGANNTTGGCGATGCACTCGATTTCGACGAGGGAGCCTTTGGGCAGGGCGGCGACCTGTACGGTGGAGCGCGCTGGAGCGATGACGCCTTCGGGGGCAAAGTAGGTGGCGTAGATGGCGTTCATCGCGGCGAAGTCGGCCAGGTCTTTGAGGAAGACGGTGGTCTTGATGACGTCGGCGAAGTCGAGACCGGCGGCGACGAGGACGGCTTTGAGGTTGTCGAGGGCGCGGGTGGTTTGGGCTTCAATGCCACCGGCAACGAGCTCGCCGGTGGAGGGGTCGATGGGGATCTGGCCGGAGGTGTAGAGGGTGTTGCCGGTGCGGATGGCCTGGGAGTAGGGGCCGATGGCGGCGGGGGCGGAGGTCGTGGCGATGACTAGCTTGGTGTAAGGCATAGGATGGATTGTCTGCTAAACGCGAAGACGCACGCAAGCAGGTGGGTGGTGTGGACAGTGGAGCGTCGGATATCGGGGCGCTTGGAATGTCAGGAAATAAAAATGACGGGTTCTGAGGTGGTACTGCAATCCGTGCTGACTTGTCCGCATTGCGGGCAAGCGTCGAGGGAGATGATGCCTTCGGATGCTTGTCAGTTCTTTTATAAATGCTCGCAATGTAAGGCGGTTCTGCGGCCGAAGGATGGGGATTGTTGCGTGTTTTGCTCGTATGGTTCGGTGAAGTGTCCGCCGATCCAGTTGCAGGGGCATTGTTGTGGCGACTGATCGTATGGAATTCGTATGGAATGAGATTGGGTTGGACGCAGCGAGGGCGGGGAATGATCCCCGCCCTCGCTGTTGGTATGTGAAGAGTTGGTTTAGCGACCGCGAGTACCGCCGCCGGTGCGGCGACCGGCGGGACGGCCAGCGTTGCCACCCTGGGGACGTCCGCCAGGGCGACCACCGGAGTTGGAGCGGCCGAAGCCTCCACCGGAGCCGCTGCGCGAACGCTGCGGTGCGGGGGAGTAGGGTGCGGACTCGTTGACGGAGCCGTCGGCATTCTTCCAGCTGCGGGTCTCCATCTGGAGCAGGTCGTTGGAGGGCTTGGTGAGGTCGACGGGCTTGTTGCGCTCTTCCTTGGCAAGGTTCTTGTCGGCTTCGTTCCAGGCGAACTTGATCTTCAGCTCGCGTTCCAGCTTGCGTGCGTCGCCCTTTTCGAGCGGCGTGATGAAGGTGCTGGCGATACCCTTCGCTCCTGCACGACCGGTGCGGCCGATGCGGTGAACGAAGTCATCGGAGCCATTGGGCAGGTCGTAGTTGACGACGTGCGCGATGTTGGAGATATCGATGCCGCGCGCGGCGACGTCGGTGGCGACGAGGACGCGGCAGCGACCGGTGGCGAAGCTCTTGAGCGCCGCGGTGCGCTGCGATTGGCTGCGGTCACCGTGGATGGTCTCGACTTCGTGGCCGAGCTTTTCGAGCTTGCGACCGATGCGGTCGGCACCGTGCTTGGTGCGCGAGAAAACGAGGTAGGTACCCTCTTCTTCGTTGAGCATCTTGTCGAGTTGGGAGAGTTTCTGGTCCTGCATGACGGTGTAGACGCGAAGCTCTACGCTGTCGACGGGGTGCGAGGTGAGGCCGATTTCGACGCGGACGGGATTCTGTACGTAGTCCTTGACGATCTCGCGGATGTTGGCNNACGATGCGCTTGATGGCCGGGAGGAAGCCCATGTCGAGCATGCGATCGACCTCGTCGAGGACGAGCATGTCGACGTCCTTGAGGTTGATCGCGCGGCGACGAAGGAAGTCTTCGAGGCGACCGGGAGTCGCGACGATGAGGCGCGGGCCACGGCTGATCTGCTCGATCTGGGTGTTCTCGGAGAGCCCGCCACAGACCAGCACAGCGTCAGTTTTGAGCGTTGGGCAGATCTTGTGGAAGGCTTCGAGGACTTGCATTGCAAGCTCGCGGGTGGGGAGGAGGATGAGCGAGAGGACGGGGGTCTTCTTGCCGCGCGTGGAGGGGACCGAGATCTCTTCGAGGCGCTCGATCATGGGGATGAGGAAGCTGAGGGTCTTGCCGGTGCCGGTGGAGGCAGTGGCGAGAATGTCGTCGCCTTCGAGTGCTGGCGGGATGGCTCCGGCCTGCACGGGCGTTGGCGTAACGAAGCCAGCGGCGGCGAGACGCGCTTTGAGCGAATCAGAAATTTGGAAGTCGTTGAAGGTGACGGAAGCTGAAGTCTCGTCGGTTGCGGTGATGTTGCGGGAGACCTGAAGTGGTTCAGGGTTCAGAATGGAATCGAGAGTAAGGGTAGACAAAATGTTCCTTTGCAATAGGTAAAAAGAGCGAATGAATGCAGTGACGCAACTCGCAGGCAAGCGCACGAAATGCGGCTTACGCGGTGATGCGTGGATCCAAGTTTCAGCATTGCTTTTGTCTGGTCACCCAGAAGCCCCTTCGGGCGGGTTGTAAGCACTGCTGCTGCACGGCGAGGCCCGTTCCTGTGAACGGCCTGCTAGCCAGAGCAACCAACGCTTAAACAGCGGGCGGTGGAGGGGGTATGAGGCGCTCGCGGTCTCTGGCCAGACTCGAATCCATTGGGAGTCATCTGCCCGCGGTGCCCTGCGTCAGTCTTTCCGACGCAAGAATAGTGTAGCACGGTCGTCAAGGAACAGCGAATTGGGAGTACCATGCGCGGTTCGTGGCCCGATGTTATTCTGCGGCCCATGGTGGTGCGCGGCTTGTGGCACCCGCTCGGATCATGCGGCTGATGGCGAGGTAGATGCGCGCGATGAAATTGGTAAGGGCGGCGATGGGATCGCGCTAGAGTACGCTCACGTGCTGCGATGGCAAGAGTCGCTGGCAGTAAGCTTGTCCTATCTTCCCCGATTCTCTGGATGGGTACGTTCGATGTTGTTCCCCACCGTTGAATACGCCGTATTTTTTCTCGCCGTGCTGGCCATCGCCTGGCCGCTGGCGAAGTACGTGACGGGGCGCAAGATCTTTCTGTTGCTGGCGAGCTATGTGTTTTACGGACTGTGGAGCTGGCGGTATGTGCCGCTGCTGATCCTGGTGTCGTTATTTGCGGCGGTGATGGCGCAGGCGATTCAGCGGAGTGGCGACACGCAGCGGCGCAAGCGAGTGCTGGTGGTGGGCGTTGCGGGGTGCCTGCTGGTGCTGGCGTATTACAAGTACACGAGCTTTGTGCTGCTGAGCGCGATGGGTTTGTGGGGGCTGGTGGGACGAGCTCCGGTGTGGAATCTACCTGCTCCATTTTTGCCACTGGGGATTTCGTTCTTTGTGTTTCACGCGATCTCGCTGCTGGGCGACGTGTATCGCGAGAAGCTGCGCGAAGATCTGCATCTGCTGGATGCGCTGCTGTATGTGGCGTTCTTTCCGCAGTTGATTGCGGGGCCAATTCTGCGCGCGTCGAAGTTTATTCCGCAGTTGATGCGTCCATGCGATGCAACGAAGATCCGCGTGAATCGAGCGTTTCTGCTGATTCTTGCGGGGCTGTTCAAGAAGGTGATTGTTTCGAATACGCTGGCGACGCGGCTGGTGCAGCCGGTGTTTGCAGCGCCCGCGGACTTTCATCGCGGCGATGTGCTGCTTGCCATTTATGGATATGCGGCGGAGATTTACTGCGATTTTTCGGGCTACACGGATATCGCTACGGGCTGTGCGATGCTGCTGGGCTATCGGTTTCCGATGAACTTCAATGCGCCGTATACGGCGACCGACCCGCGGGACTTCTGGCAGCGGTGGCATATTTCGCTGTCGACGTGGCTGCGGGATTATTTCTATATTCCGCTGGGTGGATCGCGCAAGGGAACGGCGAGCACGTATGCGAATTTGATGATCACGATGCTGCTGGGCGGACTGTGGCACGGGGCATCGTGGACGTTTGTGGTGTGGGGAGGATTGCAGGGTGTGTTCCTGGTGGGGCATCGGCTGTGGGCGGGGAGCTCGTCGGCTGCGGTGCTGCGGCTGCGCGGGAGGGTGTGGTGGCCGTGGGCTTCGCGGGCGTTGATGTTCCATGCGGTGTGCCTGGGATGGGTGTTTTTCCGTTCGCCGACGTTTGGCGTGGCGAAGACGGTGTTGCACCAGTTGGGTTCGGCTGGATGGGCGACGCTGGCGAGTTGGCCGGTGGTGGTGACGCTGGTGATCGGAATCTTTGGGCAGTATGCTCCGCGGATGTGGCGTCGCGGTGTCGAGGCGATGATGGCGCGGCTGCCGGTGGGAGTGAATGGCGTGGTGCTGGCGCTGGGCGTGTTCGTGATTGAGATGCTGGGACCAACCGGCGTTGCACCGTTTATTTATTTTCAGTTTTAGGAAGCAGGAAAGAACACGATGCGAGCGTACCAGCGATTTTCGACGGTGAAACAGATGAGCGCGGGAATGGGCGTGTTCGTTCTGCTGGCGCTGTTGCTGGAGTCGGGTGGGCTGGTGAACTGGGCGCAGCGGTTGGAGTTGGGGCCGGAGCGGACGTGCGCGCTGCCCTTGGTGATGGCGCTGCATCGTGGGGTGGGTTGGATGGGGTTGGAGCGCTTGCGGAGCGACGTGATTGTGGAGCTGGCTCGCGTTGGATGGAGTGATGATCCGGAGGCGATTGCGAAGGCGCGCGAGGGAAGGCGCGCGGTGCCGGAGGTGGCGATTGCTTCGCCGGGTACGGTGCTGAAGACTTCGACGATGAAGGCGAAGGTGCGGGTGGCGCCGACTCCACGACTGCCGTTGCAGCCGCTGGTGGGTGATCCTCCGCTGCTGAGTGTGTTGCCGAAGATTCCAGGGGTGAGGTCGGGGAAGACGCGGACGGTGGCGCTGGTGGGGGATTCGATGATGGCGGTGGGGCTGTCGTCGACGCTGCTGCGCGAGGCTCCTAAGTACGAGAATCTGGTGCTGGTGAAGGTTTTCAAGTCAGGGAGTGGGCTGACGCGGCCGGAGGTGTTCGATTGGCAGACGGAGTATCCGGCGATGCTGGGCGCGGTGCGGCCGAATGTGGTGCTGGTTGCGATGGGGGCGAATGATGGGCAGGGGTTTGTCGAGGGCGGTGTGACGTATGCGTTTGGGTCGGCGGGGTGG
>DHWW01000093.1:0-765 GCA_002413385.1 Granulicella sp. UBA5172
CCCATTGGCACTGACCAGCGGCCCGGATGCGCGGAGCTTGCCCGTCACGGCGTCGAAGCCGAAGCACTGCAGACTCACCGCGTAAGGGGAGCGGATCAGGCTGCGCCGCACCCGCCATGATGGCAGGGAATGTCACGGTGCGGCCGCCCACCGCGTCCTGCTGGTAGTACATGGCGATGGGTTGCCCCGGCGCCAGACCCCACACCCCGGCAATGGTCAGATTGCCCGTCCTGCCCGCACAGGTAGAACCCGTCCGCGAGGCCCGCGTTCAGCGTCACGGACGCCGCATACGGCACCACCACCACGTACGGCGTGTTGCTCCCCGGAGTAAAGCCGGTGGCAACGATCGAGCGGAACGTGTAAATATCCCCGGCCGGCGAAGGTGCCGTCAGCGTGATGGACCCGGAGGCTGTTTCGATGTAGTTCGACGGTATTCGTCAGCGTCAACCCACCGGAAACGACAAACAGGTTGTTCGCTCCCGGCGTGTAGGGTGGCGTCGCAAACACCGTCTGCCCCGCCGTGGAGGTGGTCTCGATGTACCCGAAGCTGAGCGTTTGAGGCGATGGCTGGTTGGGGGCGGAGATGACCGTCTGCGGCACTCCGTTGGCATCGAAGGACAGATACATCCCAGCCCGCTGCGCCACCGGCGGAACTTGCGTGCTGATGCCGGAGGGATCGGTGATCGGGAAGTTGATCGTCCGGTTGACCCGCTCCTGCATTTGCTGGATCAGGATGGTCAGCAGGTCGAACTCGGTCGTAACCAC
>DHWW01000093.1:792-7414 GCA_002413385.1 Granulicella sp. UBA5172
GGGTAAAATCCTCCCTGATTGGTCAGCTCGGTGCCCTGCAACTCCGGAATGGCGGACGAGAGGACGAGCGAGTATCCCACCTGCAACGCGACCTGGAGCAGGGTGATGGTGCCGCCGGGGTTGTAGTCCTGGTTGGCGTTCAACGTAACGGAGTAGTCGGTATTCAGGACCAGCGTCGACTGAATGCCGAGTGCCAGGTTGAGCGTGACAACCAGCACATCCGAAGGCTGGAAGACTTTGAAAGGGAAAGGAAACGTGGAGACGGTTCCCGAGCCAGCGAACGGCCCCGCCCTTCGCACTGTGGACGATATCGACATGCCTTATCCCTCCATTTGAAACTACCGCTCTCCACGGCTGGTTATGTATACACCGCAAGGTGTATCGTGATTCAGTGAAAACTGCCTTATGCATTCTCGTGCTCATAGTCGCGGTTCTATCGGTTGCGGAGCCTGTCAACGCCGCGACACCGCATCCCATCAGCATCGCGATCGATCCGCATTCCTCCGGCGAAGCACAGGCCGAGCTGATCACAAACGGGTTTCGCAAGTACTGCCCGGACATCGCCATCGTTCGCGACGAAGCCGCCGCGCAATACGTGGTCCTTGCCAGCGAATCGAACCCGCTGCGTGGCTTTTTGCTGCACTACTACATCACGGTTTACGACAGGAAAGGCACCGTCGTATTTAGCGTCGACAAAAACCACGACAAGAGCGCTACCAAAGCAGCCTGCAAATTCATCACCGATGCGGCCCGGGCNNATTCAAGAACGGTTCGCTGGCGCTGGTTGCTGCAGTCTTTTTACCGGCTTCCTGCATCCTTTGCGCGTCGCAATCACCGCATCGATCGGAGACGGTAGCTTCCGCTGCGTTCCCCGACCTACCGAGCGAGGCGTTTGTTGCGACCTGCACAAGGGTTGACAACCCCACAGATATTCAAAAGGAGGCGGCCGTCGCTTGCGCGTATTACATGGCTGGAGTGGCCCAGGGGATGCTGCAATACGTAGGGGCGCTCAAACATTTCGGTGTCGATCCCAGGATCAATCTCTGCTTCCCAGCCAATACAGAACCAGGACAGCTCGTGAAAGACGCTGTCGATTACATGAAAAAGTACCCACACATGAAGATATCCGGCGGCGATATGGCCTTTTTGGCAATCTTGTCTAAATACAGCTGCAGCATCAACGAACCGAAAGACAAACCTTCGCAACCCTAGCTACTTGTGCGGTGCTCCTACCACCGCATCCCACGCGTTGGGGTTCTCGATCTTGCCAGCGTTTGCCTTGGCGCACGTAGTGCGTGATCCTGAAGCCCTCGGCAGTCGCCGGGACGCCTGCCGATACCATCGCGGCTTGCAGGGCATCCAAGCCGATGCCGGTCCAGTCCTTGTCTTCCTTGTCGGATAGCGCTTCCACTCCAGCCTTCACGCCCATGGTAGCTATGTTCGCAATCGGAGAGAACTGCACATCGCCCTTCGTCTCGATTGCTTTTGCAACTTGCCCAAGGAGCGGAATCGTTTCTATCGGGAATAGCAGCGCACGATTGGCCGCCCAGCGGCCCCAACTCTCTCCCTCCTTGGGCCGTCTGCTTTGGACGAACGCGCCAATGACCGAGGGGATAATGAAGGCCATCGCCGATCCGTACGTGAACTTCCCTGCGCGTGCGGCAAAACTGCCCTGGTTGGGCGCAGCAGCTTTGTGAATCTGCTCGTCGATCTGGTTGAACTTCAAGTTTTCGAAACCGCCCAGCGTTGTTATCACCTTCCAGAAGTCGCTATTCCGCATGATCGCGGGAATGTCTTTGGGCGCATTCGATCCAAGGCCCGTCCGCACCGCTCCATCCGCTATGTGCATCGCCTGGTAGTGCGCCTCGTTCTCGGGGAGATCGACGCGCTCCTTCAGCGCTT
This sequence comes from Granulicella sp. UBA5172, assembly GCA_002413385.1. Classification (GTDB taxonomy): domain Bacteria; phylum Acidobacteriota; class Terriglobia; order Terriglobales; family Acidobacteriaceae; genus Granulicella. Next base: position 2,695 of record DHWW01000093.1, read on the forward strand.
TCTGGTAGGCCGCATCCCAAAAGGGGAAGGACAGCATGTGGTCCATGAATTGCAGCGGCATCATCCCGGCTGCGCCCAGCTTCTTCCAGGCACCCTCCTGCGAAGTCCCATTGTGAAGGCTCTGCTGATAGTCCCGGTCAAGATTGTCGCCCCTGAAGCGCATTTCATTGGGCGAAGCGTCCCGAATCTCTTGCGAAATTTCGAGTGGGTGAGCAAGGAACTTCACAAACGATGACGACCATTCCCGAGGAGAAACATGATTGAACATGGCGGTGGCGTGGGTAATATGCAGCAGGGTAGTAACCGGGTTCAAGGAAAGAGACGCCTAGACGAGGTTCGCTCGCAACATCCGCAGCCCCGCCGAACCATCCTTCATCCCCTGTACAGCGCTTCCATTTTTGTCATTGATCAGCGTTCGCGCCCAGGGCATGAACTTTTCTTCGTGGGCCGGGCCCAGCGTCTCGCGGAGCGTATCTCGAATCCCCTGGTCCATCAGCAGTTTGTTGAGCACGTGAATCACCTGGCGGTGAGTGATGTCCTTCACGACCTTCGCCACATGCTGAGTCAGTGTCTGTTCGTAATCGAACCGCAGCGGGCCGCCGTATCCCGTCCGCGCCTTCATATTATTTCGAGAGGTAGTCGCCCGCGTGTATCCGCCCTCCACCAGGTTCTGCACCCTGGTTCCCGCATCAGCTTCGGCGCCGCGCTTGGAGAACCGTGTGTCCATGTCAACCGGGTAGTATCCACCGTCCAGGTGCATCATCGTGCCATCGGCTGTCTTCACATCGAGCGGGACGTGTGTGACCATGACTGGCGGTAATCCGGTTTCGCTCTTCTCCAGGTCGGACTGTGCCTGCCCGAGGGGCTTCAGCATGTCCCACTTGTCCTGAATGAACTGCCACTCTTCGCGGGTCAGCATTCCGTCCTTGATCTTGTCGACCAGGGACGGGTCGAATCCGCGATTCGTGAAATTGTGGTCCTGAAGCGAAATTCGTCAGACGGTCAAGGTTTGATTCATTGCCCATGTTCAGCGCCATCGAAATAATCTCGTGACGAGAGGTAGGCTCTGTGACCCCTTCGATCGATATCTTTTTGAGCATATTCATGCGCTGCTCCGGCGTCATCTTTTCCAGAGAATCGCCAGCGTCCTTCGTCACCTGCGCATGCAGGCCGTATTCCTTACCCTCCGCGTCAGCCGCCAGGTTCCACAGGTTGTCGTGCCAGGGCCCAGTCTTGCCGCCATCCAGCCGGTTGATCAGGAATTCCATGCGCGTCATCATGGCTTCCCCGCTTTGGAGGTAGCCTTTGCCCGTCTGCACCGCAGTCTTGTTGCGCTCGAATAACGGCTCCGGATGCGACCGCAGCGACTCCCGCGCCCGCACCTGCATCGCCTTCGACGCGATGTCGTACTCAATCTTTTTCCCGTCGATTACCTCATGGAGATCCTTATAGGCCAGCGTCTTGATGTTGGTCAGTGCGTCGTGGAGCTGGTGCAGCTCGCTCAGTGGGATGGTGCGATAGTTGGCCGTCCGATTCTCGTTGTACATCGCATCGCTGATGGCCGGTTCTCTGTCCATCTGCTCGTACTGATAGTTTGCCCACTCGGCGAGCGACATGGTGGTCGGCGCGGTCCGTGGCATGAACGCCATTTCGTACCGCGCCATCAGCTTGTTGAACTGCGGCAGATTCTCAGGGCCAGACTTGCCCAGGTTCTGCTGCACCGTCTTCCCCTGTGCCCGCTTCCTGAAGGGCTCGAATTGCCGGGTCACGTAATCCTGCTGTTGCTGCTCTGCGCGAAATAAGAAATGGTTCAGCAGACCCTTGTGCTTCGCCTCGGCGGCGGCTGCATAGTCGCCTTTCGCGAAAGCCTCAAGGGATTCACGCTGATACTTCCGGCTGGCATCAAGTTTGCGCATCGGCTGCAGGTCGGCGGCAGACTTCTTCTGAGTTGCCTCCTCCGCCCGTTGCCGGTAGGCCTCGAGCGGCGCGGCCTCAATCACGGATTGTATCCCCTGCTTCTGACCTGTCTTCTGCGCTTGCAGCTCCGCAACCTTGCGCTTCAGCGCGACCAACTCTGCATGCTCGATCTTCGCGCGGTTGTCATTCTCCAACGCCAGCCGCGCCTGATCATCCAGGGTGCCGTCGTAGCGGATGTCGCCATGCTTGGCCGTCATGTACGCGCGGGTGGCTGTGTCGATCGCCTCACTGCGCCGCGGCGCCGCCTCCAGCGCCTTCATCATCTCTTCGCCAGAGCCGAAGCCGTGGATCTCCGCAGCCGTTTCCGCGTCCGTTCCACCCTCGGTGCGATAGATTCCCCGATGCAGCTCCTGCAACGCCTTCACCCGCTCCTCGCCAAACTGCTCGACCAGCGCAGCGCGGTTCAGGGTCAGCGGCGTGCCGTCTTCGAGTTCGCCCTTGCGCAGCGACTTGATTGCCTTGTACACAGGCTGCGCGTCGACAGTGTCGGTCACACCCTGGCGAACGTTCTTCTCTTCGTCGCGCCACGCCTCGGAGCGATCGCGCACCGCCGCCTCGTTCAAGCGGCCGAGGATGTAGGCCTTCGCCTCTGCGACGGTCGTCTGATGGTCTTCCGCATGTTGTTTGAACTGCTCTTCCGTCCATCCAGCTTCCTCGGGAGTCTTGAATTGTTGCGGCCCAGCTTCGTCCGCCGCCCGGTTGACGCCATCCTCGGCGGCATACATCCGGTCGAAGACATCGCGAATCTCGGGAGACAGTTCTACGCCCAGGGAAGAGGCTTTCTTGTAGACCGAACCCAACCAGACGGCGAAGCGCTGAAACGTCCCTTTGAGGCCGGGGCTGGGAGCTTTGCCTTCGCGGAGGTACTGCTCGTTGGCCTGCGCCCACTTCTCATGCTGCTCGGTAGTGAGCGGTTCGCCTTCCTTGGCGTCGAGGAAGTGCAGCACCTTGTTGTAATCGCCCTTCAGCGTTTTGCTGGAACCCTCACGGCTGGCAAGATCGCGCAGCATGAACAGGTAGGCGTGCGCAGGCTCATGGACGAACGTCGACAGATCGCCAATCTTCGTCTTGCCAATCTCAAACGATCCATCCGGGAGCGTGCGGAACCATCCCCGTGGCTGGCCGGAGGCTGGCTTGACAGCGTTCGCAGCCAGCTTGGCGTGTTCTGCGTCGACGCGGACGCGCGCGGCATCGACTCTTGCGGAGAGTTTATAGTCTGCCGGGTTTTCCATCGCTTCGTTGTAGAGTTTGCTGTGCTCGGCCTGAGCTGCCCGCAGGGCTGCCGTGCGGGGATCTGCATCGCGCAGGCTTTGGTACTTCTCCTGCGCGGAGAGCCATACCTCATCATCCCCGCGCGCCGCCGCCTCGATGGCCGTCCGCGCAAGGTGGTCTTGCTCGGCCGTGAGCGGAACACCAGTCGCCGCCGCCCGCTCCCGTAACGTGACGAGGGTTGGGTGATCTTCTCCCGCCGGCGTAGCGGGAAGGTTGTGGAACCATTCGGGAATTTGCGACTGGAAGAGGGTAGGATTGTCGCCGGTGCCGTGAAACAGAGGCGAGTTCCGCTCCATTTCGCCAGCGGCCTTGCTGATATCGCCCGTGGGAGAGCGCATCTGCTCTTCCATCCCCTGCTGTTGCAGGTCAGCCCTGGCTTGGTCGCCCTCGGCAACCATCGACTCCATGCCGGGAAATATACGGTCGTCGCTTACTTTCCGTTGGAAGAGGGGGTCTTGCTGGCTGGAGGCTTCAGCTTGTGCAGCTTTAGAAACTGGCTTATCACCCGATCCTGCTGCTCCGGGGACAACTTTAGAGAGTGCTTCGCGGATGCTTGTGTAGGCTCGCTGCTTGATTTCATTTGCGTTCGCTCCCTTTTGTGCCAGCTCCTTCGCTGCGCTGTTCAGTATATCGTCAACCGGGCCACTGCGCGTACTCTCATGGTCGTATAACATCTGCGCTTGTTCCGCGTTGGCAGCGATCTCCGCGTTCTTCTTCGCGTTGATCTTCTGGCCCTTGACCTTTCCCAGCACTTNNTGGCGATCTTCTCGCGGATCGAACTCGACACCTCTGCTTTTTCAAGCGCGAGGTTCTGAGTCATCTCCTGCATCCCAAAGAGATTTTCCTGCGTCTCGGTATGCTGGGGCGCTCCCTTCACCATGCGCGCCAGCTCTTCGACCGTATCGTCTGAGACCCGCTTGCCCTTCGACTCCGCCTTCTGGATGAGCTTTAGCAGCGCTTCCTGGTCGGCGGGGTCTGCGCTTGCGTTGCCGATGGCGACTCCACGGCCCTCGCGTATCTTCCCGCTGACCACCTGATCGAAGATGCTTGGGTCCAGCTTCGCAAGCGCGGTACCCTTTGAGGCTGTTGCTTCGCCCATAGAAATACCCAGGCCGTCCAGACGTTCCGGGGTGATACCGGAATCACGGAAGAACTTCGCTGCATCCATCGCGGTCCCGCGGCCTTCGGCAATGTTCTGCAAAGCTCCCACGGCGCGGGCTTCTTCGGCGGTGGGAACGTCGATGTTCTTTGTCCAGAGGCTATCGACGCCGCTTTCCTTCGCTAGCGTTGCGCGGTGGTGACCGTTGACTGCGTAGGTTTTGCCGTCCTCTGGGTCTTTCCATACACTGAGCAGTCCCGCCAGGTCCTCGTTCCACTTGCGGCCCTTCAAGAGATTGGTGACGCCGCCCGCGTCCGTGTTCATCTTGAATTGGAACCGCTTCGGGTCCATCTCAATGTCTGAGACCTTCGT
>DHWW01000093.1:7463-7826 GCA_002413385.1 Granulicella sp. UBA5172
CGTCACCCCAGCCGCTCGCGCCATATTCGTATACACGTTGGCATCCTTGGTTGCCAGCGCCTCCGCCACTTCGGGAGTCTCGCCAGCGTCCACGTAGCGTCCGCGCAGGCTCTCTTTCACCTCTGCATATTCAGGAGTCGCCGCCGTCTCCGCCTGCGCCGCCGCCATGTCCGCCTGCAGCTTCTCCGTCCCACCACTGGCTTCCCAATCGGTCAGCTCCTGACGGCCTTGCTCAAACTGCGTTGGAGTCAAGTTGGTGGAGGGGTCTACAACGTGAGGCAAGAGAGCTTTCTGGTGCGCTTCGTCAAGCTGCGAAAGGAAACCAGCCTTTGGAACCTCAACCTCGCCGCCCGACAGGTGCGC
>DHWW01000227.1 GCA_002413385.1 Granulicella sp. UBA5172
TCGATACGGCGGCTATAGTTCAGTGGCAGAACGCCGCTCTGTGGCAGCGGATGTCGTGGGTTCGACCCCCACTAGCCGCCCCAATCCTCTTCCTGCAATCGCTCACCCCCGGCGTGCCATGCTGCGCGTCGTGCCACCAGATTGCATAGCGAGTCCAGTTTGCCGCGCGCACCTAAGACCATCGCCGCCTCCGCCCTACTCGCCAAAGCCGCAGGTCGCAAATGACCTCCAACTCCGCCCCAATCCAACCGCCCGATCTTCAAACCACCTGGCCCGAAGGCTACACACCCTTCCACCCGCGCCCCTGGCTCGCCAACGCCCATCTCCAGACCATCTTCGGCAACTTCCTTCCCCGCCACAACGCTCTACCCGCGCCCATCGCGCAGCTCGTCCAGGTCTCTCCCGCGCACGGCTCTCAAATCGCCACCCAGATCCTCTGCGAGTGTGATTGGCAGCCCCTCCCTCACCGTGCCTCCCGCCCCACCGCGATCATCCTCCACGGCCTCGAAGGCTCCTCCCAATCCCAGTACGTCATCGGCAACGCCAACAAGCTCTGGCTCGCCGGCTGCAACGTCATCCGCATGAACATGCGCAACTGCGGCGGCCGCAGCGACAGCGGCCGCAACGCTGGCGGCCAAACCAGCCGCGACATGGCGCGCCTCTCCCCCACCCTCTACCACTCCGGCCTCTCCTCCGACGTCGATCANNTGTGTATAAGACCTCTCCTCCGACGTCGATCACGTCCTCCGCCACTTCATCGCCACCGAGCACCTCCAATCCGTAGCCCTCATCGGCTACTCCATGGGCGGCAACCTCGTTCTCAAGCTCGCCGGCGACCTCGGTGCCGCCGCACCTCCACAACTTCATTCCGTCATCGGCGTCTCCCCTGCAATCGATCTGGCAGCCTCCGCCGACGCTCTCCACGAACCCCAAAACCGCGTCTATGAACGCAAATTCCTCCGCGCTCTGCTCAAGCGCTTTCGCCGCAAGACCATGCTCTTTCCCCGCGCCTTCGATCCCCAGCGCGCCTCCAGCATCACGTCTCTCCGCGAGTTCGACGACCGCATCACCGCCCTTTACTCCGGCTTCCGTTCCGCCGATGACTACTACTTCCGCGCCGCCGCCGCCCGCGTCCTCGACCACATCACCATCCCCGCCCTCATCCTCCACGCTAGCGACGATCCCTTCATCCGCTTCACCACCGAAACCCACGACAAGATCGCAGCCAACCCCCACATCACCCTGCTAGAAACCGCACACGGCGGCCACTGCGCCTTCCTCGCCTCACCCCATCGCGCCACCCACGACGACGGCTACTGGGCCGAGCACACCGCCCGCCACTTCGTCCTATCCCACGCTCAAGTCCACGCCTGACGTATCCTAAAGCTTCATGCTCTCTGAATGGACCGCCGAGTGTTCGCACGATGCACCAACACTAATCGTCCCCTGGTCTGAGAACCCGTCCGACCCTAACACCGGATCACGCTTCTTCGATCTCCGAACCAATCCCTACGACATCGCCGAGATCCCCGAAGTCGAGCACAACCCCACCCTCGCCCGCGCCCTCCGCTCCCTCAACGCCACCCGCTCCCCCTTCCTCACCGCCAAGTGCGACACCTGGTCCCTCCCCGGCACCGATGACGCCGACGCCCTCGAAGCCCTTCGCCTCGAACTCATGCTCGCCGACGAGGACGCCCTCTACGGCTTCGCCAGCTACATCGACCTCCTCTGGCGAGAGCGTTCCGTCTTCGCCTCCGCCCACCAGCAGCAGGACCGCCTCGACCGCATCATGCGCCGCGCCCAGCGCCTCCAGCATCCAGAAGCTGCGCTCGAGTGCGTCCTCCGCCCCGCTCTCCTCGACCTCAGCGGCCCCCTCGAAGGCTTTGCTTTCACCCTCTACATCACCGCCCTCGGCCCTGAGCCAGAGATCGCACGCCGCCGCTGGGAGTTAGCGATGGAAGACATCGTCGATCTCCTCCGCGGCAAAGAGCTTGAACCAGCCCGCGGCTCCGCTACAATCGATTCAACGGATGCCTACCCCCTGCGCGTCCGCCACCTCGGGCAGAACCCTTCTCCCGACGAGTAACTCCACGGGGGCGAGTAGCTCAATTGGATAGAGCACGGACCTTCTAAGTCCGGGGTTACAGGTTCGATCCCTGTCTCGCCCACCATTCANNCGATGCTGCTCTCGCTGCTGAAGCTCAAGCGGCCCTACAGGCGCTGGTAGCTGCGATCGACGGCCGCGCACGAGAGATTTATGAGGGCGAAGGGCGGAGCTGCGACCTGGCAGATGCGAAGGACCTGGTGCGAGCCCTGGATCGAACGCATGTCCGAGATCGTGGAGGCGGCCACTCGACCTTGACGGACATGCAGCAGAGTCCCCACGCCGTCTTCCAGCTTGGGGACTCTGCATAAATCGCTTGCACAGACGGTCCTGGGTCTAAGCCTTTGCGTCAGTCGCCCAGGCACCATTCCACAGCCTTAGAATGCCGAGCGGATTCGCGTCCTGCAACGCTGCCGGAAGCGCTGATTGCGGCAGTCCCTGGTAGGCCACCGGTCGCACGAACCGGAAGATGGCCTGACTTCCAACCGAGGTTGAACGTCCATCGGACGTCGCAGGATAGGGGCCGCCATGCACCATTGCATGGCAGACTTCGACACCCGTTGGGAAGCTGTTGAAGATGACCCGGCCTACCTTCGTTTCGAGTATGCTCAACAATTCTGCATTTTGTTCCAGATCTTTCTCCGTGCCAAGGATAGTGGCTGTGAGGTGACCCTGAAGTTCACGCGCCGCGCGGAGCATCTCTGCAGCGCCGCTGCAGTGAACAAAAAGCGTTGTCGGACCAAACACTTCTTCCGCGAGCGAAGGATCGGAGAAGAAGGTTTCTCCCGTAGTCTCAAGCAGGACTGGTTGTACGGAGAAGCCACTCTCGGCAGATGCACCTGCCGCGGTTTGCAGATTCTCGCGGCCTGCCAGGGCCCCCTTGTATGCGGAAGCGATCCCGCCGGTGAGCAGCGGGAATGCGGGCCCGCCTTTTGTAGTGCTTCTGAGTCGTTCGACGAATGCAGTGGAACGCGCTGCCTCTGCGAACACCATGCCGGGCTTCGTGCAGAACTGACCTCCACCCAGGGTGAATGATCCGTGCAGGCCTTCGGCGAGCTGCTCACCACGCTCCTGCAATGCGCCGGGAAGAATAAAGACTGGATTCGTGCTGCCCATCTCAGCGTAGACCGGGATTGGATTGGGGCGCTTGGCTGAAAGGTCCATCAAGGTGCGGCCCACACGGAAGGAACCAGTGAAACCGACCGCCCGGATGCCTGGATGCTGCACCAGCGCAGTGCCAACTTCATTACCGCCGCCGAAGAGAAGCGAGAAAATGCCAGCGGGAAGGCCGCTCGCCTTGATTGCCGATACGACGATTTGACCTACGATCTCGCTGGTGCCGGGATGTGCGGAATGCGCCTTGACAATGACTGGATTGCCGCCTGCAAGCGCGGATGCGGTGTCACCACCAGCGACGGAAAATGCAAGCGGAAAGTTGCTTGCGCCAAAGACGGCGACGGGGCCAAGCGGTCGCAGCATCGAGCGCACATCCGGTTTGGGCGGCGTGCGTGCCGGGTCAGCGGTGTCAATGCGGGCCATCAGCCACGAACCTTCCTCAACAAGGCTCGCAAACAGCCGTAACTGGCCGCTGGTGCGCGCAACCTCGCCAGTCAGGCGAGGTCGCGTCAACGCTGTTTCCATCATTGCCCGCTCGACAATCGCGGTTGCGGAGGCATCGATGCCATCCGCAATACCGCGTAGTAAACGGCCACGTTCTTGTCCGGAGGTCGCGGCAAAGACAGCAAACGCATCCACCGCTGCAACGACTGCACGGTCCACATCTTCGGCCGTCACGGAATAGAACGTTGTCTCCAACGCATGACCATCTACAGGGTGGTAAGCGTGAAATGTCGAGCCCTTCTCTGCGGCGACGGTGCCTGCTATGAGCGAACGCCCCAGAAATTCATATTTTGCCGTTGTTTCAGTACTCATTGCTCGAGCTCCTTACAGTGTGGGAAAGGCCGTGGACTTGATTGTAGGACGATTGGCGAGCGCAATCTTCAGTACCTGCTGCGCCTCCTCAAGCTCGGCACCGTGGATCTCCAGGCGCGGCGCACGGACGGTCGCGGAACCTGTGCTAGTTTCACCCTGGACCCATTTGATGAGCTGGACGAACTTTGGAACCGTGTCCATGCGTAATAAAGGCAGGAACCAGCGATAAAGCGCGAACGCCTCCTGATGCCGACCCGCGCGCGCCAGGTTGAAGAGTTCGACCGACTCCGCCGGAAACGCATTGACCAGGCCAGCGACCCATCCCCGGGCACCGGCGTTCACACCTTCGACCAACACATCATCGACGCCTACAAAAATCGTCAGGCGTTCCTCAAGAACTTCACGAATCGCCGCGATGCGACGCACGTCAGCACTCGATTCCTTCACGGCCTGCAGGTTCTCGTGCTCAGCGGCCAACTCCTTGATTTGCCCAGGCAGGAAGTCTGTCTTGTAGGCGACGGGGTTGTTGTACAGCATGCAGGGCAGCTTCGTCGCAGAAATCACCTCAGCGACGTGATGCTTCATCTCCCGCCAATCAGACGTATAGACATAGGGAGGCAGGACCATCAGGCCATCACAACCCGCACCCTCAGCTTCGCGCGCAAGCTTCACCGCATTCGCTGTTGAGAGCGCGGAAATCGAGGCTACGACCGGCGTCTTCTTCTTAGCCGATACGTCCACAGCGGTCTTCAAAATTGCGAGCTTTTCTGCGTTCTCCAGCGTCGCACCTTCGCCCAGCGAGCCAAGCATGACCAGGCCGGTGCAACCATTCTCCAGCAACCATGTTGCATGGCGTGCAAGAAAAGTGTGATCGACGGCGAGCTTGCTGTCGAAGGGGGTGGTCATCGCGGGCATTACTCCGAACCAGTTCATTGTGTCTCCTGAAATACAGTTAGTTCTTCTAAAGAATCGCTGTCGTTGTTACCGAATGCACTGATCGGCACTGGAAAAATAGGTGGACGCACAGAGGTGGGGCGCCAGCCGAACAAGCTTTGCACAGCGGGGCCGCAGATACGTCCCTGGCACGGTCCCATCCCGCACCGAGTCTGCAATTTTGCTGCAGTCCACGAAGCGTGCCCTTGCAATCGAGAGAAGGTCACATCCTCACATCGGCAGACGATGGTGTCAGGAGCAGAGAGCAACGTGACTTCAGGTCTCAAGCGAAAGGCTGCATTCAATCGCTGACCAAAGGCAATTTCCTTTGCCCGCTTTCTGCTCAGCGCCGACAGTTGTTGCGTCTGGCCAGCGGCCGTCAGGCCTGCAATCTCGCCTTGCACCAGGGCAGCGTCGAGACCGGCAATTCCCGTTGGCTCACCCGCACAGAAAATCCCGGCAACCGTTGTCTGCTGCTGCTCGTTCACTTCCACAGCGCCACCGTTCAGCTTGCAGCCAACCAGCTCGGCGAGCTCCGTATTGGGAACCAGATGGAAGCCACACGCAAGCAGGTCGCAATGCTCGGCCACAGTGTGCTTTCCATTTGTTAACCGCACTAGAATTCCTGAAGAAGCCTTCTCCACAGCCACCGGCCACCAACCGATACGATACGGAACGTCTGCCAAGGCTCTACGGTAACGAATTCCCTGCTTCAACTTGGCTGGATGCGACCACATGCTTGCTGCAAATGGCACTAGTCGACGAAGTGCCGCCTGCTCCGCAATGCTCACCACAGTCGCGCCATCGTGCCGAAGATGTGCCGCGACTGCAAGCAGCAGCGGTCCTGTCCCTGCAACAACGACCCGCTTTCCTGCAACCGGGTAGCCCCCTTTTACAAGAGCCTGAAGGCCTCCTGCACCGACCACGCCCGGCAACGTCCAGCCGGGAAAAGGAAGGAACCGCTCCCGCGCGCCCGTAGCCAGAATCAGACGATCCCAGGCGAAGCTTTCCGCTATAGGACCTGCTGGAGTGTCAACAATCGTGCGCAAGATCCCTTGCCGCGGCGCATCGACGACGCGGCGCCCGGGCAAAAGCTTCGCGCCGGACTTACGAAAAGCCGTTCGCAGAGTCGCTTGCCTCGTGTCCCGTACTTTAGACTCCGACCGATCAGGTGTCGCCGCGATACCCTTACGCCAAATCTGGCCGCCCTCCGCCGCATTGTCGTCGAGCACCAGCACTCTGCAGCCATGGGTCGCCGCAGCAATCGCAGCGGCCATACCGGCGGGGCCAGCTCCAACGACGAGCACGTCTGCATGTTGCGCCTTTGCCTTTGAGATCATGACTGTGTGTCCACACGCATGCCATCGCGACACACGACTTGACATGTTCGCTGTTGTGAGACGCCGTCTATCACCGCACGGCATTCAAAACATATGCCCATCCCGCAGAGCGCGGTCCGCGGCTCTCCTGAAACTGATTTCCTGCAGGGCTCTCCAGCCGCCAGCATGGCTGCGCTTACGACCGAACCCTCGCGCACACTCCACGCCTTGCCATTGATCCAGATCATCACTGCCTTCGTCGCGATTGCACCCTCAGGCATGGGCCATCTCCGGAGAAGTCATGCGCACGGGCAAGTAGAGCGATGCGTCGATCTCGGATCTCCGCCCCAGCAGATGATCGACAACCAGGCGTGCCGCGCCAGGTGCGTTGGTGATACCGAGACCCTCGAAGCCAACTGCCAGAAATACAGAAGAATCTTCGGTCGGACCAATAAGCGGCAGCTTGTCGGGTGTTGCTGCACGAAATCCCGTCCACGCTCGAATACCAGAAATATGTGCAAGCCCAGGCATATATTCACACGCCCGATCCAACATCTTCCTGAGAATATTGTCGTCGATCGCAGGATCTTCATTGCCAAACTGACGCGACGAGCCAATCAGCAGCTGCCCAGTCTGTCGCGGTTGAATATTGAAAGCCACGGAGTCTTCCGTTGTCTTGTGAGCGCTCTTCAAATAGCCAAGCTCGACAAGTTGATGATGGAGGAAGCCCGGGTAGCGATCGGTGACGAGCAGGTGGCCCTTGCGGCGCTGCATCTTCAGCCAGGGCAGCAACCGCTGATCGGCTCCAGTCGCCACCACGATGTGCGGAGCAGCATATTTGGCCCCATTGCTGAGAGAGACCATGCCGTTACCAACGCTGATCGCTGCGTGTCCCTGAAGCAATACCGCACCCCCTCGAATCGCCTCTTGAAGAAAGAAGGAAGCGGCGGTGGGTGGATAAATGACGGCGTCCTCCGGGACCAGAAGACCACCCGCACAACCAGGGCGCAGGTTAGGTTCTGCGAGTGCAAGCTCGCCCGCGTCGAGGATGACAGAATTCACGCCAGCTGCCGCATAGGTCTCGTACTTGGCTTGAACCTCATCCATCTCTTCCGCGTCCGCAGCAACCCACACNNCATCCACAGTGATCGCGAGTATCTCGTAAGCGCGAGCTGCGCTGGTGAATCGTCCATGACAACAAGGTGCCCCATCCCTGCGGCTGTTGCTCCACCACCGACCACCTCTGGCTCAATGATCGCGACACGCAGACCAGCCTGTGTGCACTCACGCGCACAGGCGCAGCCCACGATGCCCGCGCCCAGGAGGATGACGTCAAATGAGTGCAGGCCCCCTTGCATCAGATGGCTATCCCCTCTTGGAATGGATCGGATGGATCGAATAGCAACGTCGATTCAGCGGTAATCCAGGCGCGCCCCGCAATCGTGGGAATCACCGCCTGACTCTGCGTAGACATCGCGTTGGCGCTTTTGGCCTCAACCTCTATAGAACCCACAAACACCGTCCCCAGAATGCCTTCCTGACGCCATGTCACTCCAGGTTCAAGTATCCCACCTGCATACATACATGCCATCTTCGCGCTGGTCCCAGTGCCACAAGGGGAGCGATCGAAAGAGGCACCAGGGCAAAGGACAAAGTTACGACTCGAATTGGAAGGATCAACAGGTTTAGAAAAAAGTTCGACATGGTCGATCAAGGCCCCATCAGCCCCCGTAATACCGCACTCCGTCAATGCCGACCTGATCGCGGTTGTGACCCTGACAAGCTCCGCACGATCCTCAACATGCAGATCGTAGGAGTGCTCTCCAATGAGAAAGAACCAATTACCGCTCCATGCGATATCGCCCACAAAATTTCCATATCCCGGCACGTCCACGGCAACGGCGTCACGATACCGGTAGCTCGGGATATTCTGCACCGAGACACTGCCGTCGGCATGCAACTCTGTCTGAACAATACCAACGGGAGTTTCGATCGCGTGCTTACCTGGCGAGATACGCCCAAGGTAAGCCAGGGTCGTTACCAGCCCAATGGTTCCATGTCCACACATCCCCAGATAGCCAACATCGTTGAAGAAAATAACTCCGGCGGCATGGGCCGGATCGACTGGCTCGCATAGCAGCGCTCCGACGATCACTTCCGATCCACGTGGCTCAAAGATGACTCTCTTCCGAAGCGAATCATCCTGCTCACGCAGTCGCTCCAAACGGCCTTCAAGATCTCCACTACCAAGATCGGGTCCGCCCGCGATCACCACCCGCGTCGGCTCTCCCTCAGTATGCGAATCAATCACCTGAAGCTGTCTGAAAGAAGATCGGGAATTATCCATATACATAATTGTAAACGATTGTGGATACATTGCACATCAATAATCATGTCTCGATCATCAAACGAATGCGCTAAAGTGAGGGGGGAGAAAATCTTTGAAACAAGCGAATCCAGCCCCAGGAACATCAGCTCAAACGACGCGCTCGCTCATCGGCCTCAGGCAACAAGAGAGACAAGGCAGAACACGGCACCAGCTTGCTGACCGCATTTCAAGAAATACGCGAATTGATTGTGCATGGCAAGATGTCTCCCGGAACCTGGATCGTAGAGGCAGATCTGGCTGAGCGGCTGAACATGAGCCGTACGCCGGTCCGCGGAGCTATCCACTGGCTCCAGCGCGAGGGATACGTCCTCGAACAGCGGCAAGTCAGCAAGTCGCGCATGATCGTCGCCCCTCTCACCAAGGAAGATGCCAATGAACTGTATCTCATCATCGGGCGGATAGAAGGGATCGCTGGACGCGGCGCGGCTCAGATCCCCGAACCGAAGCGGATCGCTCTCGCGAAAGAGTTGACCACGATCAACGAGAACCTGCTAAGCATTGCTGATGGCCGCGGTGGTCATGCCGGCGACATCTTTGAGCTGGACCGGAGCTTTCATCGCCTGATCATTAGAGCAGGCGCCGGAGCTCGTTTGTTGACATTGCATAACGCCATTGAACCGCAGGCTGAACGTTATTGGCGACTCTACGCCAGTTCAATTATCTCCAACCTGCACGTCTCGGTGAAGGAACACGAGGACATCATCGAGGGAATACTTGCGGGAAATCCGAATGCAGTGGAACGACATCTGCATGGCAACTGGCAGGAGGGTGCTCAGCGCCTGGGCCACGTGATCGACATCTTTGGTGAGCGCGGAAGCTGGTAATCGGCAATGGATTTCCCGTCGATTCCCTTCTGATCCGAACACATCAGAATCGAACCCCAGATGAATCGAACCCCAGACGAGATCGAACTCCAGACGAATCGAACCTCAAAAGCGGACGAGAC
>DHWW01000023.1:0-4446 GCA_002413385.1 Granulicella sp. UBA5172
CGCCGTGCCCGCGGCGGTGGAGAGGTAGCCTCCCAGAGCTGCACCCGGTGGTGGCGATGGCGACGAGGAGGATGGGGTTGGTGTGGGCGGCGGCGTAGAGGACGAGCATGACGTCGGTGACGCCGGGGAGGGGGAGTGGGACGAAAGAGCTGTCGACGATGGCGACGAGGAAGAGGCCGATGAGGCCGAGGTGGAAGAAGAAGTGCATGAGGCTGTGGTGGGGCTCTGCTGCGGAGAGACCGAAGCCGAAGACAGCCGCGAGAGATAGAGTGCGCGAACTCATGCTGGTGTTATGACGGTAGCGCGGATGGGGGAGACGCGGGGAAACTTTTTGGGGCGGGCGTGGAGATGTTCGTCGCGCGCTGGTTCGGAGAGACATGGAGGGAGTGGAGGAGGTATGCTGCGAGGCAACGGGCTGGAAGGATTTTGGTTTGCGGGAGGTCGACATGGCGGCGAAGATTGTGATGTTCCTGGTGTTGGTTGTTGCGGTGGGGGCGGGGGTGGAGTTTCGCCATGGACCGTGGACACCGATGCGCATTGCCGGGCGCGGTGGTGTTTTACGGTGGACTGGTTTTGTGGTTGGTGGCGAGGGTGCAGTTGGGGAAGTCGTTTTCGATGCGAGCGAGGGCGACGAGGTTGGTGACGACGGGAGTGTACTCGCGGATTCGGAACCCGATTTATGTTGCGGGACAGGTGATGTTTTTGGGGGCTGCGCTGTTTGTCCCTTCGTGGATTCCGCTGGTGGTGGTGGCGGTGACGGTGCCGATGCAGGTGGTGCGGGCACGGAAGGAGGCGTTGGTGCTGCACGAGGCGTTCGGCGAAGAGTATGAGGCGTATCGGCGAAGGACCTGGTTCTGAGTGGATGGCGGGCGTGAGTGCGGGGGAGCGCTGATAAACTTGAAGGTCTATGCGCAACCTTAGTGGGAATCAGATTCGTGAAGAGTTTTTGCGGTTTTTTGAGGGTAAGGGACATCGGCGGGTGCACTCGTCTTCGCTCGTGCCGGCGAATGATCCTACGCTGCTGTTTACGAATGCGGGGATGAATCAGTTTAAGGATGTGTTTCTGGGGGCGGAGACGCGGGGGTATTCGCGGGCAGCTTCGTCGCAGAAGTGCGTGAGGGCGGGTGGCAAGCACAATGATTTGGAGAACGTCGGGTTCACGCGGAGACACCATACGTTCTTTGAGATGCTGGGAAATTTTTCGTTTGGGGATTACTTCAAGAGAGAGGCGATTGCGTTTGCGTGGGAACTGCTGACGTCGCCGGAGTGGTTTGGGATTGATACTTCGCGGTTGTATGTGACGATCTTTGCGGGGGAGGGGACCGTCCCGAGAGATGATGAGGCGGAGCGGCTGTGGATCGAGGCGGGTGTGCCGAAGGAACGCATCTTCGAGATGGGGATGAAGGATAATTTCTGGCAGATGGGCGATACCGGGCCTTGTGGGCCTTGCTCGGAGATATTTTTTGATCTGGGGTTGGCGGCGAGCGAGACCGGATTGGATAAGCCGTTTGGGGAAGATGACCAGCGGTATATGGAGATCTGGAATTTGGTGTTTATGCAGTTCGATCGGGCTAGTGATGGGGTGCTGACTCCGCTGCCGAAGCCGAGCATTGATACGGGGATGGGGTTGGAGCGGGTGGCGGCGGTGTTGCAGGGGAAGGTGTCGAATTATGAGAGTGATTTGTTTACGCCGCTGTTGAAGCGGGCGGCGGAGTTGACGGGGTTCACACCCACGTCTCAGAAGCGAGACGTGGGGCACCCAGGGTTAGCGGCTGGGGAGCTGCGGGTCTCTCCGCTGCGGCGGCAAAGTGCGCCGCCTCCGGTCGAGATGACAGGGTTGCGGGCGGATGTGGTTGAGTGGAGGACGTGTTGGTGCGGTCTGGTTGAGTGGAGGCGGAGCTGGTGCGGTTGGGTTGCGCGGATGGATTTGGGGTGAGGGAGTCCTGGGCTAGCCAGGCGGCGATGAGGATGGCGAGCGCCGGGAGGGCGGGGAGGACGTAGTATTCCTGGCGGGTGGAGAAGGTGAAGAAGAGGAGGATGACGGTGGCCCAGATGAGGAGAAGGAGGGCTCCGCGACGTTTGAGGGGGAGATCGTGGCGGCGGAACTGGCTGCGGAAGATGGACGTGCGGTTGGTGGTGCCGAAGAAGGGCGCGGCCCAGGCGGTGGCCTTGAAGACGAAGGCGGACCACGGCATCATCCAGATGAAACAGAGGCCCCAGAAGAGCCAGAGAGGGGCGGTGTCGTAGTCGTGGGGGATGCGGAGGTTGAGGTAGCGGAGGACGTGCTCGTTCATGAAGTAGAACCAGAACCAGCCGTGGACGTTGCCGAGTGTGGGGAGCGGGACTTGCCAGTGGAGGTTGACGAAGCGGAAGTGGGCGGGATGGCCTTCGGTGGGGTTGGCGAGGCCGGCGAGGATGTGCCAGGGGGCGGCGATGAGGATGAAGGCTTCGAAGGTGGACCAGGGGTGGAGCTCGCGGAGACGGCGGGCGGTGCGCTTGAGGCCGCGGGTGAGGAGGAGGTAGAGGACGACGATGGCGACGGGGAAGACTACTCCGATGAGGCCCTTGGTGAGGACGTTGAGGGCGCAGGCGGCGGCGTAGAGGCCGCAGTAGAGACGGAGGCGGTTGTCAGGGTGGTGTTCGTGCGGGTTTGGGCGGAGAGCCGATACAGGGGTCTCTCCACTGCGCTTCGCTTCGGTCGAGATGACGGAGTTTTGGGAGGGAGTGTCGAGTTCTTCGGTGAGCCAGAAGGCGTAGAGGGCGAGGGTGGTGAAGAGGCAGACGGCTGCGTCGGGGATGAGGATGCGGGTGAAGAGGAAGATGCCGAAGCTGGAGAGCAGGATGAGCGCGGCGTAGAGGCCGGTGCGGGTGGCTGCTTCGGGTCGGTCTCGGCTGTGGAAGATGCGGCGGGCGAAGGCTTCGAGGAGGAGGACGAGGGCGAGGATGGTGAGGGCGAGAGGGATGCGCGCGGCTACGGCGAGAGCGCGGGGAGAGGTTGCGCCGAAGAGCTGGGAGAGGCGCATGGTTGCGGCCATGGACCAGTAAAGGAGCGGTGCCTTCTCGAGGTAGCGGATGCCGTTGGCGTGGAGGGTGACGTAGTCGTGGCGGAGGAGCATCTCGCGGGCGACTTCGGCGTGGACGCTGTCGGCGTCGTCGAGGAGTGAGGGGCTCATGAGGGTGAAGCTGGCGTAGAAGGCGATCCAGAGCAGGAGGATGGTGAGGAGCGTGGAGCGAGGTCGGGTTGGCGTCGCGGGAGGCATTGGAGTTCAGTGTAAGCGTGTGGAGGTGGAGATCCTGCGAACCCACATCTCAAAGGAGAGATATGGGGCACCCGAATTTGTGGGGTCGGGTAGACTGGCAGCGATGGCAAAGATGAAGCCTATGAAGGCAGCGGTGCAGCAGAGCCTGGTGCAGTTGGCTGGTGGCGGACCTGCTGCGGAGATGGTGTTTGGGGAGTGGTATCCGGCGCTGCGCGCGGAGGGATTGGGGCGCGGGGAGACGGCGGTGACGACGCTGCTGGGGATCTCGATGCTGGTGGGGAGGAAGAGTGATGGTGCGATGTTTGCGATGCGGGATCTTTGTCCGCATCGAGGGATTCCGCTGTCGGCTGGTTGGTTCGATGGAGAGACGGTGCAGTGCAAGTATCACGGGTGGAGGTTTGAGCCTTGCAGCGGGCGGTGCGAGGAGATTCCTTCGCTGACGTCGTTCGATGATCTGGCTCCGACGAAGATTTATGCGAACTCATTTCCGGTGGCGGAGAGGGATGGGTATTGCTGGGTGTATGTGCCGGCGGCGGGTGCGGGACGGGTGACGGATTTGGAGGAGTTGCCTGCGGTGCCGGAGCTGCCGANNGTTTGAGCCATTGGAAGACAGCGAGCATGGCGGAAGGAACGCTGGTTTTCGGATGAGTGCTCATGCGCCGTCGTCGAACTCGGCGCCTTATAAGCTGCTGGGGAAGCCGGTGACGACGATTGATTTTGTGCTGCCGAATCGGAGGATTGAGACGATTCGGGCGGTGAATGCGAAGGGCAGGGAGCGATGGTTTACGTCGCTGACGACGGTGACTCCGGTGACGGCGTCGACGTGCAGGATTGACGTGGTGGCGGCCTGGGATATTGCGTATCATGTGCCGTTTGTGACGGCGATTGCGAAGTACTTTGGGGCGAAGTTCGTGGCGCAGGACCAGCAGACGATGGTGGAGCAGGCTCGGGGGCTACGGTCGAACCCGGGGCTGATGCTGATCGACGACGCCGACATGCCGGCGAAGTGGTACTTCGCGCTGAAGCAGCGGAGGCTGACCGGGGTGGGGGAGCATCCGCTGGCGGGGCCGGTGGAGTTGCATTGGAGGAGCTGAGAAGCAGTGGTTAGTGGCTAGTGGCTAGTGGCTAGTGGTTAGTGATTAGGGGAGAGGGGTACCCCCCTCCCTCCCCCCCCCGGTACTTTTTG
>DHWW01000023.1:4477-6286 GCA_002413385.1 Granulicella sp. UBA5172
TTGGGTGGGGTAACTATGCCAGGTTTTGGAAAGATTTATCGCCAATGGGGACGCGGGTTTTCGCGATTAAGGGTGGGTTGAGGGGCTTGACAGGTCCTGCGCGGACGGCGGGAGGATTCGAAAGTCGTTTGCAATCTCCCTGCAAGGCTCGCCGAGCCTATCCGACTGTCGCATGCCAATGCGGCGGATGGTCTTGCTTGACCAACAGAAAAGCATCTTGGCGCATGCCTGCCCACCTGCACTTCACGGCGTCACCATAGGGTTTTACTGCTTCCTCTACCTTCTTGCTGACGGTGGGATGGCACTGTGCGCCGATGATGACTTCCTTGAGCACGAGGAGCGGCCCGAACTCGAACCAGTTGAGCTCTTTCGCGTCCGGCGGATCGTCGAGGCCCACGAACATCCGAACCTCTTGTTCATAGCTCCATCTCTCGTGCTTAGTGCGCATAAATCGATCTGCGACGTCGGGCAGATCCTCCGGGCGGAGGATTTGCAGGAGATTGGGCTGATAGAGGACATCGGTGTCGTAGTTGGTGCCGGGATCGGCCTCAGAGATGTCGAAGCCGAGACAGATGCCGGTATGAGAAGCGCCGTAATGACTCCATAGCAGAAGATTGTCCCAGTTCCGGCTGAAGCACAGGATTGCTGTCGTCTTCCTGAAATGCGAGGTGAGGGCATTTGCTGCCTCAGAGACCGCGGGATCAGTGGTGTCGAGCGGACAAAGGTCAAATGGGTCGTTCAGATCCTCGATCGTTGATAGCTTGAGCCGCTTGTTCTCTAGGTTGCTAATGGCATGCTGCGCGGATGTGAATTTGTAAACGCGTTTCCTCATGGACGAGTCTCCTGCGGGTCAAATGGCCACTTTATCTAGGTGCCTTGCCACTGCAAGGGCCGCCTGCGACTGTCAGCGCCTGTACGATCTGATCGCTGAGATCACTACTCCATTTCTCTGGGTGATCGTCGTGATACTTGTCGATCATGGCAATCGCTTGGCTGTAAGGTATGTTGTCTTCGATGCATAAGCGCAGCGGAAAGGCTTGCGCGCCGCGTACTGAAAAGTACCCGTTTGACCAGCCGATATACATGGAGAACTTCTCTTCGTATTCGACTTTCTGCGTATCCGATTTCGTGCCCCACACGCGAAACGCATGAACTACCGGGTACTCGGCGGCAAGCATCGGTGTTGTCAGAATGACTAGTGCGATCGTGAACATACGCATGGTCAACGATTGTACAGGCGGGTGGCCCACATCTCGATGAATCACTGAAGATGGGTGCCCCAGGTCTGGATTTTCAGACCTGGGATTCTGTTGATACCCGACTGGCCAAAGAACTGGGAATCGAGGTCTCCCATGTCTCAGAATCGAGACATGGGGCACCCAACATTCTCTCGATTCGGATAGGTCCCCGCAAACGCTGCAGCGTCCGATTATCCTGCCCCTCCTCGATGAGATTCCGGGACACTGGCCGACATGTCGTTACGAATTCGGGCTCTAGCCGCAATTTCTAATCCACCCATAGGTCACCCAGGTCAAATGAGTAGTATTCATACGTGAATGTTCGACGTTGGCGAACGAAGGGACCGTCCAGCGGTCCATAGGGCCAGTTTGCTGCAGCTTTTGGGCCTATTAGACAACGGTCTCCCCTCCCAAAGCGAGAGATCCTCGTCGCGTAAACAGCGGGTTCCCCGAAAAAATAGGGCGCAGCGCCGACGAATTTCGACGAAATACTGCTTACTTGCATCCGGCCGCCGCTCAATACCCATCTTGAGCCCAACACCGACTTTCAGTTGGGGAAAAGCCTCTGGGC
>DHWW01000197.1:0-1927 GCA_002413385.1 Granulicella sp. UBA5172
GGGGATGCGGATGGCGGAGCTGGAGTCGCCCGGGGATGAGGAGACCGAGGATATCGAGGATGAGGATATCGAGGATATAGAGCGTGTGCTGGGAGCGCCGACGGAGGGAACGCGGATGCAGCACCGGCATAAGGNNTGACCGGGCTGCCGAACCGGCAGTTACTGGAGGATCGGCTGGAGCAATGCTTGAACGTCTCTGAGCGGGAGCAGCTGAAGGCCGCGCTGTACACCATCGATGTGGACCATTTCAAGCTGATCAACGACACGTATGGCCACCTGGTGGGAGATGAGTGTCTGAAGCAGGTGGCGGCACGGCTGAAGAGCATGATTCGGAAGGTGGATACGATTGCGCGGACGGGGGGCGAGGAGTTTACGGCGGTCGTTAGCGGGTTGAGCAGGGCGTCGGACGCGGAGAGGATAGCGGCGAGCCTGCTGCGCATGTTCGAGGCGCCGCTGCAGCTGTCCATTGGCGAAGTGGGGGTGACGGTGAGTATTGGGGTGGCGGTGTATCCGGATGATGCGACGGATGCGGAGACGCTGCGGCAGCTGTCGGATGAGGCGCTGTACAGGGCGAAACGCGAGGGAAGGAACTGTGCGGCGTATGCGTATGAGATGAGGGCGCGGCGCTATGGCGATCTGAAGATGTGGGCGCTGCGCGCAGGTCAATAGAGGGGCGCGGCGTTTAGAGGCGCGGCGCTGTAAGGGGCGTATCTGAGGTATCTGAGGTATCTGAGGGGGGAACCCCCCGGGTGCGAATTTAGCCTTTTATTGTTGCTGCGGTCATTGTGCGTTTGCTTGCGATAGGCATGCTTGAAGCAGGTTTGGAGAACTGCGGAGGAAGCCATGCAGATGCACTCGCGGAGTTTGAACAGCAGGATTACGAGCAATTGGAAGCAGCCGACGGCAACGCACGAGTTTACGACGGGCGTGTCGCTGCATAGCCATACGAGCGTGTCGGAGGAGACGCTGGGGTTCATCCATGCGATGTTCGTGGTGATGCCGGGATTGAAGCGGGTGTTCGACTACTATGCGGCGTGCAGTGAGAAGCACGGCGTGAAGTTGGACTTCGATCGCGCGAACTGGCGGCCGCCATTGCAGCCGAAGATGGCGTATGACCTGGAGTCGCGGCAGATTCAGAAGCTGGGGTTGAACTCGCTGGTGTCGATTACGGACCACGACACGATTGACGCGGCGATGCTGCTGCGGACGGTTCCGTCGTCGCGGCATATTCCGGTGAGCGTGGAGTGGTCGGCGCCGTATGGGCAGACGATCTTTCATCTGGGGATTCATAACATTCCGAGTCGGGATGGGGTGGAGTGGATGCGGCGGATGGCGGCGTTTACGGCGGAGGCGGTGACGACTTCGGTGGAGAGCGACCGGAAGCTGCTGTCGATGCTGCGCGAGTTGCATGAGAGCCCGCAGGTGCTGATCGTGTTCAATCATCCGCTGTGGGATCTGCATAAGGTGGGGGCGGGGCATTTGGCGGAGGTGCGGCGGTTTCTGAAGGAGGCTGGGCGGTGCGTGCATGCTGTCGAGCTGAATGGGCTGCGGCACGTGAAGGAGAATCGCGAGACGGCGCGGCTGGCGAAGGAGACGGGGCACCTGGTGATCTCGGGGGGCGACCGGCATGGGCTGGAGCCGAACGCGAATATCAACCTGACGTCGGCGGTGAGCTTCACGGAGTTTGTGGAAGAGGTTCGCGTGGATCGCGTAAGCCATGTGCACTTTATGGATCAGTATCAAGGTCGGTGGGAGCAGCGGATTCTGCGCTCGACGCTGAATGCTGTGACGGACTTTCCGGAGTTTATGCCGGGCTGGCAGCGGTGGGATGAGCGGACGTTTCATCCGGATAAAGATGGCGTGATGCGGCCGCTTGCGGAGCTGTGGCCGGAGGGTCGGGTGCCGCTGGTGATGCAGGGAATCGTGA
>DHWW01000197.1:1957-9303 GCA_002413385.1 Granulicella sp. UBA5172
GGCAGGGGATAGAGGGTAGAGGATAGAGAAGGCGGGGGGCGCGGCGATTGCTGCGTCCTTCATTGCTTGCGTTTGGCTAACTCTCTGGCTGGGGGGTGGGGGTTAGGGGTTCACGGATGTCTACGTAGGTGTTGGTGAAGGGGCGGTGGAGGAAGGTGGTCCAGAGGTAGTTGATGGAGTAGCGGGCGGCCATGGTGAGGATGCCCTCGCTCTTGAGGCGGCGGGCGGAGGAGAACATTTTGAGCGAGAAGGTGAAACGGACTTCGCCGACGTCGTTGAGGCGGCGGGCAATGTCGGTGTCTTCACCGTAGAAGCTGATGGCGGTATTGAAGCCGCCGATGGCTTCGAGTGCGGTGCGGCTGGTGATGAAGTTGCCTCCCTGCACCATGGAGCCGACGCGCAGGATGTAGCGGTTGAGCGCGTAGGTGATCCCAGGCGGTGAGGTAGAAGACGCGGACGAGGACGCGCTGGCGGGGCGTGAGGTCGTAGTAGAGGATGGGACCGGAGAGGGCGGCGAGGGGTTTTGCGTTGAGCGTGCGAGCGTGGGCGTCAGCGTCGGATTTGGCGAAGGTGGCGAGGACGTTGGAGACCCAGTGGGGAGTGAGGCGGGAGTCGGCGTCGACGTTGGCGATGAGCTCGCCAGTGCTGGCGGCGAAGCCTGCCTGGCGAGCGAAGGTGAGGCCTTTGCGCGGCTCGTCGATCAGCTTGACTCCGGAGTGGAGGTAGGTGAGGACGACGTCGCGGGTGCGGTCGGTGCTGGCGTTGTTGACGGCGATGATCTCGCAGGTGCCGGAGGGGAGGGTGCGGGTTTGGGCGAGGATGGAGTCGAGGCAGGCGGGAAGGTAGGCCTCTTCGTTATAAGCGGGTACGACGAAGCTTAAGCGCATGTATTGAGCGTACGGAGGCAATGTTGCAGGAAGAGAAATATTGCGGGGAAAGGTTGCGGGGAAAGGTATCGAGGAGGGAACAGCGGGTGTTGGCCGCGCTAGCGGTTGGTATCGATGGCGGGGACGGAGGGCTGGATCTCGGCGTCTTTAGATTCAGGAAGGGCGGTCGCCTGGGCTCGGCGCTCGGCGCGCTGCGCAGCCGATCGTCTGGCCCGGCGCCAGGTGGTCATCGCGGTGACCCCGTAGTTCCAGACAGCGCTGAAGAGCAGGCCGGTGATGCCGGCGAGGGGCCAGGGCATTCCCTGACGGAAAGCCTCGCCGCTGATGAGGACGTTGGCGACGCCACCGAGCGAACACGCGATGCTGAAGGTAAGCATGCCGAACCAGAAAGCTGTGCCGCGGCGGCGGCGATCACGGTAGGTGAAGGAGTTGTTGAGCACGTAGTTGAGGATCATGACGATGCCCGTGGCGGAGGCCTGGGATTCGATGAAGCTGAAGCGCGCGAGATCGAGAAGGCCGCCGAGCAGGAGCAGATGAATGACGGTGCCGATGGCGCCGACGAGGCAGAACATCACGAAGCGTACGGAGATGTAACTGCCGATGAACTTGTCGAGGATGAGTTCGAGGTATTCGAGCCCAACGATGAGATCGAGCTTGCTTTGGCCGTGCTGCCGGAGGCGGAAGTGGTACGGGACTTCGCCGATGCGGATCTGGCCCTGGGCGGAGAGAACGATGTCGAGCAGGATCTTGAAGCCGATGCCGGTGAGCCGGTGCGCGATTTGCTCGAAGAATGTACGGCGGACGACGAAGAAGCCGCTCATGGGATCGGTGAGGACGGCATGCTTTTCTACGCCGCTGAGACGGCGGCCAAGGCGGCTGAGACGCACGCGCCAGGTGGAGAAATCTCCCATGCTGCCGCCGCCGATGTTGCGCGAGCCGACGACGAGATCGAGGTTTTCGGAGGCGATGCGGCGGACCATCTCGGGGAGGACGGTTTCGTCGTGCTGGAGGTCGGCATCCATGACCGCGATGTAGGTGGCCGAGGTGGCGAGCATGCCTTCGATGCAGGCCGATGCGAGGCCGCGGCGGCCAATGCGATGGATGACGTGGAGGTCGCTCTGGGTACGGGAGAGAGTCTTGACCGCGGCCGCGGTGCCGTCGGGTGAGTCGTCGTCGACTACGATGACCTCGTAGCGGATATCATGAAGTGTGAACCGCAACTTCTCCAATAACAGCGCTATGTTCTCGCGTTCGTTCAACGTGGGAATCACGATGCATAGATCGTAGGACGGCATGGAGATCCTCTGGCGGGTTACTGAAAAGAGTTGCGCGATTTCGGCTGCAGGCGTTGACTCTTTCAGTGAGAACAATCGCTTGCTGCACCGTTCATGGCGCTGGCTAGATAGATTATAAGAGTACAACCCCACATCAACATCGAGAGAACCATGATTTCCGGATCCACAACAAGAGAGAAGGCAGGCCCTGTGCTCGAACGCATCGGAGCGAAGGTGGAAGAGCACGCTGGCGCTGCGATGTGCGTGTTGCTGATCCTGTTCATGATAGCGCTGGTGGGACGGGCATCCAGCGTTTACCTCTGGTACGACGAACTGGTCGTGGTGCGCGTGGCTTCGTTTCCGCATTGGCGCGATATCTGGAACTTCTACGCAAGAGGGCTGGATACGATCGGGCTGCTGTATGCGCTGTTGATCCATCCGCTGCTAAAGCTGTCGGCGAGTGCGGAGATTAGTGCAAGGCTGCCCGCCATGGTGGCGTTCCTGGTGATGATGCTCTGCTCGTTTGTGTTTGTGAGACGGCGGTATCCGGCGGTGTACGCGTTCGCCATGTTGCTGTTGCTGATGTCGCTTCCACTGCTGGACTATGCGGTGTTTGCCAAGAGCTACGCGTTAGAGTTTGGCGGCGTTGCGTTTGCGATGATGTGCTGGCAGTCGGCGATGGAGGGGAAAAGCCGCGGATGGAACGTGGTGGGACTGTGGTTCGGGCTGGTGCTGGCGCTGTACTCGCACAGCTTTGCGATTTTCCTTTTCCTTCCGTTTGCGGCGGCGCAGGGGCTGCGGGACTATCGCCGGAAGAGAGTGGACTGGCCTGTCTGGATCGCGCTGGTGTCATATCCGTTGGCGCTGCTGCCGGTGTTGCGTGGAGATCTGCTGGCGTCGAAGTTGTATGGGTCGAATTTCTGGTCGCCGCCCAGTGCCGCGCTGATGAAGCAGACGTACATCGACTACTTCGTGGAGGACTGGCGGCTCATACTGATCCTCTTTTTTGCTGCGGTGATGGTGACGGCGCTGCTGCGGGAGCGCACTCCATCAACTGAAGATACGCAGAGGTTGACGACCGGCTTCTTGTTGCCGGAGTGGGTGTTTGTGGTGATGCTGACGGCGTTACCGATTTATGTGTTGCCGCCCTCGTATCTTCTGCATGCGTATCGCGCGGATTACGTGATGTCGTTTGCTATCGGGCTCGCGATTCTGCTGGTGACGGTGTTTGCGGAACATGCGCGACGCACGCAGGCTGCCGGGGTTGTGTTGTTGATTCTTTTTGCGTCGGTGACCCTGCGAAAAGATCTGAAGACGATCCCTGAAGGGCTTCACGCGATGGCCCATCCGGCGCGGAGTGCATGCGCAATTGCAGGCGAGCTACGATAGCGCGGCGTGGGTCAAGCTGCTCGAGGGAAGTGACCTGCCGGTGCTTGTCGGCGATCATCTTCTGTACACGCGGCTGGAGCGTTACGCTCCTCCGGAGTTGAAACGTCGCCTCTACTTTCTGACAAATATTGCCGAAGTCAAGAAATATCCTCTGTCGAGTACGTCGCAGATGAACTTCCTGCTGTTCGGCAAGATGCTTTCCTATCAGACGATGGATGTTGGAAGCTTTCTGCCAGAGCATCCACACTTTCTGCTGGCGGTGGGGCCGACGGTTGGGACCCTATGGCTGCCAGCGTATCTGCTGAATCAAGAGCAGGAAGGGAATGCTTCTCTACGGCTTCTGGGGCCTGACTTTACCGCACCCAATGTTTACGATGTCCAATTCACACGGCTGCCGGAGTTTCCATAGGCGACGCTTACGTAGGACACGGCGCTGCGCAAGACGCTGGAACTTCTGTATCCTGATGCGGTGAAGTAGCAGGGTGTTTTAGGGAGAGCGTATGCGACGGTTGGTTGCGGGTGTGATGGCGGTTGCGTTGATCACGGCGAGTGGGTTTGCGCAGGAGCACAAGGACAGCAGCACGATTGGGCCGGATGGGACAGCGTATGTGACGCGTGTGGTGCCGGTGCCAAAGACGATCAGCCCAGAGGCGCAGGCGATGCTGGCGCGCGTGGTGTCAGACGCGAACGTGCCGCAGACATTGCAGCAGAGGCGCACGGGAACGGACAAGTGGCAGGCCGGCGCTGGCGAGGTTTCGAAGAAGCTGTATCCGGCGAACGTTGCTGAGGCAACGATCGCGGGAGTGCCGGTGCGGGTGGTGACTCCGTTGACGATGTCGGCAGCCAAGCTCGATCGCGTGCTGATCAATCTGCATGGCGGTGGCTTCGATTCAGATTCGGGCTCGCTGACGGAGACGATTCCGATGGCGAATCTGACGGGGACGAAGGTGATTGCGGTGCTGATACCGGCTTGCTCCCGAGCATCCGTTTCCTGCCGGGCTGGATGACGCGGTGGCGGTGTACAAGGAGTTGTTGAAGACATACCAGCCGAAGAATATTGGGATCTATGGGACGTCGGCCGGCGCGATTCTTACCGCGGAAGTTACGTCGAAGATCAAGCAGTTGGGCCTGCCGATGCCGGGAGCGACGGGCGTGTTTTCAGGGATGGGCGACTTCAGCCGTGTGGGGGATTCGATTGCGATGTATGCGCTGAATGGATTGTCGGGGCATCTGAATCCCCCTCCGCCGGATGGTGTTTCTCTTGGACCGTATGTGGGGTCGACTGATCCGAAAGATCCGGTGCTCTCGCCGATATATTCGGACCTCACGGGCTTTCCGCCGACGCTCTTTATTACGAGTGGGCGGGATCTATTGCTGAGTGGAACGACGATTCTGCACAGGGCATATCTGCGGGCCGGAGTCGATGCGCAGTTGGTTGTGTTTGAGGCGCTACCACATGCTTTCTGGAATAATCCTGAGCTGCCGGAGTCGAAAGAGGCAGATGGATTGATGGCGAAGTTCTTTGATAACCATCTGGGTAAATAAGCTTGAGGTTAAATACAAAGGGCGCGCCTTGATGGCGCGCCCTCTGTATTTGTGATGCGTTCTCGTTACATTTCCTTGACGCCGTCGACGAAGGCTTTGAGCTTGCGCGAGCGGCTAGGGTGACGCAGCTTGCGGAGAGCTTTGGCTTCGATCTGGCGGATGCGCTCGCGGGTGACCTGGAAGGACTGGCCGACTTCTTCGAGCGTGTGCTCGCTGCCGTCTTCGAGGCCGAAGCGCATCTTGATGACACGCTCTTCGCGAGGGGTCAGGGTGCGGAGAACCTGCGACGTGTACTCCTTCAGGTTGACCGCGATCACGGCGTCGGAGGGGCTGACGGCCATGCGGTCTTCGATGAAGTCGCCGAGATGCGAATCTTCCTCTTCGCCGATTGGAGTCTCGAGCGAGATGGGCTCCTGCGCGATCTTGAGGACCTTGCGGACCTTCGAGACGGGGATGTCCATGCGCTTGGCGATCTCTTCGGAGGAGGCTTCGCGGCCGAGCTCCTGCACCAGCTGACGGGAGGTGCGGATGAGCTTGTTGATGGTCTCGATCATGTGGACTGGAATTCTAATAGTCCGGGCCTGATCGGCGATGGCGCGGGTGATGGCCTGACGAATCCACCAGGTGGCGTAGGTCGAGAACTTGTAGCCACGGCGGTACTCGAACTTATCGACGGCCTTCATGAGGCCGATGTTGCCCTCCTGAATGAGGTCGAGGAACTGGAGGCCGCGGTTGGTGTACTTCTTCGCGATGGAGACGACGAGGCGAAGGTTGGCTTCGATGAGCTCGCGCTTGGCCTTCTCGGCGTCCATGTCTCCCTGGATGATCTCGCGCTGGGTACGCTTGAGGTCTTCGTGGGAGATGCCGGCGTCGGCTTCAACGCGCTCGAGATCGACGCGGCAGTTCTTCTGCTGGCGCTTGTATTCCTTCTTGAGTTCTTCGGAGCGCGAGGCGTCGAACTTGGCTTCGAGGGAGCGAATCTGGCGCTCGAGGGTGCGCATGGCGTCGACGGTCTTGTTGACCTTGTCGAGCAGGCGCTTCTTCTCGTTGTTGGTGTACTTGAACTCGCGGACGATGCGGGAGACGAAGACGTTCTCGCGGCCCAGGAGCCAGAGGTTCTTACGCGCGAATTTGGCCTTTGCCTTGGCGTCCTTGCCCTGCGGATCTTCAGACTTGGCGAAGTAGTCAGCGGCCTTCTTCTGGTGCTTGACGAGCTCGTCGGTGCGCGCGACCGTTGCTTTGACGCGGGCGGCGAGAATCTCTTCGGTGAGTTCCTCTTCGTCGAAGGTAACGACTTCCTTGATGTTGCGGACGCCTCGCTTGAGGTCTTCGCCGAGGCCGACGATCTCGCGAATAACGATCGACGAACGCGAGATGGCCTTCATGACGCGAAGCTGGCCGCGCTCGATGCGCTTGGCAATTTCGACTTCGCCTTCGCGGGTGAGCAGGGGAACGGTGCCCATCTCGCGGAGGTACATGCGGACGGGGTCGTTGGTTTTTTCGAGGGTGCCGGGCGAGAGGTCGAGTTCGACATCGTCGGAATCTTCGCCGGACTCGTTGTCGGAGTCGCGATCGTCGGCGTCGACCTTGGAGCCGCGGCGGCCTTCGGCCAGGACGTCGATGCCCTGGGTGTTGATGGTCGTCATCAGGTCATCGAGCTCGTCGGGCGAGGTGATATCGCCGGGGAGGAGGTCGTTGACCTCGCCGTAGGTGAGGTAGCCCTTCTCCTTGCCGGTGTCGATGATATGGTCTACGTCTTCTTCGTACTTGTCTAGTTCTTCAGCCACAAGGCGCTCCTAAGATGGACTCACGCGGATAGCGGAGCCTCAAAAAAAATCGTGAGAGTACATCGCGTGATACCTATCGGGGAAATCAGTGCGAGGAACTCCCGGGGTTGTAGCGGGGTCATTGGGACGGGGTTGCGGTCAAGGCCGCGGGCGCGGGCGGAAGACACGTGCTAATTGGATTAGCGGTGCTTCGGCAACTCGGTGGCGCACGTCTCCAGCGACTCTCAGTCTACCACTAAGTTAGACGGTTGTGGGTAGGAAAGGATGCATTAGGCACCAAAACCCGCACCGGGGTGGTGTGGGCTTTGGTGCTTAATGCGAGGGGCTTAGCAAAAATCAGGTCGGAGCAGGCCTGGGTCCCGACCTGGAAGGATCGGGTTCCGGCCTCGGCGAAGCCGTTGCGGCGGTAGAGGGCGAGCGCGGGGGGTACACCCCTCCCCCCCCGATACTTTTCTATCCAAAGT
>DHWW01000003.1:0-1997 GCA_002413385.1 Granulicella sp. UBA5172
CTGCGACGTAGACCAACCCCGCAACTTAGCAAAGAGTGTTACGGTCGAGTAGATCGAATCATTTCAAGTTATCCACAGTCCATGTACTGTGTCATGTCGTACTATTACGGCAGAGGCCTAGTGCATGGAATCCAGAGAATCAAAATCGATTGCTGTTTATCTGTCCTTCGCTACCCTACGATCCGCCGTAGGGCTCTTACGGAACCATGGCCTCCCAAAGAATATTGACAGGACGGCATGGGGTTCGCGGTCAGGAGCAGACTNNAGCTCAAAACACGCAGCAAGTTCTCGTCGACCTCGTTGCGCTCGAGCCTGATAGCGAGGCTGAGAGAGAGCTTTTTAGCAAGATCCTTCGCGTAAGTTACCCGAACGTTTTCGAGCTAGACTTAAAGACCGCCACGCCCGGCCAACTCAATGAAGCCATAGGCAAATATGGCGTATCGGGCACAACACGGGATCGAGCTGTTCGCTTCTTCATCAAAGCGGCGGAGTTTTGCAAAATCCCTCTTTCATCGCGATTCGCTAGTGGATCGCCCAATGTATCGGGTGCGGGTGGGGCCGAGCGTGGTGC
This sequence comes from Granulicella sp. UBA5172, assembly GCA_002413385.1. Taxonomy (GTDB): domain Bacteria; phylum Acidobacteriota; class Terriglobia; order Terriglobales; family Acidobacteriaceae; genus Granulicella. The sequence continues at coordinate 572 of DHWW01000003.1, forward strand.
AACCATGACACGACCCCGCCGTCGCCGCCGCGTCGTTGCGGATATCCCGGAACGGCAGTCGAGCCCTATGCAAGAGAATTCTGGTGGTTCTGCCATGAAAACAATTCAGCTCCAGTCAGTTGGCGGATCGCTGACAATTAGCGGAACGTTTAATCCGTTCGGTTTGGTGGGCAAAGAGCGCGAACTGGTCTATTCAATCATCGACAAAATGAATGAATACGAATTGAGCAAAGAGATACCTAAGGCGAAATGGAGCCAAGGAGAATGACTAAAGTGGTTCCAATTCGTGGACGAGTGCAGCGCATCGGCGCCCAACGTCCGGATTACGTGCTGGAAGCCACAATTGCGGACCTTTTTAGAAAATATGAACGAGAGTTGGTAGACAGATTTGTGGAGGATCCATTAGGTACGCGAATATGGTTTCGAGATTATAACTTTCCGAAACTTATTCAATTGTCGTTTCGCGGCACAAAGGCAAAAGCCACAATTGCAATCAATCACTTGAGGAAAAATTGCTCTGAATTGGATTATGCTTTTGACGATCAACGCGCCAAGACGCTCTTTTGGATACCCGACGTTATTCGTAATGCAGATTCGATTTATGTAAACGGACATAAACGAATCGCTGGGGATCAAGTTTATGTAAAACGATACGCAAAAGGCGGCGCACCATTAAAGGTTGTATTTACTCAAATTGACGAGGACATGAATCAGCGCATCGTCACAACTTCATTTCAAACCCACGATGAAGGACTTAGGCGCTTCGTGAACTCAAAACCCATGTGGTCTGCAAAGTCTGAGATTCTAAATGAGACCATAATGTTGAGCATCGCCGCAAAAGAAGAGACTTAAACGAAGAAAACCGCCTGAGCGGTTTTCTTCTGCACATTACCCCGTGTCCAGGGATGACGCTCAGAATTACGCTGAGCAAGTAATAATATGATGATGTATTCGTATTAAAGATGCAAGCATCAAATAAAAAGCAGACAAAGTATTAACCTTAGATTTGAATCCGTTTTGCCCATTATCAAAAGCGCAAGGGCCTTCGAACTCCGTCGGCGGGTGGCCCAGGTCTGAACCCACCACACAGCGGGTGCCCCACATCTCGCCTTTGAGATGTGGGTTCGCAGGATGCCAAGATAGCCCCATCCCAAACCGGAAGGGCCGGGTGCCCCATTCATGACGGCTTCATGTCATGAGTGGGCTGTCGCACCACGCGCGACAGCTCCCGCCCATCTCCCCAAAAACCCTCGCCGTCCGCGCCGGGCAGAAACCTTGTCAAGCCCCCCAACCCCGCCAGAATCCCCTAAACCTCTCATTCCCCATGAGATAAAACTTCCAAAAACTTGGCATAGTTACCCCCACCCACCCGCTAAAATAGAAGTAGGGCCAAAAACCACAACTCCCCCAAAAACCCTCGCCGTCC
>DHWW01000003.1:2012-7970 GCA_002413385.1 Granulicella sp. UBA5172
GGCCAAAAAGTACCGGGGGGGAGGGGAGGGGGCCCCCAGCGGGTCACCGCCCCGGCTCCACCCCCGTAGCCCTGGCCAATCCCACCCGAGAGATCGCCACATCGTCCGCAGACTTCCCTCCACTGAACGCGACGATCCAATATCCCCCCTTCACCCGCCCGATCACCCCTCCATTCCACCCAAACTCCCCCGTCATCGGCGGCCGCACCCCGCTCCCGCTATCCTTCAGCGTATCCGCCATCTCGGNNGACTGGATCGTCTCTCCCTCAAAATAAGCCACCACAGCAACTCCCCCGATGCCCATCCCCTCCGCCCGAGCCCTCATCGCCCCCAGCGCCGCATCCGCCGTCCGATCAAACCCCTTCGCACCCGACCGCTTCGCCGCCGCCGCAGGCAACACCATCGCAGCCATCATCACCACCAAAAACCATTTCCGCATTCCGTCTCCTCCAGCTTCCGAATCCCACAACTCTACTCCCTCGCCAAAACCCCCATCCAGCACAATCTCCACGACCTTCATATACTTGGAACGACGAAGGTTGCAGCGCTGCATTTCCGTCAGCAAGTCCATCGAGTTCAGGAGAAGTGTATGAAGGTAGTGCGTTCGCTCGTATCCAGTTGCATCCTCGCTTGTCTGGCAATCCCTTCGCACGCCCAGCAACGAGCTCCAGCAACGCCACTCATCACGCACGATCCCTACTTCAGCGTCTGGTCCAACACCGACAACCTCACCGACTCCGACACCATGCACTGGACCGGAAGCCCCCAGCCAATCCAAGGCGTAGTCCGCATCGACAACAAGCCCTATCGCTTCCTCGGTCGTCACCCCAACAACGTTCCCGCCATGTCCCAGACGGCGAGCTCCATCACGCCAACCCACACGTTCTACGAGTTCCGTCAGGACGGCATCACCCTCAAGCTCGCCTTCTTCACTCCAGCAATCCTCAGCGATCTCGACCTGCTATCGCGCCCCGTGACCTATCTCACCTGGTCAGCCTCGTCCACCGATGGCTCGAACCATCACGTCTCGCTGCTTCTGGATGTCGATCCCGTGATCGCGGTCAATGATGCCAGCGAACTCGTCACAACCTCTCGCAACCAGACTCGATCGCTCGACGTTCTCTCCGTTGGTTCTCGGGATCAGAACCTCCTCAACCGTTCCGGCGACAACCTCCGCATCGACTGGGGATACTTCCATCTCGCAGTCCCGAGAGACGAGAAGCACACCTTATTCCTCACCCCTCATCCCGCCGAGACCTTCGCCAAACTCGGCTCTCTCCCCTCCGACGACACCATGGGAATGCCGATGGCCGCCAATCGCAGCCCGTCCCTCGCTGCGGTCCTCGACTTCGGATCCGTCGGCTCACAGCCAGTCGCGCGTCACCTCCTCGTCTCCTACACCGAAGGCTACGCGATCCAATATCTTGAGCGGAATCTGCGACCCTACTGGCAGCGCAACAATATGCCGGTGGAGACGATGCTGGATACCGCTGAGACGCAATATCCCGCCTTGGAGGCGCAGGGCACCGCATTCGACACCGAACTAACCGCCGACCTCACCAACACGGCCGGAGCGCATTACGCCGCGATTGCCATTCTGGCGTACCGGCAGGCGATCGCCGCGCACAAACTCGTAGCCGATGCTAACGGCGATCCGATGCTCTTCGCCAAGGAAAACTCTTCCAATGGCTGCATCGCCACCGTCGATGTCCTCTACCCCTCCGCTCCGCTATTTCTGTTCTTCGAGCCGAAGCTGCTTGAGGCACAACTGCTTCCTGTGCTCGAATATTCAGCGCTCGCACGCTGGAAGTTTCCGTTCGCTCCCCACGACCTCGGACAGTATCCCCTCGCCAACGGGCAGGTCTACGGCGGCGGTGAGAAGACAGAAGACAACCAGATGCCGGTGGAGGAGAGCGGCAACATGCTCATCCTGGTAGACGCCGTCGANNGGTCTCGACCCTGAAAATCAATTGACGACCGACGACTTTGCCGGGCACGTAGCCCACAACGCCAATCTCTCCATCAAGGCAATCGAAGCCCTGGCCGCCTACGCCGATCTTGCGCATCTGCTCAAGCAGGGCGACGTGGCAAGCGAGTACAAAACCAGCGCGAAAAAGATGGCGGAAAAGTGGATCGTGATGGCCCAGGAAGGTGACCACTACAAGCTCGCCTTCAATAGTCCTGACACCTGGAGCCAGAAGTACAATCTCGTCTGGGATGACCTGCTCGGCTACGATCTCTTCCCGAAGAGTGTCCGCGAGACCGAGCTGAAGTTCTACATGACGAAGCTCAATCGCTACGGTCTGCCGCTCGACAGCCGTGCCGACTACACCAAGCTCGACTGGTCCGTCTGGACCGCGATCCTCGCGTCGACATCCGAGCAATTCAACGCCATCATCGACCCCATCTATCGATGGACCAGCGAGGGCCCAAGCCGAGTTCCTCTGACGGACTGGTATGACACCAAAACCGGCAAGCAGGTTGGCTTTCAAGCCCGCAGCGTAGTCGGCGGCGTCTTCATCAAAGCTCTCGCCGACAGGAAACTCACCGCAAAATGGCAAAACAAGGACACATCCCCAGGCAGTAAACAGTAGCTGGCAACCCGCATCATCCCGATGCAAATCGGAGAGCATCTGCCGCGCATCTGTTAACCACGAACAGCGTGGCCAGCAACCGCGCTTACCCTGCCTTGGCCGCCAGGGCTTGCACCGTCACAGGCTGCATGGCTTTCAAATAGTTGCCATAGCCCACCACCACCGTAGAGCCGACCAGCAGGAACAACCCCAGGGCTACAAGCGTCTTAGTCCGCCGGCTCGTGCCTCTCCACTCTTTCAGCGCCAGGCCCCAAAGCGTCGCGAAGATGATGATGCTCGCCATGTGCAGCGTCCAGCTCGAAAAGTCGTACTTGCCCATCTTCGTCTGTCCCATCGAGTAGAAGAAGAACTGGAAATACCAGATCACGCCAGCCATCGCCGCGAATAAATAATTGGCAGCCAGCGTCCTCGGTGCAATGCGCCCCTTCGTCGACCCTTCGCGTGGGTCGAAGTCCACCAGCGTGTCCCCCGACACATGGCCAGCGCGCATCGGGTTATGCCCGGCCTCTCCAGCGAACTGCCGAATCGAATGATTCTTCACAATCAGAATCACCGACCAGATAAAATTCGTCGCGAACCCTCCCCACAACACGACGATCAGGATCGGCAGGTTCTGCCACAGGTCGAGTCGATGATGCGCAAGCAACTCCGCTTTGGCGATCTTGCCGATCGGAGCTCCTGCATCCAGCCCGAACGCAAAGAAGCTGCTCATAATCCCCGCAAAGATCGCGACCGCAATCCCCTTGCCGAACGAGAAGTCCGACTCTCCCGCCTCGATCTTCTCTTCGGGAGTAATCTCCCGTTCCTTCGATAAGCCCGCCGCCCCGTTTACCGCCACCGCCACCAGGCACAATGCCACGCCCGCGAGAATAATCTGGCCCGAAGTCTCATGCAGAATCGTATGGATCGATCCGTCATAAATCGGAGGGATCAGCGTCCCAAACGCCGTGCAAAGTCCCAGCGCAATCGCATACCCCAGCGCAATCCCAAGATACCGAATCGCCAGCCCGAAGGTCAGTCCCCCAATCCCCCAAAGCGAACCCCACAGCAGCGCATAGTAAATGCTCGAAGAAGGCGCAGCGTGCAGAATGCCCGCCACATTGGGCACGAAGATATACGCCAGCACAACCGGCGCGACAATCCAGGCAGCGAATCCCTGGATCAGCCAGTAAATCCCCCACGACCAGCGTTTGATACCGCGAAAGGGTATGAAATTGGTGGCAGAGGCAAAACCACCGATCCAGTGATAAATTACGCCGATAAACGGATTAGGTCCCACTCTTGCCTCATGATGGTTGCAGGATAAATTCTTAGCGTACGATAAAACACAACTCTGAATTGCGTAGGGAAAATATACTCTCTATTGAATCACGCTGTCGAACAAGTCATGCTGCGGAGGCCGTTATGCGAGTTTCGTTGTTCATCACCTGCTATAACGACACTCTATTCCCTTCCACGGGGAAATCGGTGGTCCGCGTCCTCGAGCGGCTCGGCCACACCGTAGATTTCCCTCCCGGCCAGACCTGTTGTGGGCAAATGCACTGGAATACCGGCTATCAGGCGGAAGCCCTGCCCTTACTCCAGCGCTTCGTCGACCAGTTCCGGGGAGCCGAGGTCGTCGTCGTTCCCTCGTCTTCCTGCGTGGCCATGATGCGCGATCACTATCCCAAAATGGCCGTAGAGATCGGCGATTCTCGCCTCTCCGCCGACGTCGAAACCCTCTTGCCCAAAGTCTTCGAGTTCTCCGAGTTCCTGACCAACCGTCTCGGCCTCGAGGATGTCGGTGCCTACTATCCTCACCGCGTCACCTACCATGCCAGTTGTCACGGCCTCCGCAGTTTGTCCCTTGGTGATGGCCCGCTTCGTCTCTTGAAGGCCGTCCGCGGAATTGACCTCGTTGAACTCGACCGCGTCGAGCAATGCTGCGGCTTCGGCGGAACCTTCGCCATCAAGAATGCAGACGTATCCAGCGCCATGCTGGAGGAGAAAATCTCCGCCGTTCTCGACACCAAGGCTGACACCTGCACAGCGTGTGACAACAGCTGTCTCATGCATATTCAGGGAGCGCTGCACCGTCAGCACACTGGTGTAAAAACCCTGCACCTGGCTGAAATTCTCGCCAGTGATGAAGAGGTGGAAGCGTGAGCGCAGGTCCCCTGGATCCGAAGACCGCGCCCACCTTCCCCATGGCCGCGAAAGTCGCGATGGGGGACTCTCAGTTGCGCAGAAACGTGCGTCACGCGACCGATGTCATTCAGGCCAAGCGTGCCCGCGTCGTCGACGAGATGCTGGACTGGCAGGCCCTGCGCGAGGCCGGCAAGCAGATTCGTCAGCACACCATGCAGTATCTCGATTTCTATCTCGAACAGTTCGAGGCCAACTGCACGCGAGCCGGTGGCGTCGTGCATTGGGCTCGAGACGCGGCCGAAGCTCGCCGGATCGTTGTCAGCCTGGTGAAGGCGACCGGCTCCGATGAGGTCATCAAGATCAAGTCGATGACCACCGAAGAAATTCAATTGAATCCAGCCCTCGAGGCGGCAGGAATTCACCCCTATGAGACGGACCTCGCCGAGCTGATCATTCAGCTAGGCCACGATCAGCCCTCGCATATCGTGGTTCCAGCGCTGCATAAAAATCGCCAGCAGATTCGCGAGATCTTTCAGCGGACCATGCATCTGCCCGAGCTCGGCGACCAGCCCCAGGACCTCGCGGATGCAGCGCGCATGTTCTTGCGCGAAAAGTTTCTCCGCGTCAAAACCGGTGTCAGCGGCGCGAATTTTCTCATCGCTGAGACCGGCGGTGTCTGCGTCGTCGAGAGCGAGGGCAACGGCCGCATGTGCCTCACTCTGCCCGAAACCCTCATCACCATCGCTGGAATCGATAAGGTCCTTCCGCGCTATCAGGACCTTGAGGTCATGCTGCAGCTATTGCCGCGCTCCGCTACCGGAGAGCGAATGAATCCCTACAACTCCATCTGGACTGGAGTGCATGCAAACGATGGCCCCCGCGCATTTCACATCGTGCTCATGGACAATGCGCGAACAGAAATTCTCGCCGATGAAGAGGCTCGCCAGACCCTGAACTGCATTCGCTGCGGAGCCTGCCAGAATGTCTGCCCCGTCTATCGCCAGACCGGAGGCCACGCCTATGGCTCGGTCTACGCCGGTCCCATCGGAGCCATCCTCACGCCGCAATTACAAGAGATGCATCACGCCCAATCCTTGCCCTACGCCTCTTCGCTGTGCGGAGCCTGTTATGAGGTCTGCCCGGTAAAGATCAATATTCCAGAGGTGCTCATTCATCTGCGCAACAAGGTCGTGTTGCAGAACACCTCTGGCATCGCGGGCCTGTTTGATGTCGAGGC
>DHWW01000003.1:8029-11964 GCA_002413385.1 Granulicella sp. UBA5172
ATGCTCGGCGGCTGGTCGCAGACCCGCGATCTCCAGGAGATGCCCAAAGAGACGTTTCGCGATTGGTGGGAGAAGAGGAGCGGCCATGACAACTGACAAGTCTCTGTCTGCGAGAGATCAAGTGCTGCATCGAATTTGCGTGGCCAACGGAGGAATATCCGACGCCGCAACCGCGCAGAGCGAGTGGTCTGCTCTGGCTCGAGGCTATAAGCGCAGCGCAACGCAACCGCGCGAGGCCGTACTCAACCTGCTCGAAGACCGGCTGCGGGACTACGACGCGCAAGTCATTCGCTCGACCCCCGCCGACGTTCCCCGCAGCATAGCCGAGAGGCTCTCTGCGCGAGGCAAACAGCGGCTCGTCGTGCCGCCCGGATTCCCCGCAGCGTGGCTCCCCCCCAGCTTTACCTTCGTCCTGGATGAGTCCCTGACGCCCGCCGAACTCGATGGAGCCGACGGCATCATCACAGCCTCCACCGTTGCCATCGCAGAGACGGGAACCGTCGTGCTCCAGAATGTCCCCGGGCAGGGAAGACGGGCGGCAACCCTGGTCCCCGATTATCACCTCTGCCTGGTCCGCGCGGACGACGTCGTCGAGACGGTGCCCGAGGCCATGGCAAGATTGCAGAGAACCGCAGCACTGGCCACGACCTTCGTCTCCGGTCCTTCCGCGACCGCCGANNCAAAATGCCTCTAGATTGAAGCGATACACAAAGCAAGTTCGATCGTTGTTCCAATAGAGAGTAAATACCTATATAGTAATGAGCGGTTACTGTGAGGACTCTATCGATGCCTGCAAATAGGTTGCGTGACGCGGAACGGGTGTGGACGGCTCTGGATGGTTTTCAGATTGAAGTTCCTTCGTGGGGCTTCGCGAATACCGGAACCCGGTTTGGGAAGTTTGTGCAGAGTGGTGCGGCGACTACCATCGACGAGAAGTTTGCCGATGCCGCCCAGGTGAACGCCTTGACCGGCGCCAGCCCCACGGTCGCACTCCACGTCCTGTGGGACCTCCCCGAAGGTGTCGCGGACGTCCCTGCCATCCAGGCGTTGGAGAAGAAGTATGGCGTCAAGTCGGGCTCCATCAATCCAAATCTTTTTCAGGATGCGGAATACAAGTACGGCTCGATTGCGAATCCGAGTCCGGAGATTCGCGCGATGGCACTGGGCCATTTGCTCGACTCGGTAGAAATCGGAAAGCAGTTGGGTTCCAGGGATGTTTCACTCTGGATCGCGGACGGATCGAACTATCCGGGCACCCAAAGCATTCGCAACCGGATCGGCTGGATGGAAGAGGTGCTCGGCGCAACCCATGCCGCCCTCGCCGACGACCAGCGCATGCTGGTGGAGTACAAACCCTTTGAGCCCGCCTTCTATCACACCGATATTGCCGACTGGGGAATGGCCCTCGAGCTCTCTCGTCGCGCCGGCCCCAGGGCCAAAGTGCTGGTGGACACCGGGCATCACTACCAGGGCACGAACATCGAGCAGATTGTTGCATGGCTGCTCCATCTCGGAGCTCTCGGCGGCTTCCACTTCAACGACCGCAAATATGCCGATGACGATCTCACCCTCGGCTCGATCGATCCCTATCAGGTCTTTCGCATCTTTCACGAAATCCTCAGCGCAGGAAAAGATGAGCAGACAGGAATTGCCTTCATGATCGACCAGAGCCACAACCTCAAAGGCAAAGTCGAGGCGATGATTCAGTCGGTCGTCACCGCGCAGGAGTTGTACGCGAAGGCAGCGCTGGTCGATCACGCAACGCTTGCAGAGCTGCAGCAGCAATGCCGTCTGGTCGAAGCGGAGGAATGTTTCCGCAGCGCGTTCTGGCAGGACGTCCGTCCCATCGTGAGAGATTGGCGCGAGGCGCGAGGCCTGCCCGCAGACCCCTTGAAAGCCCTGGCGGAAAGCGGATATGTAGAGCGGATCTCGCAGGAGCGTGGCAGCAAGAATGCCCGCAGCGTCTCCAGCTACGCGTAACGCGCTCCCGTGTCAGAACCCTCACCCAAGCCCGAAGGGCGTGCTCTCCAAACTGAATTGAAACTCGCTCGGATCATCATTCCATTAAGGAAACGTAGCTTTTTTATAGGATAATGGGACGGTTGAGTGCTTGTTCCTCCGCGGGAGACTATGCCAATACGCAAGACATCGAAGCGTCTCTACCTGATCCCTGTGCTGTCCAAGGCACTGGATATCCTCGAGCTTTTACAGACCGAACGCCAGTCGATGACGCTCGAAGCGATCCATCGGAAGACACGCATCTCCAAGACAACGGTCTATCGAGTGCTCAAGACCTTTGTGCATCGAGGCTATCTCTCGCAATCCCCAGATGGAACCTATCGCCAGGTAACCCGCACCAAAAAGATGCGCTTCGGCTTTGCTGGCCAGAGCGCGGACATGCCCTTCTCCAACGAGGTCACCGAGAGTCTCAAGGACGCGGCCGTCTCCGTCGGTGTCGACCTCCTCGTCCTCGACAACAAATACGATGCAGCGACCGCTCTCCAGAATGCTGAAGAGTTCGTCCGCAGCAAGGTAGACGTCATCATCGAATTTCAGGTGGACGAGCACGTAGCTCCGATGATCGCGGACAAGATCGCAGGAGCCAACATCCCGCTCATCGCCGTCGACATCCCCCACCCCCACGCCACCTACTTCGGTGTAGACAACTATCGCGTCGGTGTGGAGGCCGGCGAGGCCCTCGCAGCCTACGCAACCCAAAATTGGGGAGGCAAGGTAGATTGGGTACTCGGTCTCGATCTGCAGGAGGCCGGACAACTGGTGCAGAGCAGAATCACCGGCGCCTTCGAGGGCATCCGCAGCGGTGTTCCCGATCTGCCAGTCGAGTCCTTTGTCCGCATGGACGGTCGCGGTATGCGCGATCGCAGCAGGAAACTGGTCTCGGATTTTCTCCTCCGCCACGCAAAGGACAAGCACATTCTCATCGCCACCGCGACGGACTCCAGCGCTCTCGGCGCAGTCGATGCCGTCAATGAACAGAAGCGTGCCAGGCATGTCGTGATCGTCGGCCAGGACTGCATTGCCGAGGTGATTGAGGAGATGCGCAAGCCTCGCTCGCCGCTCATTGCCTCTGTCTCCCACGAGACCAGTTCCTATGGCCCGAGCCTGATTCATCTCGGCCTGCTCCTGCTCCGAGGACAGACCGTGCCGCCCTACAACTACGTCGAACATAAACTGGTTACACGTGAGTCGCTCCAGCAGAAAACACAATAACTGCATAACGTCATCGCCATGGAACCAACCGCCCATCCGGTACGTCGGCCCCCCTGGCGCGGCACTCCCGCATGGGCTCTCCATCCGCCTCGCTCAGCGCCGCCGCCATGAAGTTTTTCGCGCTACTACGGACGAATCCCCGACAGGGAATCCATCCGCCCATACAATCCTTTTTCCCCATTAGAAATAGTTGCCGTATTGGTGAAGATTGTGGAATGATAGAAACGCGCACGGAGATAGGACGGTTTACGTATGACGACAAAGAGCGGTTTGCACTTTCTTGAGGATCGTTGGGATGAGGCGGTTGCTGCGAAGCTGGATGCCCCTGAATTGCTGCGCTATCGGTCGAATCTTTTAGGCTCCGACCTCCGCATTACAAACTTCGGTGGCGGTAATACCAGCTCGAAGCTGGAGCAGATCGATCCGCTCGACGGCAAGAGCAAGCAGGTTCTTTGGGTCAAGGGAAGCGGCGGCGACCTCGGCAGCATCAAGCGCTCCGGCTTTGCGACGCTCTATATGGAGAAGCTCCTTGCGCTCGAGCAGGCCTACCGCGGCGTCGATCTCGAAGACGAAATGGTGGACATGTATCCGCTCTGCACCTTCGGAAATAATCCAGTCGCCGCTTCAATTGACACACCCCTGCACGGCTTCCTGCCCTTCGCGCACGTCGACCATCTGCATCCCGACTGGGGTATCGCCCTGGC
>DHWW01000303.1:0-287 GCA_002413385.1 Granulicella sp. UBA5172
AATCCACGATCCGCACCAGGTTCCTCGCCAGCGACTCGAAGAACGTAATCTGTCGCCCCGAGTCCTTGATGACCCGCAGCTTCATCACCCGTTTGCCCGGCGTCTGGCCCTTCCAATACGCCTCAAACAACGCAAAGTATCCCCAGAAGATGGCGAAATTTATAAAAATCACAAATGCCATCAACCATTTGCCCGCCGCCTCACTCAACTTGCCGCTCGCCGGAGACGATGCCGCCGCAGCCCCGATCATCACCAGCACAATCAGCTCAGCCGTCAAGAACGCGCCG
>DHWW01000303.1:315-12601 GCA_002413385.1 Granulicella sp. UBA5172
AGCAGCGCCGCCACAAACCGGCTGCCAATCCCAGCCACGCTATACTCCAGCTCCACCTGCTCCGGCGTGTCGATATAATGCGTCTCAGCCGGTCCCTTATACTGTTCCCCGCTAACGCCTCGCTGCTCGAAACTCGACATGACCGCGAACCTCTCGCCCTGATCTCTTAGCTCTCTAAGCTCTCTACTCGTTCATCTCGAATCTATGCTCTCTAATCTTTGGATCGATTCTCGCAAGAATAACTGGAATCGCCTCGATGCGCTCGTCCATCAAGTCGAAGCCAGCGGCGTCAAGTCTCTCCCTCCCTCCGATCTCCGCGATCTGGGCCTGCTCTACCGCCAGGCCGCCGCCGACCTCTCTGCTATTCGGGCAGATCCTTCGTCGCGAGCTTTAGCCCAATACCTCAACCGCCTCGTCAGTCGCGCCCACAACTACGTCTACTCCGGTCAGCGCATCTCCGTCGCCAGCATCTGGCAGTTCTTCGCCTATGGCTACCCGCGCCTGCTTCGTCGCCTCTCCGGCTACCTCCTCGCCGCCACTCTTATCAGCCTGCTCGCCGGTGCTCTCGGAGCCATCATCGTCATGGTCCGCCCCGACTTCGGCGTCATGTTCCTCGGCGCCTCCCGCGTCGCCGATCTCGACCACCACAAAATGTGGACCGACAGCGTCCTCAGCATCAAGCCAGAAGCCGCCTCCGGCATCATGACCAACAACATCACCGTCTGCTTCCTCACCTTCGCCGGCGGCATCACGGCGGGCCTCTTCACCCTCTACTCCCTCTTCAACAACGGACTCATGCTCGGCGCCATCGCCGTCGTCTGCCGCCAGCACCACATGGCCCTCAGCCTCTGGAGCTTCGTCGCCGCCCACGGCGCCCTCGAACTCCCCAGCATCATGATCGCCGGAGCCGCTGGCCTTCGCCTCGGCGCGGGCATCCTCTTCCCCGGCATGCTCACCCGTCGCGCCGCCCTGGCCCTCGCCGGCCTCGAATCCGTTCAACTTCTCTCCGGAACCATCCCACTCCTCATCATCGCGGGCACCCTCGAAGCCTTCCTTTCCCCTACCCACGCCCCCATTGCCCTCAAGTTCTCCGTAGGAGCCGTCCTCTTCACCGCCCTAACCCTCTGGCTAACCGAAGCCGGTAGGAAAACCGCAGCCCCCTAACCACCAACGAAACACTTGGAACTTAGAACTTGGAACTTGGAACTTAGAACTTCCAACGTACAACTGCCACTACAGCAGCCCCTCAGCCTTCACCTCAAGATACTTACTCACCGCCTTAATCCCCACCTCAGCCGCGGTCGTCTCCACGATCAACACCCCCTGCCGCTCCAACTGCGCCACCGTCTCGCGCCGCCGTTCGAGCATCTCCTGCGCCGCCGCCGAGTGAAACATCTCCTCCTTGGTCTTCGGCTCCCGTGCCGCCAACTCCTCCAGCTCCGGATGCTTCAGCAACACCAGCACCACGAGATGCCGCCGCACCAATTCCGCCGCCGCAACCACCAGCTCGGGCTTACCGACGCTATCCACCAGCTCCGTAATCCAAACAATCAACCCCCGTCTTCGCTGCGCCGTCTTCAACCGCGCCACAGCGTTCAGATGATCCGCCTCCGCNNGCCAGCACCCGGCGGCAGCAACTGCTGCACCTCGCGCCCATACGCCATCATCGCGAACTTATCGCCCGACCCCTGGATCACCTGCGCCAACATCGTCGTCGCCGTCGTCGCCTGATCCAGCTGCGTCACGGTTAGCAGATGCGAGGCCTCACGCTCAGCGCCTGTCTCCGCAAAGTTCTCCACCCCACCCCGCCGCAACTCAAACGCCGTCCGCGACAGCCTGCCCGCATCCAGCATCATCCAAACCTGCTGCGACCTCTCCACCGTAAACTGCCGCGTCACCAGCTTTCCGCGCCGCGCCGTCGCTGTCCACGAAATCTTCCGCAGCTCATCGCCCGGCTGATAGTCGCGTAAGCTTTCGAACTCGCGCCCCACCCCACGCAGCCTCAATTTCCTCTTCTGCATCTCGATCTGCCGCGCCCGCAATAAATAAAACTGCGTATTCTTCCGGCTATCCTCATGCGCCGGAAACACCCTCACCCGCTGCTCCGCATCCCTATCGCCAGTCGGATTCACCGGCTCGGCCACCGCCCAACGCTCCACCAGCCTGAACGCCCCGCGATACCGCAGATACACCCGCCCCATTGCAAAATCCCCACGCTCGCGCGGGTAAATCGTCGCCATGCTCACCGCCTCCTCGCGCGGAAACACCTCCACCCGTTGCACTGCCGGCACCGCCACCAGCGACGGATGCAGATCATCCACCATCCGCAAATCAACAATCCCATCGGCCTCCATCCGCACCACAAGCTCCACGCGCGTCGCCCGCCCCAACTGCGGCGAATCGACAAACGTCCGCGTCACAGAGAAAACCTCAGGGCTGGGAAGCCGCACCGCATCGATCACCACCAGCAACGCAATCAACCCATCCCACCCCAGCATGAAGCCGATCTCCCGCACATGAAAAAACGCAGGCACGGCCATCACCAATCCCACCGCAAACAATCCCAGCGCCAGCGGCGTCAGCCCAAACCCCACCACCCGCCCAGCCTTCCCCAGCGGCCTCGCCGTCGCCCTCGCGGATTGTGGAATCAATGTCTGCATAAGTCTCAGGTTTCAGGGCCCAGGGCCCAGGGTTCAGAAGGCTTGCTGAGCTCTGAGCCCTCCGCCCTGCTCTACTTCGGCACCTGCGTAGCCGCCAGCACATCGCGCACCACGCGGTCCGCATCCAGCCCTTCCAACTCCGCCTCCGGCCTTAGCACCATCCGATGCCGCAGCACCGGCAACGCCGCCTCCTTCACATCATCCGGAATCACAAAGTCCCGCTGCTCGCGCGCCGCCAGCGCCTTTGCCACCAGCAACAAACTCGTGCTCGCACGAGGACTCGCCCCCAACGCAATCGTCGGCCACGCCCTCGTCCTGCGCACAACCGCCAGCAAATAATCAAAGATCGCCGGCTCCACTCTCACCGCGCGAATCTCCCTCCGCGCCGCGGCCAGCAGCTCAAACGGAATCGGCTCAATCACCATCTCCGACAATCCCGCGCCGTCCAGCGCCGCATGGTGCCGCTCCAGTACCACGCGCTCATCCGCCAGCTCCGGATACTCCACCTTGATCTTCAGCAGAAACCGGTCGAGCTGCGCTTCAGGCAGAGGATACGTCCCCTCAAACTCCACCGGGTTCTGCGTCGCAAATACTGTAAAAAATTCATCCAGCACATGCCGCTCGCCATCCGCCGTCACCTGCCGTTCTTCCATCGCCTCCAGCAGCGCCGCCTGCGTTCTCGGAGGTATCCGGTTGATCTCATCGGTCAACAAAAACTGCGTGAACACCGGCCCCTGGTGGAACCCAAACTCGCCCGTCTTCGGAGAGAACACGCTCGTCCCCAGGATGTCCGCGGGCATCATATCCGGCGTTCCCGACACCCTTCGAAACTCCAGTCCCAGAAACCGTGCCAGCGTCTTCACCACCAGCGTCTTCGCCACGCCGGGCACGCCCTCAATCAGCGCATGACCGCCGCACAGCATCGTCAGCAGAGCCTGCGAGATAGCCTCCTGCTGGCCCGCAATCACGCGCCCAATCTGCTCCTGCCCTCGCACGAACAACTCATTCGCCGCCACTACGCCAACACTCTCTTCGCTCACACGCTCTCCCATTCCAACTTGATTTCCGCACTCAACCGCGCACTGCACGCGGCTCAAGACCAGCCCGCACCCTCTTTGCATCCTCGCTCAATGCTCGCACCAGCGCCAGCGCGCTTCCCATCGCGATCGCCTCATGCTGCGCACTCTTCGCGTCCTTCAAATGCTCACTCACTCGCGACCAGTCCCCGCCGAGCCGCACCTGCAGTGCCTCCGCAATCGCCTCCGGCCCTTCCTCGATCGTCCCCTGCGCCACGCCCGCCTCGCGCGTCAGCACGCGCAACAGCCTGCGCTTTGCAGCCTCTGTCGCCGCGCTGGTCGCCGCCGCCTTCTCGTATAAATCGCCCATCGACACAGCAAACTCCACCGGTGAACTCCGCGGCAACGCCACCGGCTCCCGCACCGGCCCGCGTCGCCTGCTAAAGCTCACCACCAGCAGCACCAACAGCAGCGCAACCTGCAACACCAGCCAGCCCATCGGCAGCCCCTTCGCCGCATCCCACAGTGTCTTCGTCGCACCATGCAGCGACTCATCGAACACCACCTCCCGCCCGGCATTCTGTCCGGACCCTTGGCTATCGCCCACCGTCGCCAGCAGCAGTCGCAGGTCCGCATCGTTCTTCAACTCCGCATTCTCCAGCGGCCCCGCCGACGCCCACCAAATCGCCTCACCCTTCCCCACCGGGGTCCCCGACGGGCGTTCTTTGCCCGGTGGGGTGGACACCGCATACCGCACCACCACCGCATCCGAACCGCATCTCTGCTCCACGCGATACGCCGGCCCTTCGCTCGCCCACTGTCCACCTTCGACCATCTCCACGCTGCCCGCGCGAGCCAGCGGTCCCGGCCCCTCCGGCGTCGTCTCGCACAGTCCACCCTTCAGTATTCCCGGAGCCTTCACCGTGCCGCCAGGCAGCAGCAGAGCTCCCGAAGGCCCCGTCGCCAGCACGCGCCCACCCCGCTCCAGAAATTCCTTTACCTCCGCCGCCAACTCCTTCTGCTCCGTCGCCGCATACATCGGAGCTGCCAAAATCAGCGTCATGCGCCCCGCCTGCGCATCACTCAACCCGTCATTCAGTTCAGCGATAGGGCGGTTCCACTCCGACGTCTTTCTTCCCAACGCAGCCAGCATCAGGTAAGCCGCCTTCGCTCCCATCGGTCCACTGTTCGTCGTCGTCGGACGAGGATCATTCTCCGCACTCTGCGGCGCCACAATACTCACGCCCACAATCAGCACCAGCAGCGCGCCGCATAAAATCAGCAGCTGCTTCCGATCGCTCACACTCGTGCTCCGGCTCAAGCCGCACCTCCCGCCGAAAGCATTCCACCGCGGCTCCGCTCGGCCCCCGCCGCACTCTCCGTCGCACTCTCCGCGAGTCCCTCATACATCGAACGCGCCTCCGCATACTCCTCCGCGCTGGCCCCGCGCAATCCATACCAGGCCAGCTCAAAGATCTGCGTCAGCCGTCGCAGCCCCTGCTCCTGTGCCGACCCCGGCTTCAACAGCCGCACATACTCGCGCGGCGTGCGAGTCGGATTATGCCGCCACGCCCGTCGCGCTTCCAGCAACACAATCGCCGCCCAATAGAGGCAATGCACCGCCTCGCGCCACTCTCTCGCTGCCGCGTGCTGCTCTGCCCGCATGGCCCAATCGTCGGCCTCGCGATCCCACGCCGAGCCCTGCAGCATTCCATCCCCCGGTGAAACCCTCAGCCGCTGCCGCGCTACATTCCGCAACAGGAAAATCACCAGCCCCGCCGCCGCTCCAACGAAGAACACCCACTCCAGCAGCGTCCCCAGCCACGGTGCAGCGACCCCCACCTGCGCAACCCCGCTAAAGAACCGCAGCAGCCATCCCAGTCCCCAGGCCTTCAGGCGGTCCCACCACGTCGGCCCTCCGCCCACCTGAAACTCGCCCCGCGCCAGCACCGCATTCGCTTCCTTGCGTGCGCGGCGAAACTCCTGCGCCTGTCCAGCACTCGCCCCCGTGCTATTTACCTCCGTCCCACTCTCCGTTGCCAGCTCAGCGAGCTGCCCGTCTGCATCGCGCAGCAGCTCCGTCCGCTCCTCTGCCTTCGAGCTCTTCGCCTTTGTCAGGGCATCGCGCAGCCACTGCCAGTGCTGCTCAAACCCGCCCTTCGCCACATCCCCCACCCGCACATCGTCGCCAACGCTGCCCGCATTGCAAGCCGCCGCCGACCCCACACACTCCGTCACCACTCCCTGCAGCCGCGCAACGTCCGCGCGATACTCCTCCACCGAAAGACTCTTCAGCCCTGCGTGCGCATTCTGCGTGCAACTCATCCCCAGCATCATCGCAACCAGCAGCGTCGCCGCAGAAAACATCGCGCGCCCGCTCCGCACCCGTGGCCCCGGATGCCTCGTCCCCGACTCCTCGAACAGTCTCCTGGACAGTCTCCTAGACCTGCCCATCATTTCCGATCGGCTCACCCGCACCACCATTCTCCACATCAGATGCCACCGGCTCCCGAACCGCCGTCATCACCGGCACCTCGCCGCCCAGCAGCATCACCAGATCGAACGCCTCCTTGCGGACCCGCTGATCGAAGTACACCAGAGACAGCCCAATCAGCGCCACCGGCGACACCAGCGTATGCGCCACAAAACTGACCGCCAGCATCATCGCCTGCGCAATCACATGCGGCTGCGCCGGAGCTCGTGCGATAAAGATCAGCATCGGCATCTGGATTGCCCCCGCCACCCAATACAACACCGCCGCAATCAGCAGCACCACGAAGATCCGTCCCTTGGCCCCCGATGTCAGCGCCTTGCTTCGCCGCATCGATGCCCGCACCGTAAGCTGCTCCACCACCGCCGCCGGTATCCCGAGCGAGTTGCGCAGATACGCAATCGCGCCATACACACCACCGCCGACAATCGCCACAAAGAGGAGTAAGCCCCCCACCCACGCCAGCGATCGAAACCCAAAACGAGGAACCAGGAACACGATCGCCGGCAACGCCACCACCGCGCCCAGCCAAACTGCGCTCCACCCCTGCCACATCGCAATCCCCAGATACCTGTACCAAACCCCGATTGTCGCCCGCAGCGAATCCCCGACCGTCGCGCCGCGCCCCAGGTACACCTCGCTCAGCGCATGCACCGTCGCCGCCTGCGTCACCGACACCGCCAGAAAGAACAACAGCCCCCCGATCATCGTCCCGACCGACGTCCCCGTCGCTCCCGCATGAAACCCATACCGGCTCACCAACACATGCTGTCCCAGCAGATTGAGCGCGTTCGCTACCAACTGCACCGCGCCCGATACCGACGCGATCCCCGCAAACAACCAGAAGCGCGACCGGTAAATTGCGAACGTTCTGTCCAGCAACTCGCCCGTCGAGAGCGGTCGCATCGCATACGCCGCCGCCATCTCCGCGCCCTCACGCTCCGGCGCTCCCATGGGTGCAGCAAACATCATCGGCGACTCTCCATCCTGTGGTGTCATCTCACCGTCTCCTCTGCGACCCCGGAGCTACTCTCGCCCGTGCCGCCCAAATCTGCCTGCGACTGATTTGGGGAAGAATAGCACCCTCTCGCCTCCTCCCTTCAGATCCTGGCCAACAATGAAGCCAACCATCCACATTCCCCTCCATATTCCCCTCGCGATTTCCCCCGAGGATCGATCTCCTTCCGCGTTGTGCTCCGCCCTTACAGCGTTGTCCCCAGAAAACAGTGTCATCAACATGATCAAAAATTCATATTTCAAATCAAGACAGTCGCACCACGCAGGTGGTACAAACGCTGTCGCCATCATTTCGCACGTTGACTCTATGCGACCGATCGCAATCATCATCCTTTCGTTAGAGGCAATTCATGAGCTTGTTCTCCTTCCTTGACCGTGATCATTCCGTAGCCAAGCCCGGCTACAGCCGCTGGCTTGTCCCACCGGCTGCCCTGGCGATTCACCTTGCTATCGGCCAGGTCTACGCCTTCTCGGTCTTCGTCAACCCGCTGCTCGCCTTCAGCAACTCCATCGGAACCCCCTGGAGCCACAAGCAAGTCGGCTACATCTTCTCCTTCGCCATCGCTCTCCTCGGCATCTCCGCAGCGGTCTTCGGCAAATGGCTGGAGACTGCTGGCCCGCGCAAGGCCATGTTCGTCGCCGCCTCCTGCTTCGGCCTCGGCTTCCTCGTCGCCGCTCTTGGCATCAAGCTCCACTCTCTGCCTCTTATCTATCTCGGCTATGGAGGCATTGGCGGCATCGGCCTCGGTGTCGGCTACATCTCCCCCGTCTCCACGCTCATCAAATGGTTCCCCGACCGTCCCGGCCTGTCCACCGGCCTCGCCATCATGGGCTTCGGAGGAGGTGCCATGATCGGCGCTCCTCTCGCCACCAACCTCATGGCTCACTTCAAGGCCCACGGTCTCGAACCCATCGGCCCCACCTTCTTCTGGATGGGAGTCGTTTACTTCCTCTTCATGATGTTTGGCGTTTTCACGATCCGCGTCCCTGCCCCCGGCTGGAAGCCCGAAGGCTTCGTCCCTCCCGTCCACCAGTCCGCCATGATCTCCAAACACAATGTCACCGTGAACTCCGCCATGGCGACACCTCAATTCTGGCTCCTCTGGCTCGTCCTTGCCCTCAACGTCACCGCTGGCATCGGCGTCCTCGAGTCCGCCGCTCCCATGCTCCAGAACCTCTTCAGCAGTAAGGTCACCGTCTTTGCTGCCGGAGGCTTCGTCGGCCTCCTCTCTCTCTTCAATATGGGTGGCCGCTTCGTCTGGGCCTCGCTCTCCGACTTCATCGGTCGCAAGGCGACCTACATGGTCTTCTTCGTTCTTGGCGCTATCCTCTACTTCCTCCTTCCATCCATCCACGTCCTGTCCCTCTTCGTCATCGTCGCCGGCATCCTCATCAGCATGTACGGTGGCGGATTCTCTACCATTCCCGCCTACCTCAAGGACCTCTTCGGCGGCGTCAATGTCAGCGCCATCCACGGTCGTGTCCTCACCGCCTGGAGCACCGCCGGCATCATCGGGCCGCTCATCATTAACGCCTACCTCGACAAGTACAAGGCCGCCAATCGTCCCCTCGTCGACGCCTATCCTCACATCCTCCACATCATGACAGGCCTGCTCCTCCTCGGCTTCATCTGCAACCTCCTCGTCCGCCCTGTATCCGAACGCTTCTGGATGAAGGAAGGCGACCTCATCCCCGCCGACCACGGCGGCCACTAACTATTAAGGAGATCTCACCATGTCCAACGAAGCCTCTCACAAACCAAGCTCCCCCCTCAGCATCGCCCTTGCCTGGCTCGTGGTACTCGCCCCCGCTGCATGGGGTGTCTACCTCACCGCCCTCCGAGCCGCGAATCTCTTCAAATAGCCCCAATTCCGGCACCCGCCCCCGCTTCACTCGATCCCTCGGCTACGCTCTACCCCTACCTGCAAGAGACGCGGCGGCGTCTCTGCAGCGAGTCGCGACAGGCCAGCGTCTCTCCACTCTTCCCCCAGCATCGTCTCAACCCATCCATAAATTCCATCCGTCTCCGCTCCCAGCCGACGGCCTGCATCCGCGCCTTTACACTCTGGGAACCCCTTAAGGTAACCATGGAGTTTATTCGNNTCCGTGTCCGATAGCAAGACGATTCTATCGACAGAAGGAACACGATTGTCCCACGCATTGTCGGCCCTTGTTGGAGGAATGATGACCGTCCCGCAGCGCGCAGCTCCACCGAGCCAGCAACGCTACACGCTCCCGGCATTGCGTTCGTTCGTTCTGCTGACGTTGCTC
This sequence comes from Granulicella sp. UBA5172, assembly GCA_002413385.1. GTDB lineage: Bacteria > Acidobacteriota > Terriglobia > Terriglobales > Acidobacteriaceae > Granulicella. The sequence continues at coordinate 9,771 of DHWW01000303.1, forward strand.
GCTCTCTTCGGAGGATTTGCTTCTGCTCAAAGTCTCTCGCCCGGTGGCCCCGTCGAATTTGGCCTTGTTCAAATGGGAAACACCTCAGGCACCAGCACCCTCAGATTCTCTGCCCCCTCTGCCGGCATCACCATCCAGAGCGTCACGGCCGTCACTGGAGGAGCTCTCAATAAGGATTTCTCGGTAGTTTCAAACACCTGCTCGGGCTATCTTCATTCCCCCGGTTCCTGCACCATCGAACTCTCCTTCAGCCCCACCCAGCTCGGGATTCGTCTCGGTGCGCTCAACATCATCGACAACAATAACAAGGTCACCAACACCGTCTATCTCTCCGGCGTCGGCATTGGTCAGCAGTTTGTCTTCGCGCCAACCACTGCGGTCATGACGGCTTCCTCCGCAGCAATCAGTCCCGCCGTCTTCAAGTCCGGTGCAGCAGTCGAGGACGGCAATGGCAATCTCTTCTTTACGGATGTCACCAACGGCCGCATCCTCGAGCGCTCCGATCTCGGCGTTTACTCTCAGGTCGCCACATTACCCGTATCCGCCACCTCCGGCATCGCCATGGACGGTACCGGAACCCTCTATGTCTCCGCCGGCAGCTCGGTTTATGCCTTTATGCCCGGCAGCACTCCGCAGGTTCTCCCTATGCCTTCCAGCATCACGCTGGGCAGTCCCGCGGGTCTCGCCATCGACCTCGCCCAGGATCTCTACATCGCCGACAATACCAGGAACGTGATCTACCAGATCCCGCTCGGCTCCAGCACCGGTGCAACCCTGACGATTACCGGTCCTGGCGTTCCATTCCTCGGTCCCGCCGGCCTCGACGTCGACGCCAGCAACAATCTCTACATAGCAGATTCAGGACACGACAGAATCGTTGAGGTCCCCCTCAGCTCCCTCTCCTCCACCGTCCTCACTCTCTCCAGCCTCACTCTCAGCAATCCCACCGGAGTCGCCGTCGACGCCGCCGGTACCGTCTATATCGCCAATACCGGCGGTGGCAACGTCATTGAGTCCACCGTCACCGGCAGCCAGTTCATTCTCACCGAGACCTCCAATACCTCGGCCCCCCACCCCCTTCCCACCGTCACGCCCACCGGTATCGTCATCCAGCCCAGCGGCGACCTCGTCATCAGCGACACCACGCAAGGTCTCATCGACGTCGCCCGCTCCGCCCCCGCCGTCAACTTCCCCACGCCCACCGTGGTTGGCACGCTCGATTCCACCGACGATCCCGAGACCCTCACCGTGCAGAGCTCCGGCAACATCACCGCCGACCTCGCCCTTTCGCCCACCACCACCAACCCCAGCATCAGCACCAACGCCTTTCTCCTCGCCACCACCGGCAACTGCCCCATCCTCGCAGCCGGTGCCGCTCTCACACCCGCCGACTCCTTCGTCCCCGGCGAGGTATGCACCTACGACATCAACTTCAAGCCCACCGTCGTTGGCCTCAATTCCGCGAACCTCATCCTTGCCACCACGGCCGCCAAGGGTGTCCTCACCGCGTCAACAACGGTCCCGCTCACCGGCATTGGCCTCTCGACCATCAAGTCCTTCAAGCTCGTCGCCATCCCCTCCACCATCAACAAGGGCGGCACCGTCCAGCTCATCCTCACCGCACTCAATGCCGACGGCACCACCGTCGCCACAGACTACGTGGGCACCGTCACCTTCACCACCACGGACTCGACAGGCCTCTTCCAGTTCGGTACAAGTCTGAGCACCAACACCACCACCTATACCTTCACCGCCGCCGACAATGGCGTGCTCAACGTCACCCCTGGCCTGCAACTCAATCAGTACGGCGTCTATACGGCGAGCGCCACGGATGGCACCTACTCCGCAACCAGCAACAATATCTACGTCATCGAGCCCACCACGCTCACCTTGACCAGCTCCATCAACCCCTCGCTGGTCAATCAATCGACGACCTTCACCCTCAACGTCGCCACCTCCGGCGGCCTCGCTCCCACCGGCGCCGTCACCTTCTATAGCAACGGAGTCCAGATCGGCAGCCCCGTCACCCTCAGTGCCGGCGGCACGGCCAGCATCAACGACAGCTTTCCCGCGGCAGGGAACTACGCCATCACGGCCACCTTCACCCCCTCAAACAGCACCCAGGGTGGAACCGCCTCGCTCACCCAGGTCGTCGGCCTTCCCACCGCCGTTGTCCTTACGAGCTCGATCAACCCATCGCTGGTCAATCAATCGACCAACCTGACCGCCACCATCTCGGCCATCGCCTTGCCAACCGGCAGCGTGACCTTCTACAACGGAGCCACCGCCCCTCGGCACCGTCACCGTGACCGGCACAACAGCCACCCTGCCCGTCAGCTTCGCCACCGCCGGAACCTACCCCCTCACCGCGGTCTACACCACCACCAGCACCAACCCCGACGTCACCACCGCCACCTCGCCCATCCTCGACCAGGTTGTCCAGAACACCTCTCTTATACACATCTCCGAGCCCACGAGACCNNCAGGTTGTCCAGAACACCTCGAGCCTCACCTTCACCAGTTCGGTCAATCCCTCCCAGCCCAACCAGTCGACAACCCTCACCGCCAACCTGACCGCGCTCGGCTCCCCCACCGGCACAATCCAGTTCTACGACGGAGCCACCCTCATCGGCACCGTAAACGTCTCCGGCCCAACCGCCAGCCTCTCCGTCAGCTTCGCCACACCGGGTACCCACCCCCTCAGGGCCGTCTACTCCGGCAACACCCTCACCGCGAGCACAACCGCGACACTCGCTCAAGTCGTCCTCAACTTCTCGACTGTCAACCTCACCAGCTCCGTCAACCCCTCGCTCGTCGGCCAGTCCACGACC
>DHWW01000349.1:0-1916 GCA_002413385.1 Granulicella sp. UBA5172
GCTTTCTCAAGGGCGCGGCCGCGTTCAGTGCATCCGCGATTGTTTCCCCCCCGCTTGTAGCAGAATCCGGAGTTGAAGAACCGCAGCCGCAAATGATAGCCGAGATCTCTATGGATCTTCACAGGATACACAAATGGGACACCTCAAATGGTGACACATGGGACCCTTTCTGGGCTGAAGATGACAGTCTCTATGCCTTCAATTGTATGAGCNNTGAGCGCCAGAGCAAAAATAGACCACAGAACATCGCGGAAGCGGTGTTTTGCGGCGGAGTAAAAGTAGGCCACCCTCGGATCTTTGTTCCACGAACATTTGCCTTTGCGGCAGGGTTCGTGGAACACCGGAGGGCTGTATCTCATGGATATGTATGGGCGCATAGCGTTGATAGTCGACCTGCTCGACCGCGCACTGTCGGGCGATGTGATCGTACTCGCGCAGCATGGTGGGCAGACGCAGTTCCTTCAGGTGATGTTCCAACAGCAACTGCGGCGTGTCGAAGGTAACATTCACTCCTGCGCTGCCTTCGAGCCCAGCGCCCAAGGTCCAACATGGGGTAGTGAGTAGCTGGTTGCAGGCGCCAATTGTTGAAGACACGCAGCGTCATGAAGGCTTCACGAAGTAACAGATTCCATTACGAGGTATCGATATGAATTCTCATACAGCACTTAGTGATTACGGCCGGAGGCGTAAAAACAACGTCGCATCAACTGAAGAGTCTGCATTGCATATTTCGAAATCCGCAATGGCGCCAGAGGCCGTGACCAGGTGGTGGTTTGCCCTTCGTAATGGCTTGGCAGCAGTGGCAATCGTGCTTATTGCATTAGGTGGAACGTTGTGTTTTGCGCAAAGGGAGAAATCTATTCCCGAACAGATTGAGTGGACCTGGGAGGTTCGCCCTCTGCATCCGAATTCAAGCTTGCCTAATGTTTTGCTACTTGGCGATTCGATTTCGCGTAATTACTATCCGGAGGTGAAGAAAGATCTAAAGGGAGTCGCCAATGTTTATCTGATGGCTTCTTCGATTTGCGTTGGAGATCCAAGGCTGCCGAAGGAGATTGCGGAGTTTGCGCGCATGGAGGATGTGCAGTTTGCCGTGATTCATTTCAACAACGGGATGCATGGCTGGGCCTATACTGAGGCGCAGTATAAAGCGGGTTTCCCGCGGTTTCTTCATGCGGTGCATGGAATTGCTGGAAAGAACACGACGTTGATTTGGGCCAGCACCACACCCGTTCGGTTGGACGACCCGAATGGCGCTAGCAATGCAAGAATCGACAAGCGGAACAGCATTGCAGGAGCATTTGTAAGTGCCGAGGGGATCGAGATCGACCATCAGCATGCGCTCATGTTGAAGCATCAGGATCTGTACGACGATCACGATAAAGGGCTGGTTCACTTCAATCCGAAGGGATCTGATATGCAGGGTGATCAGGCGGCAGCACTGATTCGGGCGACCCTGGTGAGGCAGCATGCGAAGTGAAAGCTTGCTGTCCTATCTGAAGAGCGGATAGCAAGCGAATCGTTAGAGCAGTTGGTATCGAGAGCCAAGGGAGCATTTCGCTGTTCTGTCATGCTCCCCCCAACGCGGATTAGAAGGTGTTGCTTGCATTCCCAAACGGAGGATGTCCGACGAGTGCCGGATTGTACTTGTGCAGTGCAGGCAGTTTCTGCTCAGGAACAAAACGGTCCCATTTGGTGACAGCTTCCGCCTCTGGCAGAGTCGTTGCAGTTTCAAAATGGACGGTCACGATCTGCTGAGGTTTGACGTCAATTTTGTAGATTTCGGATTTGGACAGCTCCGATAGTTCCCGGCCAGTCAAGTCCGTGATGATTGCTCGCTTGTGGGGCAGCATGAGCTTGATGGTTGCTGTGCCAGAGTAGCCCAGGCACTCGACCACGCGTAGCTCGAGAAGCAC
>DHWW01000349.1:2038-2318 GCA_002413385.1 Granulicella sp. UBA5172
GTGCATAGGAGATGAGATGTTTTCCCTCGCCGCTCAGCCATGGGTTAGCATATCCGTGATATTTGTTTTGCGCGTTAAGCAGATAGACGATGGGAGTGCTTCCATTAATTTCGCGCCCGGTCGCACCTCGGTCAAAAATGGATACTCCACCTCCGGCGGAGAGGCCATAATCAATCCAGCGAACCGCAGGCACAATGCCTTTTGTCCAACCATGTAGATTCGGATCTGGTTTGCTCCATGCTCCATGCGAGAAGCCATAAGGAATGCCGCGACGTATTTC
>DHWW01000349.1:2525-12440 GCA_002413385.1 Granulicella sp. UBA5172
CCGCCAACGCTCATGGGCGGCATTGCAACCCGGCAGAGAGTCGTGTTGTCGGGAAGCAATTCGCTGTCTGCGCCAGCGATGGTAGTGCCTGCAGGCAGGTTGAGAGCAACCGGGTCGTTGCGCTTCCAGTTGAGTTGATTGAACAGGCTGATATCGTCGCCAGCCGGAAGAATTGCATTGACAGCACGATGAAGGGACGAATCAGTAGTGCGATCTACCCAGTTAAACCGATCCTGAACATCCCAGGATTCCTTGCTGACAAAGACCATACCGCCCGCTGAGCCCCACAATGTATTGCGGTCCATGTTCACACCCATCAGAGTCCAGCAGTCATTCAAATCCTGCACCGGGTATGTGTGATGAGCGCTGAGGTGCGCGAGGGACGAGAGCATTTCCGCAGCCTGGAGTGTCTGCTCGCTATGACGGTAACGAGTTTTCACTTCGTAGTTCTCAATCCAGAAGGCGTCGAAGGAATAATCTGTTCCGCCTTTGAAGGTAGGGATGGAGATGGCACCTGACTGAATCCGCGGCACAAGGGGGTCGAGGTAGTCACTTAAGGTGGCAAAGGCAATCGGATTGCGCATGTGCGCGTCTTTCCACTGCTTCAGCAGCAAAGTGGGGTAAGACTGCAGATCAGGGGCAAGGGAATAATCTCCAGAACCGGCCAGAACCAGGATGGGAGCGCCGTCTGGAGTGATGGCTGCTTTCTTCTCGAACATCGTCTCAAGATCATTCAGCTGTTGCTGGTCGAGTGGCTGTTTGGTCGTAAAAATGGAACTCGCCTCAGCGTAATCGCCGGGGCAGAGTGTGAGGATTTGCGAGCCGTCCGGGGAGGTCGACCAGAAGATGGATTTTCCGGTTGGGTTCTTGCGCGTATAAACCATTGCCTCAAAACCAAGTCCGGCGGCAATTTGCGGCATCTGCTCGTGAACGCCGCATGTATCAATGTTCCAGCCGTATTTGGGTTTGATGCCGACCACCTTTTCGTACCACCGGAGACCTTCGATTCCCAGGCGGACGAGGGCTTCGCCGCCGGATAGGTCGATGGTTGATTCCAGGAAGTATCCGTTGACGAGTTCCACGCGCTTTTCCTTGACTCGGCGTTTGAGTTCTGGAACGCGTTCGGGATTGAAATTCATGATGGCAATAAAATTGTTTGCCTCAGAGAAAAGAAACTTATAGTTCGGGTCATCGCGGACTCGATCCAGCTGGTTGAGGTAACTGTTGGCGCAGTAGACTCGCTCACGCGAGAAGTTGGTCAGCCATCCGCAGCTCGCTGGATGGAAATTCGGCACGAGAAATACTTCTCTTTGCTTTACTGGCTGGGCATGCGCCGGGATTCTGACGCCGGCTCCAATGGCCGCAGCGGTGACGGCGGTGACGAACTGCCGCCGGTCAAGAGATCCTTTGAGGACTGGGATATCCGGATCCTGCATGGAAATTCTCCTTTTGCACATCAGAAAAAGTATTTTTTATACAAAAATGTAGCCGGACCGAAAGTGTACTCGTGAGAGTTGACTGGTGGCAACGAAATTCTGTGAGCTGTCTGCGATGAAGCTGACAGTAGATGGAAGATTGCCAAAGTGAGGCTTGCTGTGGAGTATGTTCCTATATTTTGGCATGCATGCCATTATCGATTTCCCATGGCCAGCAGGGCCGTCGCCACTGCTAGACAGCACAACCCCAAAGTGAGTCACTCGCGGGCCTGGCGAGATGAGTGCTTCCACTCGCCTGTGATTACGCCGGAGAGTGTTGCGGTAACAATCATAAAGATCTGGAAGAGTCTTCCAAGCTACAAAGAGGGCGAATGGTGGGCCGAGATGGATGAGGTTTTCCATGCGGATTAAGGGGCGAGATTACTTGCAGACCGAAGTCCGCTTACTTTCAAGCAGGCCGAACGCGGACTGGAGATTCACCTTCCCGCGCAAGCGCCCGATCCAAACGTGAGCGTGGTTGCGCTGGAAACGTATTGATCAAGCGGGTCGCCGGTCCAATAAGGTGCTGGCGACCTGTCGGATATCACTCAAGCTTCCGATTGATCTGATGTGCCGGGAAATGACTTTGCCGGATCTCGATACGTCACCGTAAGCAAATGCTCGCAGTACAGAACCAACTCCCCCTCATTTTTGAAAACCTCATAAGACGCCTTGACCAGTCCCATGGTCGGGTATTTGGGCTTCTTCTCAAGATTGGTGCGAATCGTATAGATCGTATCGCCAATGAAAACAGGCCGGATAAATCGTAGACGGTCATAGCCATAGCTGAAGGAATTGACGCAGTTTGTGGCGACCAGTCCCAGTCCCATACTGAAGACCATTGCGCCGGCAATAATTCGGCGGCCGAAGATCCCTTGCTGCTTGGCAAAGATTTCATCGGCAACGTAAGGGTGCATGTCGAGGACGAGAGCGTTGAACTGCATCGATTCGCCCTCGGAAATTGTGCGCCGAATCGAGCGGATACGATGGCCGATTTCGAAATCCTCATAAAACCAGTTTTCGGCATTCCAGACTGGTATTTGCTGGTGTGATATTGGATCGGGGTTGGGGTTCTTGAAAGCGCTCACTTCATGCTCCTATTGTCAGATTTCAGGATGACGTGGCATGTGACACAGTTGAAAAGTCTTTTTGCTAAACAAACAAATTGAACCGCTTCGGTTTGAACATAAGTTCAACTTCCAAAGCGAGTTTGCAGAGACTGCAAGCGTCATGATTTTCAATGCATAAGCTCGAAATACAACATTTTCTTGCGTGTCCTCTATATTCTATGCAAAACTCTTTTTCTTAAGGAGAAATATTCCTAAATGAGCTTACTTTGTGCGGAGACGCCAAGGACACGACGCCCCATTGTGATGATTGGTGCCGGCGGCATTGTTTGCGATGCGCATCTGCCTGCTTACCGTAAGGCGGGGTTTGAGGTAGCGGCGATTTATGACAAAGATCTGGCCCGAGCAAAAAGTACCGCCGAAAAGTTTGGGATTGCAAATACTCCGGCGAGTCTTGACGAGGCAGCGTCGACAGCTGCTCCGAATGCCGTGTTTGATATTGCGACGCCGGCAAGTGCTCATCTGGAAATTTTGGAGCAACTGCCAGATGAGCGCGGTGTCCTGTTGCAGAAGCCCATGGGGGAAGATTTGGCCGCGGCTCGAAGCATTCGCGATCTTTGTCGCAGGAAAAAGCTGACAGCCGCGGTCAATTTTCAATTGCGTTACGCGCCGGACGTACGCGCTGCCAGAAAGATGATCGCAGAAGGCAAAATTGGGAAGCTCCACGACATGGAGATTCGCGTCACGGTATTCACTCCATGGCATCTTTGGACATTTCTTGAAGCGATTTCGCGGGTTGAGATTCTTTACCACTCGGTGCATTACATAGATCTGATCCGCTCTTTTCTTGGCGATCCGCTCGACATTTATGCCAAGACGATGAGGCACCCAAAGATGGGAAAGCTGGCATCGACGCGGTCAAATCTGATTCTGAATTACGGCGATATGCTGCGAGCAAATATTACGGCGAATCATGGGCACCAATTCGGGCTTCGCCATCAGGAGTCGTATGTGAAGTGGGAGGGCACGGAGGGTGCGATCAAGACGCGGATGGGGCTGCTGATGGATTACCCCAAAGGAGTTCCGGACGAATTTGAATATTGCATTCTTGAGGCCGGAAAACCGCCCGAGTGGACTGCATTGGATATTGAGGGGACGTGGTTTCCGGACGCATTTATTGGACCGATGAGCGATCTGATGTGCTTTCTTGACGGGGTTATCGACATGCTCCCTACCTCGGTGGAAGACGCATACAAAACGATGGCGGTTGTTGAAGCGGCATATGAGTCCAGCGCTTCGGGAGGGACCCCGGTCCTGTATGACTGAACTCAGAGGTATCACGTGGGACCACACTCGCGGCTATTTGCCGATGGTTGCAACGGCGCAGCGATTCTCAGAAATACATCCTGATGTTGCGATCCGCTGGGAGAAGCGGTCGCTGAAGCAGTTTGGGGATCTGGCGCTGAATGAACTGGTAGAACAGTGCGACTTGCTGGTCATCGATCATCCTTTTATAGGCGCTGCGGCTGCACAACAAATGCTGCTGCCTTTGGAGCAATATTTCCCTGCAGCATTTCTTGAAGATCAGGCTACAAATTGCGTCGGAAAGTCGAATGCGAGTTACATCTTCTCTGGCAGCCAATATGCTCTGGCAATCGATACAGCCGCACCGATCAGCGGCTGGCGCCCGGACTTACTGGAAGAGGCAGGGNNAGGGGGTGCAGCTCCGACCACATGGAGCGAAATGCTTGAGTTGGCGAAACGCGGAATGGTGGCCATTTCAGGCACTCCCATTGACATGCTGATGCACCTATATATGGTGTGCATTGGTTTAGGCGAAGAACCGTTTTCAAAACCTGAAGTGTTTGCCTCGCACGATGTGGCTTTGCGAGCTCTTGAGATGCTGCACGAGTTGGCGCAGGCTGTGTCCCCGAAATTTTCTGCGCGCAACCCAATCATGGTGTGGGAACGGTTGGCGAATAGTGACGCGGAAGCCTATTGTCCATTTGCGTACGGTTACTCGAACTATTCGCGGGAGGGTTATGCAAAGCATTGGATCGATGTAGGCGGCCTAGTCTCGATTGAAGGGAAATCGCGCTGCCGGTCGACGCTGGGCGGAGCCGGTCTGGCGATTTCATCGCGCTGCCGTGATATAAAGACCGCGTTGGAATACGGCCGGTATACAGCAAGCGCAGAATGCCAGACTCGGCTGTATTTTGAGTCGGGTGGCCAGCCCGGCTATCGAGCGGCATGGCGTGATGATGAGGTGAATCGACGATGTCATGGATTCTTCCATAAAACCTTGCCAACTCTTGATGAAGCCTGGTTGCGGCCACGTTGGAATGGTTATCACCATTTTCAGGATGAGGCGGCGGTATTGGTGCACCGATATGTGTGGCAGGGCGGCGATGCCAGAGCGGTTGTATCGATGTTGAACGAGATGGCAGGCAAGATGCGCCAACCCGAAAACACAGGAGGTGATGCATGAGGCCGCTTGAAGGATTGTTGGTGCTGGATTTCAGCCAGTTTCTTGCGGGGCCGTCGGCAGCTTTACGTCTTGCGGATTTGGGCGCACGAGTTATCAAGATAGAGCGGCCGCAAACAGGCGATTTATGCCGTCAGCTTTATATCACCAACCTGGAAGTGGATGGAGACAGCACACTCTTTCACTCGATCAATCGCAACAAGCAAAGCCTTGCGGCTGATCTGAAGAATGAGCGTGATCGTGCGATGGTGCGCAAGCTGATTGCGCAGGCGGATGTTTTGATCCAGAATTTTCGTCCTGGAGTTATGGAGCGGCTTGGGTTTGATTATGAGTCAGTCCACCTTCTCAATCCGTGTCTTGTGTATGGCGAGGTGACCGGCTATGGCAAGAAAGGACCGTGGCGCAACAAGCCCGGTCAGGACCTTTTGGCGCAGTCGCTCTCTGGACTTGCCTGGCTGAATGGGAATGCCGATCAACCGCCTCTTCCATTTGGCCTATCGGTTGTTGACCTTTTTGCGGGCGCTCATTTGGTACAGGGCATTCTGGCCTGTCTGGTGCGGCGCGGAGTGACAGGACAAGGCGGCTATGTGGAAGTAAGCCTGCTTGAGTCGATTCTTGATGCGCAGTTTGAGCTGCTGACGACATTCTTTAATGACGGCGGAAAATTACCAGAAAGAAGCGCTGTTAACAACGCGAACGCGTATCTTGGCGCACCCTACGGCCTGTATGAGACGAAAGACGGCTATATTTCTTTAGCGATGGGGTCAGTGCCCCGACTCGGGGAACTGCTGAAGTGTGAGTCGCTGTTGCAGTTCTCCAATCCGAAGACATGGTTTGAGAAGCGCGACGCGATCAAAAGAATCTTGGCAGAGCATTTGAAAACACAGGAAACAAAATACTGGCTGAGAATTCTTGAGCCGGCGGATATCTGGTGCTCCGATGTGCTTACCTGGCCGACGCTCGTGGAGCACGAGGGATTTCAGGTGCTGGACATGCAGCAGGAGATTCGAAGCCGCAATGGCACGTTGATGAAAACAACTCGATGCCCCATTCGCATTGACGGCGAGGTTTACAAGTCTGCGAATGGTGCGCCGGGCATTGGGCAGCACAGCGCTGAGATCATCAAGGAGTTTTCGCTGCAGGCAACGGATAAACCAGCGGAAAAACAGTCTGATGAATAGGCCGGGCGATGATCGGAACAAGACTTTTCGGATCGCTGTTCGAAAGTTTAGTCCGTTTGAGTCCGCTATTCCAAAGCAGTGGCAGTCATTCGATGCGGAGGCAAAGACAGGGCTTCAACTGGAGCCAGTTGCTCTTGACCTGGAGCCGTTGCATCGCCAACTCTTCTCGGAATTCGGCCTTGCAACGGGAAGCTATGACCTTGCAATGATCAGCACGGACTGGCTTGCAGAAGCGAATGCCTCGCTGGCCCTGGTCGATTTGTCGCCATATCTTGCATCCTCCCCGCCTGAGGGGTACCCCGATGCGTGGTCAGAGTCGCTGCTGCGTTTGCAGCGCTTTGGAGATCGCGTTCTCGGACTACCGTTCCATGATGGGCCAGAGTGCCTGATTTACCGACGCGATCTTTTTGAGGATGAAGCAGAGCAGTCGCGATTTCGAGAGCATTTTGGAGAGCCGCTCACCGTGCCGCGCACGTGGGATGAGTTCCGTCGGGTAGCTCGCTTCTTTACGCGCCCAGACCAAGAGCTTTACGGCACGGTATTTGCGGGCTATCCGGATGGTCACAACACGGTGTACGACTTCTGTCTTCAGCTATGGAGCCTTGGCGGTGAGCTATTTGACGCAAATGGAAGGATGCTGTTAGACACGCCACAAGCGTGCGACGCGCTTGAATACTATCGATCAATTTTTCACGACGAGAGCGCAATCCATCCAGGTTCCGTCACGTTTGACTCTGTTAGGTCTGGAATGGCATTCGCGGCTGGTGAAGTTGCGATGATGGTGAACTGGTTCGGTTTTGCGGCGATGTCGGAGACGATTGAAGAGTCGCGGGTAAAAGGTAACACTGCAATCGCTGCGATTCCATCGAAGAACGGCAGCGGTATTTCACTGAACGCATACTGGATCATGGGAATTCCTGCGGGCTGTCCCCATCGGGAGGTTGCATGGAAGTTTCTTGCGCACTGTGCCAGCCCTGAGATGGACAAGCTACTAACCCTGGAGGGTGGCATCGGCTGTCGCAAATCCACATGGTCTGACAAGCAGGTGAATGCGGTAATTCCTTACTACCAACTGCTGGAGAAACTTCACGAAAACGCGCGCGATCTGCCACGCATGACGAATTGGTCGAGCGTTGCGGCGGTGATCGATCGAATGATGCTGGACGTGATCCAGACAGAGGAACCAATTGCTGCGATTACGGCGAGAGCGCAGAGTCTGGCGCGCTCCGTTGAAGATGATGGGACGGCCCAATCATGAACGATAGGCTGTGGATAGTAGTTGTACTCGCAGTGGTTGGCGGCGCCAGCGTCGAGGCTCACACGGAGCGACGATTCATCGCTGGTCTGGCTGTTGCCATTGCGGCCAGAGTATTGTCCGCCCCTGTTGAGTGACGCCATCGCATTCACTCATCCGTTTTTGGATGTCGCCTTGAAGTCTGGCACAAATCCGGTGTGGGTCTCGAATATTGTTCTGGTACTTTTGACCAGTGGCGGTGCGCTGGCAAATGTTATTTATTGCATGTACAAGCTGCGGAGCAACAGAACCGGATCACTCTATTTTGCGGAGTCGGCTGTTAGCCATTGGGCTTTCGGAATTCTCATGGGAGCCTTCTGGTATGGTGGGCTCATGCTCTACGACTTGGGTGAGCAGCGCGATGGTACGGTCACGGGCTGGCCGCTCTTTATAGGCGCAATGATTCTTAGCAGCAACGCGGCCGGGTTCTTAACAGGAGAATGGAAAGGTGCGGACCACGATCAAAGATTTATCTTTGCATTGGCAGTCTCATAATCTTTGCTGCACTTATCCTTACGGGAATCGCCCAAAATGGTTGATCTTGGAAACAGAAATGATGACTAAACAACCTCGTAGCCGCAACGCCTTGAGTCAAAGATCGCGACCGGAATATTCCGTTCCAGCTTTGGACAAGGGGCTGGATGTTCTAGAAGCTCTGGCCGCTGCTGCGTCGCCACTATCGCTGAGCGAAATTGCACGCTCTATCGGGCAGACGCCAAGCGCCGTATTTCGCCTGTTGAACCGGCTGGAGAGCCGCTTGTATGTGACGCGAGATTCGGTTTCCGGTCAATACAGTTTGTCATTGAAGCTGCTCGAGTTGTCGCATTCGTATCCTCCAGTCGAGCATTTGACACGCGTTTCCGGGTGCTTCATACGAGAGCTGGCTGATTCCTCGCGCGAATCTGTTCATCTGAGTGTGCTGAATCATGGACGACTCGTGGTTCTGATGGATGTCGCCAGCCCTCTACGCGTACGCTTTGCCCACCAGGTCGGCAGTCAGTTCTCACCCGTGGCGACAAACTCTGGTCGATTGCTACTCGCTTATCTGAATCCCGAAGATTTAGAAAATTGTCTTACAGAAGATGAAGACTACACCAAGCTCCCGAAGGCGAAGCGAGAAACATTTCACGAAGAGTTGAAGAGTATACGAAGGAATCGGTGCGCGGTTTCTTTTAGCGAGGAGAGAGCCGGGATGCGGGACATTGCCGTCCTGGTGGGGAATCCTGCTGTGGGCTCTACTGCTGCTCTGGCCATTGCGTGCCTGGGCAGCGTGAAAGATAAGGCTGGCGTGAATCGTATCGTGAGCGCGCTTCAGGACTGTGCGAGTCGTATCACCGTTGCTATGGGGCTGAGCTATGAGCGCTAGTCGGCATTTTGAGGATTACGAAATTGGTGCGTCACGAGAGACTCTGGGTCGAACTGTTACCGAGACGGATATCGTTCTGCATGCGGGACAAACAGGTGATTTCTATCCTCACCACATGGATGCGGAATGGTGCAAAACGCAGCCTTTTGGCCAGCGCATGGCGCACGGCACTCTGATTTTCAGCCTGTCTGTGGGCTTGACGGCAGGTGAGGTAAACCCTGAGGCGTTCAGCTACGGATATGACCGGCTGCGGTTTATCAAGCCTGTCTATATAAGTGATACGTTGCATGTACGCGTGACGATCAAGGAGAAACGAGATTCTCCGAAGTCTCCGCGTCATGGAATCGTCGTGGAGCTATGTGAAGCGTTGAATCAGCGGCAGGAGGTTGTACTCGCGTGCGAACACTTGCTGATGGTGACACGCCGGCAACATTCTTGATGCGGCTACATGAGCCACGCTGAGAGTTGCAGCGCATTGCAGCACGATTAATTTGGGAGACAGGCATGTCTACGGGGCGACCTCCCGATTCGCCGTTTGAAGAAGAAGTCTTCGCTGCTCTTCTGCAGCGCCTCCTGGGTTACGAGGTCCATGCGTAGGTAGGTTGTGCAGGGTCCTTCATAGACATGGCGGTCGTCGACCCAGGCATACCCGGACGTTACATCATAGGAATTGAATGCGACGGTGCTTCATACCACAGCGCACGGAGCGCTCGGGATAGGGATAGACTTAGGGAGGCCGTCCTCGTGGGGTTGGGCTGGCAACTCCATCGGATTTGGTCTACGGCTTGGTTCAAAAGCCGGGACAGCGAAATCGAAAGGCTGGTGGCTGCGATCCAGTCGGCACAAGTAGCTCCATCAGTTCCTTTCGAAGTACCGAAACACGAGGATGAAGCCGTCACAGAAGCGAGTCCCGCTGAGTCAATGCCAGCCACCCCACGACAGAGCCAGCAACCATCGAGCGAGGCCGTTCAAGCGTACGAGTTCTGTCAACTCGCTATATCGCTCGATGCCACAGATCTACACTTGGTCCCAACAGGTCGACTGGTG
>DHWW01000349.1:12468-13051 GCA_002413385.1 Granulicella sp. UBA5172
GCCGCATACAGGATGCGCTGACCTGTTCACTTCCAGGCAGTTGGTGGCCCTAAACACCTTTTCCGATCTTGCCGCCGAGGCAATGGAGAACTGTAAAAGTGCCGCTTTGGTTGCGGGATTCGCTAAAGATTCTGAATCATTAGATATGGGGGGAACAGGAGCCTTTGCCTATGGGCAAGCCGTAAATATCTACCTTTCGCTAGCATTGAGCCGTCTGACCGACATTTGCAATGCACTTTGCCGATGGGAAAGTAGCAAGACACAGGTTCGAAATCTATTCGGTCGGCAGGCTATTCCGATGATTTGGGATTTCGCGGAGAACAACGTGTTCGCGCAAGCTGCCGGCGACTATCAAGCCTGCCTCTGCAAGACGCGCAGACGCGCAACGAGATGATCTACTACCTGCCCCAGGGATGGGATCCCGTGGTCGAGGGAGACATCGATGGTGAACGGTCCGAGGCGTATGAGATTGAGACTCAGGACGCACGCTTTGGTAGTTTACAGGCCTGCCGACGTCTTGCTCGCACAATCTTTCTAGGCAGCGCACCCACAACGGCGAGCCAAACGGTACGAGGAATAGACG
>DHWW01000195.1:0-445 GCA_002413385.1 Granulicella sp. UBA5172
AAGTTTGACGTGTTTTTTTACCGGCTGGTGGAGTCGATTGCGGATGCCCCGGTGCGGCCGTCGATTTTTCCCCAGAGCCAGTTTGCGGTGAAGAAGTAGGCGGACGGGCTCGCTCTGAGACAATAAAAGGGATGTGCCTGGGCGTGATGCGCCGGGCCGAACTGCTCGCATAGAAAGTACTGCTGCACAATGGATATTCTTAGTTCGTGGTTGCGCTCGTATCTGCCGGCGCTGGACGTTTCGGATGCACAACTCGCGGAAGACCTGACACTGCGTGGGATTGCGGTGGAAGGAATTTTTGCGGTTGAGGGTGGTTCTCTATTCGAGATGGACATTACGACGAATCGCGTGGACGCGATGAATCATTATGGCGTAGCGCGTGAGGCTGCGGCGATTTATAACGTTGCGCTGAAGCCGTTGAGCGAAGGCATCGGTGCGGTCGTAG
>DHWW01000195.1:483-963 GCA_002413385.1 Granulicella sp. UBA5172
TATTTTGCGGCGCTGGGACAGAAGCCGATCTCTGCGCCGGTGGATGAGACGAACTTTGGCTGGCTGGCGATGGGGCAGCCGACGCATGTGTTCGACCTGGACAAGATTGTTGGCGGCATTGTGGTGCGGCGGGCGCTTGCAGGAGAGAAGCTGCAGCTGCTGGATGGGACCGAGCGGACGCTGGTGGATGAGGACCTGGTGGTGGCGGATGAGGTGAAAGCGTTGGCGCTCGCAGGCGTGATGGGTGGGTGGGATTCGCGCGTGACGGAGGCGACGAAGAATATTTTAGTCGAGGCGGCGTGGTTCGATCCGGCGGCGATTCGCGCGAGTTCGCGACGGCATGGGCTGCATACAGATGCAAGCCACCGGTTTGAGCGCGGTGCGGATTTCAATGCGGCGCCGCTGGCGAATCATCTGGTGACGCGGATGGTGGTGGAGCAGAGCGGCGGCGACGTGGTTGGGCCGCTGGTGGATGTGGTG
>DHWW01000195.1:987-3060 GCA_002413385.1 Granulicella sp. UBA5172
CTCTGGGATGTGGGCTGACGCAGACGGCGGCGGGCGAGTATGCGGTGAAGTTGCCGAGCTGGCGGCTGGATCTGGAGCGCGAGATCGATTTGATTGAAGAGGTCGCGCGCGTTTATGGGTACAACCGGTTTGCGGATACGCTGCCGAGCTTTGCGGGGGCGGTGAGGGAGTTGCCGCATGCGCTGCAGGAGTCGGCGATCCGTGGGACGCTGCGGGCGCTGGGCTTTACGGAGGCGGTGTCGAGCACGTTTACGTCGGCGGAAGAGGCTGCGACGTTTGGGACGGATGCGGTGGCGATGGGCAATCCACTGAGTGCGGAGGCAGGGATGCTGCGGCCGTCGCTGGCTCCGGGAATGGCGACAATGCTGGCGCATAACCTGCATCGCGATGTGCGTAGCGTGCGGCTGTTTGAGATGGGTACGGTGTTTACGGGATCGACGGAGAAGGTGAACGAGAGCGTAGGGTTGGCGCTGGGTGCGACGGGTGCGGCTGTGGCGACGGCGCTGTATGGTTCGGACGATGCGTTGTTTTACGAGACGAAGGGCGCGATTGAAGCGCTGCTGGCGAAGTTTGGTGGAGCGGTAAGTTTTGATGCGGGTTCGCTGCCGGTTTGGCTGGCGCCGGGGCGTGGTGCGCGGGCGCTGCTGGATGGAAAGCCGATTGCGGTGTTTGGGGAGTTGAGCGCAGCGGAGTTGCAGGCGCGCAAGCTGCGGCAGCCTTGCGTGGTTGCGACGATTGACGCCCAGACATTGATGCAGACGGAACTGCGGCAGCCGGTGTCGCGCGAACTCTCGCGGTTCCAGGCGGTAGAGCGGGACTTCTCGTTTGTGTTTCCGGATGCGGTGACGTGGGTACAGATTGAAGCTGGTATACGCGGCCTTGGCATTGCTGCGTTGCAACGGCTTGCGCCTGTGGAGGTGTTCCGCGATCCCAAAGGGAAAGCGGTCGCAGCAGGAAGCTATTCGTTGCTGCTGCGCGTGGTCTTCCAATCGAACGAGCGCACCCTCACCGATGAAGATCTCACGAATTGGTCGGAAAAGATCGTCGGTTGGATGCGGTTGCAGTTGGACGGGGTGCAGCGAGCGTAAGCGCTCATCGCACAAATGTCGGTGGTTGCATCGAGTATCGTTGCAAAAAAGGGAATTCAAATAGATACCCCTGCGCCGTACACAGCATAATCCTCCATGCAGCGTCCTATACTTCGAGATGAGTAGGGGCTTGAATGCACCTTGAAGGAGTAGGACATGGGAACGGCAAGTATCAGTGTCGATGAGTTTCAGGCTCTGGAGCAGAAAGTGCTTCAGACGGTCGAGCTGATCAAGAAAGAGCGCGAAGCGAGAGCGGCGGCGGAGGCAGGACGGGCTGCTGCTGAGGTGGAAGTGGCAGCGGCGCGTGCAGAACTTGTCGCGGCGAAGGCAGAGGGTGAAGCGGCGCAGAGGGAGCTTGCCGCGCTGAAGCAGGAGCTGTCTGCATCCGGAGATGCGCAGGCCGAGGTGCAGAGCCTGCATCGTGAGCGTGAGGCTGTACGGCTGCGGGTGGAAAAGATGTTGGCGAGTATTGAGGAAGTTGTTTAGGAGTCGGGCAGACCGCTGGTGAGCAACCGGCAGGAGTGGACGTGGCAGAGATGCAATTAAGAACCGCGGCGGAGATATCGCGAGCAGAGCTGGAGGCGCGCGATTCAGGAGCCGTTGTCGTGGATATTTACGACCAGATTTATCAGCTTCAGGGGACGGACGCAGGGTACATTGAGCAGCTGGCGTCCGTAGTGGACTCGAAGATGCGGGCGGTATCGGCGCACGGAGCTACGGTGGATTCGTTGCGTGTGGCGGTGCTTGCGGCGCTGAATATTGCGGATGAGTTGCTGGCGCTGCGAACGCGGTGCGAGATGCTGAGTGCAACGGTGGAAGCGAATCGTCAACAGGCGGCGCAGAGTGCTGTGCGGTCGCGTGCGGGGTCGTTGATGGGGATGTTGGACGCGGTGCTCGAAGAGCGCAAGGCTGGCTGAAGGGTGGGTCGCAGCATTGATGGGGTGAAGGGGGGAGTTGCGTAAATTGCGGCGCCCCGATAGCATCC
>DHWW01000196.1 GCA_002413385.1 Granulicella sp. UBA5172
CGCGGCATCGGCAAGACCACCATGGACACGCTGGAGCGTATCGCCCTCACGACCGGCTCCAGTTCCTGGGACGCCATCGAGCGCGTCGCCGAAGAAAAGCTCCTCCCCGCCCGCGCCATCACCGCGCTCAGCAACTTCCGCAAGCTGATCGAAGACGCTCGCGCTATGCTAGGCCCCGACTTCCTCTCCCACCTGACCAGCGATATCGCCGCCGAAAGGGATGCTACCGTCCTCACCGAAGACGAACTCGAAGCCGCAGCGGCGAGCTTCAATCCCGAGTCCCTCGCGGGCGATGACGTCACCGACTTTAACTTCGGCTTCGCTACCGAGGAGCAAACACCCCTCTCCATCGCAGCCAACGATGCGAATGCCAGCTTCGACACCAGCTTCAACTTTGACTTCGACTTCGGCCCCACCGAAGAGATCAGCACCATCACCCCCGAGAACGCACGCATCGAAGAAGCCCCCGCCAACGCCGCCAGCATCAACCCCTTCGCCCCCATCCCGCTCAAGCAAAGCGCATCGGACGCTGCGAAATCACGCCTCGACCGCATCGTCGTAGCCCAGTCCGGCAACGATCCAACTCTCGCCGTCCGCGAAGGACCTTTCCGCAAGCCCGGCGACCCCGCCACGCTTCCCGAACTCATCAAGTTCCTCAACGATCGCTCCGGCTACATCCGCGCCCTGGAAGACGAGGCCACACCCGAATCCTTCTCCCGCATCGAGAATCTCAAGGAACTCGCCAACGCCGCGCAGGACGCAACCTCGCGCGGAGAATCCCTCGCCGAATTCCTTGACCACGCCGCCCTCGTCTCGGACGCAGATTCCTACTCTGCCGAAGCGCGCGTCACGTTGATGACCCTCCATGCCGCCAAGGGCCTCGAGTTCCCCCTCGTCTTTCTCGCCGGTCTGGAAGAGGGCCTCTTCCCCCACGCCCGCACCCTCACCGACCCCACGCAGATGGAGGAGGAACGCCGCCTCTGCTACGTCGGCATGACCCGAGCCATGGATACCCTCATCATGACCCGCGCGCGCTATCGCCGCCGCTACGGCAACGACAGCCCCGAGTCCTCCATGCCCTCGCGCTTCCTCGAAGAGGTCCCCTCCAAGCTCATCGAAGACCTCTCCCCCGCCAGCTACGGCAGCACCTATTCCACCGCTTATCCGCAGCGCAACAAGCGCCCCGGCAGCGACGACTTCGGCGCCGAGCGTCACTACAGCTATGAAGATGAGAGCCAGGACTCGAATCGATCAGCCAGCCAGGATTCGTCCTCCGGCAGCGGCGCAAAGTCCTATGCAGCGCAGCGTTTCGGCCAGCGCCGCACCTCCGCAGGCAGCGGCCCGCTCGACAATACGGCAGCCTTCTTCGGCAAAGGTGGCACCTTCAAAGGCCGCCCGCGCATGGACGTTGTCGCGCCCACCGGACGCACCGGCCTCGGCAAAGGAGCCCGCGTCCGCCACCCCAAGTACGGCGAAGGCATCATCTTCGCACGCGAAGGAGACGGCGAAGATGCCAAGCTTACCGTACAATTTAGTAGTCACGGCATGAAGAAGCTGGTCGAGAAGTTCGCCCAGCTCGAACGGCTCTAACTGAGCCTGCTCGCCTGTTGGCCGGCGGCGCCGAACACACATCTAAAGTACAGAGAGAAGACACATCATGGCAGACACCTCCAAAATCACTGACAAACTCGAGCGCAAGAAGGTCAAGCGCGCATCCCGCAAGGCCGCCGCTCCCAAGGCTCCCCGCACCGGAGCCCGTGGCGAGAACAAGGCCAAGATCAAGAAGGCAGCACGCGGCACCTCCAAGCGATAGAGAAACAACCAAATGCACTCGGGAATTTAGCTAACGGGCAGAGCTTCGGCTCTGTCCGTTTCATTCGTTGCCAGAGCCATCAGCCCAACGGCTCCTGCAATCATCATCGACTCACCCTGGACAGCATGCACCACAGACCCCCCAATTCCCCTCCTCGCCAGCCGTGCCTCTCCCGCTTACAATCGTTTGCAAACCTATAAATTCGACAGACAAGGAATGAGCACCCTGGCCCGACAAATCTTCGCAACCAAGTCCATCGACAAGCTCATCCACGATTCTGAAGCGCCAGAGACCGCGCTCAAGAAGACGCTCGGTCCCGTTTCACTCACCGCCCTCGGCATCGGCGCGGTCATCGGCTCCGGCATCTTCACCGTCATTGGCACCGCCATCGCCGGCGAAAAGTTCGACACCACGTCCATCCTCCACGCACCGCTCGCCGATTTCATCATTCACCACTCCGCGCTCGCCGGCCGACCAGGCGCAGGCCCCGCGCTGGCGCTCTCGCTCGTCCTCGTCGCCATCATCTGTGCTCTCACCGGCCTCTGTTACGCCGAGCTCGCCAGCATGATCCCCATCGCCGGCTCCGCCTACACCTACACCTACGCCACCATGGGCGAGCTCATCGCCTGGATCATCGGCTGGGANNATCGTCGATCTCATGGACTGGTTCGGCATCCACCCGTCCGCCAAATGGATCTCTCCGGCCTTCCTCCCCGGCGGCCTTCAGGACCTCAGCTCCAACTGGATCTACCAGCCTGGCTGGCACTTCGGCTTCAACATTCCCGCCTTCCTCATCGTTCTTCTGCTCACCGTCGTCCTTGTCCGCGGCATCCGCGAATCCGCCCGTACCAACAACATCATGGTGCTCGTCAAACTCGGTGCGATCCTCATCTTCCTCTTCGTCGGAGCGCAGTTCATCAAGCCCGCCCTCTATCACCCCTTCGCTCCCAACGGCTGGTCCGGCATCCTCACCGGCGGCTCTATCATCTTCTTCACCTACATCGGCTTCGACTCCGTCTCCACCGCTGCCGAAGAGTGCCGCAACCCCCAGCGCGACCTCCCCATCGGCATCATCTCCACCCTGGTGGTCTGCACCGTCCTCTACATCGGCGTCGCCGTCGTCCTCACCGGCCTCGTCCCCTGGCATAGCATGGTGGACGATGCGGCGCCCGTCGTCAACGCCCTGAGAAAGCTCTCTCTCCTGCCCGGCGATCACTCCCTCCGCTGGATTCACCTCATCGTCCTCATCGGCGCTCTCACGGGGATGATCTCCTCCATCCTGGTCTTCCAGCTCGGCCAGTCGCGCGTCTGGTTCGCGATGTCCCGCGACCGCCTGCTGCCCAGTTTCTTCTCCAAAGTCAGCGTCAAATACCGCACGCCGGCCATCGCCACCTGGGTCGCGGGCATCGTAGTCGCCATCCCCGCCGGCCTCTTCGACATCGGCACCCTCACCGACCTGTCCAACATCGGCACGCTCTTCGCCTTCGCCCTCGTCTCCATCGGCGTCATCATCCTGCGCTACAAGGACCCCGACCGCCACCGCAGCTTCCGCGTCCCCTTCGGCCCTGTGATCCCAGCCATGAGCGTCTTCTTCTGCATCCTGCTCATGGCAGGCCTGCCGATCATCACCTGGCTCCGCTTCTTCGTCTGGCTAGCCATCGGCCTTGTGATCTACGTCTTCTACAGCCGCAAACGCAGCGAGTTCTACAAGGGCTAGCGGCCATCATCTAAAGCAGCGAGTAAGTTTGACGTCAGCCACACTTCACCTACCCCGTTTCGCATCCTGATCGGCTGAATATTCCGCTCTCTGCGATGTTCTAACTCCTAAACATTCGTGCATCGAACCGAAACGCCTTTGTCTCCACCACGTGAATCTTTGCTGCATCCGGATGCTCCGGATTCAACAGCACATTCCACTCATCCTCAACCACCGCGGATGGAACAAGGAGACTCAACGACTCCTTGGATCGAATCCAGGCATCGCCCATTTGCTGGTTTTCGTGATTAGCAACCGCCCTCCAATCCTGCGGAAGTTTGAGCCGCATCAACATTTTCTCTTGCTCCAGAAAACGTTCGTCCTTTGGGACCTCGGCCATAATCGAAACGAGATCATCTGGTTCGTCCTCGGGGTCAAGATGCACAAAAACCTCAAGCACCGCCAGGGAAAGAGACAACGACGCATAGACCATAGGTACACCCAGAGAGTTCCACCGACCGAACGCAAGACGCGCCCCCTCACCTGAGAATGCTGTTGCAGCGTGACGCTGCTTGCAGATACGCCAGAGCTTCATCAGCTATAGATTCCGTACTCGATGCGATAAAGGATCGTCTCTACCGACCGCACGCCCGTGTCAGTATCGAGCAACTCCAGTGGCGCTTGATCATTGAGCGCCCGATTAGGCTTCTGTAGCCAACGCGATGCCTTCGCCGAACTCCCCAGCGTATCCGTAGCCATTGCTACGACCCGCGCCATCCGCACCATCCGGTCGCTTTCCTCTGCCGAGAGCCGCTCGTCTTTCGCTATCCTGCGGCTCAGCGTCCGGTCGGAGATGCCAACCACCCGCGCCACCGTCCTGCGCTCGACCGCGAGCTGCTGCGCCATCAACAGCAACGCGCCCACCGGCAACCCCTGCCGCGTCAGTTGTGTCAACTCTAGGTCCGAGTCAACCTTCCGCTTCAACGTCCGTCGTCCACCCAACACCGCCGTAATCGCCGCGACTGTCATACGCCAATTGTCTTCTTATATCCGCCATCTGGCAAATACTGTCCTAAATCGCCGTCTTCAACTCCAGCCGCTTCGCCGAAGGCATCACCACAAGATTTCTCCCATGCCCGGCATTCGTAACGTACTTCGTTAGAATCAATCCAGGTACCCGCATCGCATTCACATCGCGGCTAACCGCGCGCTTATCTCGCCCCAACCGGTCCGCAAGGTCCGCAATCCGCGTCTCTCCAGCTTCGCGTAGCGAGTTCAGCAGCCTGAGTCGTTCCACCGTCAGCATCTTCATCATGTCGACAGGATTCTCAAAGGCAATCACCACCTCATTCGGCAACCGCTCGCCTGCATCCAGAGCCCGGGCATGCGCATGCGCCCGGCGGAAAAATCCCTCCGCCCCCTCCGTGACCGTATGACTCGCTGCGGCCTTACGTTTCCTTCCCATGCCTGAAGCATACATCAGAGAGGACATATTGCATCACTTCTGACGTAGCCGCATACAATCGCCATGTCCAACACCTTCCTCCCCGCCGAGTGGCGCAATACGCCATCAACCCCGCCATCCACTTCACCGCCTGGCCCCACCCAACGACTACACTGGATCGATGGCCCGCACGAAAGCCCTCGCACCCGTCGACCCCGAACTCTGGCTCCGCGGCCTCCCCAAGGCTGAGCTCCACCTGCATCTCGAAGGCTCCATTACTCCCGAGACGCTCGTCGAGCTTTCGCTCCGCAACGACCCCGCCCCGCTCACCCTCGAAGCCGCCCGCCAAGTCTACACCTACACCGACTTCCCCAGCTTCCTCATGAGCTTCAAGGCCGTCACCGAGCGCCTCCACACCCCCGCCGACTACGAGACCATCACCTACAACATGCTCCGCGACCTCGCCGCCCAGGGCATCCGCCACGCCGAGGTCTACGTCTCCATCGGCATCCTCTACCACTTCGCCCGCCTCGACGTCGACGAAGTCATGGCCGCCATCGAGCAGGGCCGAACCCGAGGCGAACGCGACTTCAACATCTCTCTCCTCTGGATCATCGACGCCGTCCGCCACTTCGGCCTTGAGGAATGTGCACGCGTCTTCACCAAGGCCGCCACACTCCAGCACCAGTACCCCAGGCGTCGTCGGCATCGGCATCGGCGGAAACGAGCTCCTCGGCCCCGCCCACGAGTTCCGCGACCTCTACGCCGAAGCCAAGGCCGCCGGCCTGCACCTCACCTGCCACGCCGGCGAAAACACCGGCCCCCAAAGCATCTGGGCCGCCCTCAACATCGGCGCCGAGCGCATCGGCCACGCCCTCTCCGCGCAAGACGACCCCGACCTCATCGCCATCCTCGCCGAGCGCCAGATTCCCCTCGAACTCAACGTCACCAGCAACCTCCGCACCGGCTGCTGCCCGTCCCTGCTCGAGCACCCCGTCAAGCTCTACTTCGAAGAGGGCCTCATGGTGACCCTCAACTCCGACGACCCACCCTTTTTCGGCGCCACGCTGCTCGACGAATATCTCCTCGCCCACCGCACCTTCGAGTTCCCCCTCGACCAACTCCGAGAGATCGCCGCCAACTCCATCGAAGCCAGCTTCCTCCCCCCCGACCGCAAGCTCGCCCTCCTCGGCGAAGTCGAGCGCTACGGCTGGTAAGGGTACCCCGAGGCTTTAGCCTCTGGTCTCATTGATCGTCAGGAAAGAAGGGGCTTTAGCCCCTGGGGTATGCTTTTCGTCCAACCGGCAATTATTTCCCCGGCGGCGCGGGCACCATCACCGCATTCGGGTCTACCTTCGGAATCCCGAAGTGTCCGCTCAGATGCACCAGGTCCAGCGGCCCGCAGCACGCCTGATACCTCCACGACGCTCATCTGTTTCACCCCACGCACCACCACCGTCACGCCGTCGATGTCCGCACCGACGAAGTGCAGCCAAAGATCCGTGAGCGGCCTGGTAGGCGACGCTGCCTCCCGCGGTGACACATGCTGATCCACGAGGTGTTTCCATCCAGCAGCGTTATATGCGTCCACCAGCGCATGCATACTCTCCGGAATATAAAATGCCGGCTCGCTGTATCGGTAATTCTCCACCGTTATGCTATTCAACTGCGCGGGAGGGCCAGCAGCATCATCCAGAAATCCAGCAGCCGACTGCAGCATGTCATGGTCGAACGTAAACGCCGTGTGGGTCACACGCTCCGAGGTCAAATTCTTCAGCGCATCCTCCACGCCCGCGGGCTGCTGTGCAGCCGTGGCCAGGGGTGCAGCAAGAATCAGGGCAATCACGGTTCGGCAGACATATACCTTCATGGAAACCTCGCTGTGGGCATAGACCACGCTTTCCCCGAAAAAGTTGCGCCGCCGCCTATTCCGGAGCCTTCGGCGCAAAGTAACCCTTCTCAGCGCGCACCGCATACCGTGGATCCAGACTCTGCAAATAGATCGTTCTAAACGACCCATCCTGCTTGAAGTCCGACGGCACATACACCAGCGAATACTGGCTGCGCAGCTCGGCCTCGATATTCAGGAAGCCCTGTGCCACCTCCTGGATGCGTGTCGGGAAAAATGCCTGCCCGCCCGTCGCAGCGGAGATCCGCACCAGAACGTCATCGCCCCGGTCTTTGCTTGGGCCGGTATTGGTGCTGATCGTATACACAATCGTCTGCGCGCGCTGGCACATCTTGATCGCATCCGACTCGGTCGCCCGGCTGTAGTCGTCATCGCCGTCCGAAACCAGCACCAGTGCCTTGCGCACATCCGCAGTCTGGCGCAACGTCAACATCTGGTCGCGGCACGTCTTGTAGAGTGAATCGAACAGCGCCGTTCCACCGCCCGGCCGCAGCTTGCTAATCCCGGTATCGAGCAGGTCGATACGATTCGTAAAGTCCTGCTCAATGTCCGTCTGGACGTCAAAGCCCTCCACAAACGCACGATCCGTCGGATGCATCACCTGCAGCAGAAAGTCGATCGCCGACTGCTGCTCAAACGGAAACCGCTGCCGAATCGAGCTCGATGTATCGATCATGATGCCCACGCGAAGTGGTAGATTTGTCTGCTGAACAAACCGAATCACGCGTTCTGGCGGCCGCCCATTATCCAGCAGCCCAAAGTTCTGCTGCTGTAGCCCGGTGACAAAATTACCTTTCTTGTCCGTGACTGTAAAAAATAGATCGACCTCGCGCGAGAACAGTTGCAAGGTCTCCGTCGCCTGCGAATCATCCGGCGGACGCTGCTCCAGCGGCACTGCATCCTGTTGAGCCGGGGTGGAGGACGTCGGTGCACCCGGTGTCTGCGGGCGCGTCGTCGTCGGTGGAGCGGATTGCGGCGCCTGTGCCATCGCGGCCAGCGCGGCTGTTGTCCATACCAGCGCGATGGCGGCCCATCGCGCGTTCCTGCAGATTCTCATAGTCACCATCGTATCAATTTGACGTACCGCGTGCGCTGACAGCGTACCGGCAGTTCACCCCTGCCGCAACTGCTCCAGAAACCCCGTCAACTCCGTCGGAAGTTCCGCACGCAGCGACAACGACTCCCCCGTGCGCGGATGCACAAACTCCAACTCTGCCGCATGCAGAAAATTGCGTTCCAGCGACAAGCTCTCCGCGTCACTTCGAGCAACCGCCGGACGAGCCTTCAACCCCGCTCCGGGCGCCACCGCCAGCTGAATCTTGTGCGGAGCTCCATACAAAAAGTCCCCCACCACCGGGTGCCCAATCGCCTGCATATGCACCCGAATCTGGTGCGTCCGCCCCGTCTCAATCCGAACCTCCACCAGCGTGAACTTCCCAAACGCCCCATCCACCCGCTCCAGCACCTTCCAGTGCGAAACTGCGGTCCGTCCGCCCACGCGCTTCGTCGTCATACGAATCCGTCGCACCAAATCACGGCTGATCGGCAACTGAATCGTTCCCTCTTCGTCCTTCATCTGCCCATGCACCAGCGCGATATACGTCTTGCGCATGCGCCGTTCCGAAAACATCTCGCCTAGCGCGCGGTGCGTCACATCATTCTTCGCCACCACGATCAGACCGCTCGTCTGCTTATCCAGACGATGCACAATCCCCGGCCGCAGCGCCCCGCCAACCGAGCTCAGCCCCGCCTCTCCAGCCTCTCCGCCAAAGTGAAACAGCAGCGCATTCACCAGCGTTCCGCGGTTGTGCTCCGCACCGCCCGACCCCGCATGGACCATCATCCCCGCCGCTTTATTCACCACCGCCAGATCGTCATCTTCATACACAATCGTTAGCGGTAGATCTTCCGGAGTAGCATTCAGCGGCGCAGGCCGAGGATCACCCTCCACCTCGATCATCTCCCCGCCCTTGAGCTTCTGCTTCGCTTTCCCAGGCTTCCCATCCACCACCACCTGTCCGGCATCGATCATCAGCACCACGCGCGCGCGACTGATCTCCGGAATCGCCTTCGCCAGGTACGCATCCAGCCTCATGCCCGCAGCAGCAGCCTCCGCCGCAAAGCTCCGCACTCCGTCCTCGGCCTCCAGGTCATCCAGCACCTGGATCTCCGGCTCCGGTTCCACGTATACCTTGGGCACCGGATACCGCCGCGGCGACTTCTCTTCCGACGGATGCTTCCCTCCATCCGGCCCCGACGTCACCAGCCCCGGAACATTCGCAAACGGCGACGGCGTCGTGTACATCTCCGCCGTGTCATACGTCGCGCGCACAGGCGCTTTGTCGGTGTCTCCAGCAGCCTTTCGCGCCGCCTCCTGCTCCTGCAGCAACGTCCGCTGCGCGCGATACTCCGCCTTGACCGACTGCCTCCGATTTCCCTTGGGCAACATATTCTGCGATGGCATCTACACAAACTCCTTCTGAAACATAAGCATCAACGTACCCACCACGATCGCCCCAAGCCCAATCCACTGCCCCGGATCAAGCCAGGTACCGCCGCCCCACTGGCTAGGCTGCGTCAGCATATCAAGCACAAACGCCATCGCTCCACCAGCCAACAGCGCCGCTCCGGCGACAACACCAGCCCGCAGCCTGCGCCGCAACATTCGCATCAACACGACCAACAACACCAGCGAAGCTACAAACCCATACAACTGAACCGGCTGCACCCGGCCAAATCCCGGCGCCTGCACACCCCACGGAAGACTCGTCGGCATACCCGCATCGGTCCCCTCAAAGTAGTGCCCTAAGCTAAGCACCCCTGCCAGCAGCGCCGCGCAGGGAGCCCAGGCATCCATTGCCGCCAACACCGGCAGTCGCTTCCACTTCACATAAGCCACCACGGCCAACACCGTCAGCCCCATCCCCCCATACGTAAACGATGGCAGCGACAACACCACCAGCGGCAACGTCCGAAACGCATACCAATCCCGCACCACCAGCAGCACCCGCGAGATCACAAACGCCGCCGTCACCGCAAACCACCCCGCGTCCCAAAGCTGATCCCCCGCCATCCCAGCCATCTTCGCCGTCCGCTGGCTCAGCCAAAGCGATGCCACCAGCCCCACCGCCGCGAACAACCCATAGACGGATACCCGCAGCGGTCCCAGGCGCATCACGCCTTGAACAAAGATCACCGCCGGCTGGGAGAGAAAGTTCACCACCTTCGAGCATACGCGGCTACAGGTTCAGTTCAACGTGCGCAACCCGAAACCTGTCTCTTATACACATCT
>DHWW01000191.1:0-2544 GCA_002413385.1 Granulicella sp. UBA5172
ATCAGAGATTCCCCTGACCGCCCGCGAGCACACGTATCGCGCAGCAGGTCAGCTTCCGAGCGGCCCATACTCCAAGAACATTTTCGTCACGCGAATAGAACCCAATGGATCCTTGCCGACATGCGAGTACTGATCGGAGGTCGATGAGTCACTCGCCGATTTGCGCCAATGTAGAAATTGACCTCGGCGGGACCCACTCTTTCCCGCCATCCAGATTATGGCGGGAAAGGGTGAACTTGCCAGGTCTAGCGCTGGGTGTCTGGCGCGACAATTTCATGCCCATGAAGCGCGGCTAGGCTTTCAAGCCACGTGGAATGGCGCCTAGTAGACATATATTGCTGAACGAACGGAAGCATATCGTCGGTCTGTCCGTATACAAATCTTTCTGCATGCTGCACAGTGATCTTATTGATGTTCTTCACCAGTTCCCCTCGTCGCTGGGATTGAATTCGAAACTGTGTCTCCGGCTTAACTGTTGCGACAAAGAGCCTACGTGGGCCAATGGCCATCCTAAGAAAATCTTCATCCTTTGTGAGCGTTGGCGTCATCCAAATGGGATTGTCAGAGGTCAGCAGTGGGTCGCATTCTTGCGGGACATCCAATACACACCAACACATCTCGTTTAGTAGATGGCAGATTTTTGGGTGCTCCATCAACGTGCGCAGGATGCCAAGTGCAAACTCGTCCGCGTGGGCGGGATTCTGCCGCGCCATATATTCCTCAAATGTGTCAGGGTCGTTTGACGATCTTTTTGCGGCATAACTCTCCCTGAGCGTCTGCGACTCCTTATTCCATTCCTGCTCGACACTCGATTTGAGTTGAGCAATATCGCGCGGTGCTCGAAGCATCTGCGTGACCAGAAAGCGTGACCAGTTATTGCGAGCCGCGCTCGTCAAACCCTTCCCCGGCAGGCAGTTCTCTATTAGTGCCAGCGCTTTGGCAGCGTCGTCATCGATCTTGGCCATGAAATCCTTTTCCATGGTCTGTGCTTGCTCTGGCGGCAGGCCGTGCGTCTTATATAGGTCGGGCTCGAAGGCGGTTCCTTTGGGAGCAACGCGCTTTGCTTTAACTTCTTTGCCATTAGGCCGGGTGAAGCGACAAACGCAGCCGTCAGGGCCTTGCCAGCGAGAGAGGTAGAACACTGGCACATAGTGATGATCTTTCGGCTCGCTCATTCGCTTCCATTCTAAAGTGACGAAAGATTCTCCCAAGTATAAACGTTACTACTGTACGACTGTCCGGCCAAGTTGCTCCCAAAATAGGGCGGGATGAATGTGAGTTGGAAACAAGAAAGGCAACGAGTCTTGATCAACGGATGATCGTTTTACTGTATCCATTCGCTACTCCTTGCCCCCTTTAAATCGATTTAGAACATCAACAAAATCGAGATTCATAGGTGCAAAGGGGAATGTTAGCCTGTGGGCACTTCTTGTTACTCGCAAGCGCCCGCTCTTGCACTCAGCATCCAGTGCTAGCGTGTTCCAAGCGGTCTCTCTTGTTCTTCCTTTGTTGGCTCCAACCGTGAAATCTGTGTCAAAAAACGCCAACGATGCACTGGCCATCGTCGCGTCATCGATCGGTCGGCCCTTAATTGCATCCAAGATTATTGAGGCAGCATTCAGGCGAGCCTTCTGTACGCCGCCACGATCGTAGGCTGTGAATCCGTCATTAGCCTGAAGCAGGGTGATGTCAACAATCCAGCGGCCCTTTGGCGAAGCAATCACTATGCGCCAAGTGAAATCATCCAGGAGGCGATTCTTAGCCTCTTGGAGGGCGTCCCTAAGGTCTAGCGACGGAGGGGCATCGGAGAATACAAAATCTTCTTTTCGGCCCGTCAATGTTGACCAGAATCCCATTTTCCCTCCCCATGTAATTTGCTTTGTATGCGATCTTACCTCGGCTAGTGGAGCAACGCGAATCTCCGCAGGCGGCGAATATGCTTCGATCTGTCCTGAAAAACGCCCCAGCATCAGCGGCCCCGCGCCGGCTACCGGCAAACAGGATGTCTAGATCGCTCCCACTTTGCCGCAATCCCCACACCAGCGATCCTCTTCAAACCGCAGCACCCCGCACCCGGCATCCTCCCCCACGGCCGCCTCGCCCGACGCCTTTCTCTACCCTCTACGCTCTACGCTCTACCCTCTGCCGTTACACTGTTCACACCATGCCCAAGGCAGCCATCATCTCCAAGCCGCAAAAACCTGAGCTCCAGCTCATCCTCGCCGAACTCGCCGAGTGGCTCAGCGCCCAGGGCTTCACCCCCATCCTCGATCCCGAAAGCGCCGCCTACATCGGCTGGGACGACCGCGCCGTCGAGCGCTCCGCCATGCCCAGCCACGAGCCTGTCGTGGCCATCTCCCTCGGCGGCGACGGAACCCTCCTCTCCGTAGCCCGCGCCTTCGCCAACACCGACACCCCCATCCTCGGCGTCAACCTCGGCTCCCTCGGCTTCCTCACCGAAGTCCCCCTCTCCGAGCTCTACACCACCTTCGAAGCCTGGATGGCCGGCACCGCCGTCATCGACACCCGCAGCCTCATGCACGC
>DHWW01000191.1:2639-9876 GCA_002413385.1 Granulicella sp. UBA5172
GTCATCGTCTCCACCCCCACCGGCTCCACCGCCTACTCCCTCTCCGCCGACGGCCCCATCCTCATTCCCACGGTCGACGCCATGGTCCTCACCGCCATCTGCCCCCACCTCCTCACCATCCGCCCCATCGTCTTCCCCGGCGACTCCGAGATCGCCGTCGTCGTCGACGTCGTCCCCCACGAAACCTTCCTCACCGTCGACGGTCAGGAGACAGTCGAGCTCCTCCTCAACGACCGCATCCTCTGCCGCAAGTCGAAGCGTCGAGTCCACCTCCTCCGCCTCCACCCCAACGGCCTCTTCAACGTCCTCCGCTCCAAACTAAGCTGGGGCGAACGCTGAGAGCAGGGAACTCCGCGAAATTTCAGGAAGTGTGTTCCGAAATGTGCTTAAGTCACGCCATTTGCNNGGCTGAATACGCCTAAAAAATCCGCATAATGACCTGATTTGTCACCAGCGCAGCCACATACGCCACCCCTGTCATATACAGGAACTGCAGCGCCGGCATCTTCCAACTGTTGGTTTCCCGCCGAACTACGATCAAGGTCGAGGTGCACTGCATCGCGAACGCAAAGAACACCACCAAAGCAATCGCTCCACCCAGCGTAATATCGTGCCGCAACGCCGCCTGCAGCCCCAGCGCGTGCGTCGCCGGATCCACCCCGTACAACGTGCCCAGCGTTCCCACGATCACCTCGCGAGCCACGATAGAGCTTAGTATCCCTATTCCTATCTTCCAGTTGAAGCCCAGCGGCTGAATCACCGGCTCAATCCAATGTCCCATGTGTGCGATCACACTCGACGTCAAATTGGAGAATTGCCCTCCATGGATCGGCAGAACGCTCATCACCCAAACCAGGAAAGTCACGGTCAGAATCACCGTTCCAGCCTTCTTCAGGAACAACTTTCCGCGGTCATACAGCCGCAGCCCCAGCGAAGAAAGTGTCGGCCAGCGGTACTGCGGGAGTTCCAGAATGAACGGCGCCGACGAGGCCTTCATTACAGAGGAGTTAAGCATCTTCGCCGTCACCAGCGCCGCCAGGAACCCCAGCAAATACAGGCTGAGCATCACCATCGCGCGTAGCCCAATGATGCCGCCGAGAAACTTCTGATTAGGGATAAATGCCGCGATAATCAACGTATAAATTGGCAATCGCGCCGAACAGGTCATAAACGGTGCAATCATAATCGTCGCAAACCGCTCACGCTTATTCTCGATCGTGCGCGTCGCCATGATCGCCGGCACCGCGCACGCATACGCTGAGAGCAATGGAATGAATGCTTTACCGTTCAGTCCAATGGAGCGCATCACACGGTCCGCGATCAGCGCCGCGCGCGCCAGGTATCCCGAATCTTCCAAAACGCCAATAAAGAGAAAGAGCAGCAGAATCTGCGGCAAAAACACCAGAACCGACTGCACACCGTTCCACAATCCATCGCGCAGCAATGCCCGCAACCAATTGTCCGGCAACAACATAGCAGCCTTCGCACCGGCACTTGTAAGCAGCGTTCCCATCCCATCGCTGAGCGGCTGCCCGATGGTGAAGACCACCTGAAACACCGCAATCACAACGGCCAGAAAGATCAGCGGCCCGAAGACGCGGTGCAGTAGAACGCTATCCAGCCGGCGTGTCCACAGCGACGCCGCAGGTGATTGATAATTTGTCCGCGCTGTGACCTGCGTGGCCCAGCTGCGGCACGACGCGGCGCTCTGCAATACGGGCAGATGCACCGGCCTTGATCCAGAGTCCGGTCGACTACCCGCCCGCTGCAGAAACTCTGGAATTACGCCCAGGCCTTTGCCCTGTGAGGCGCTGATAAGTGCCACGGGATGACCAAGTTCCCGCGCCAGCGCCAGCGTATCCAGCTTGCCGCCGCGGGCCTCCAGCTGGTCAGACATATTCAGCAATACAAGCGTCGGCAGCCCGATAGAAAACACGGGCGCAGCCAGCATCAGCTGCCGATTCATGTGCGTCGAATCCAGAACCAGCAGCACGCAATCTGGCTTTGGAACCCCTGGCATTTTCCCAGTGAGCACATCCACGGCAACCCGTGCATCTTCCGAATAAGTTGCGAGGCTATAAATCCCTGGAAGATCGATGAGCGTCAAGTCATTGCGCCCGATGCTCTTCATTTTTCCGGAGTGGTGCTCCACCGTCACGCCCGGATAGTTAGCCACCTTCTGACGCATTCCGGTCAACCGGTTGAAAAGTGTGGATTTGCCGCAGTTGGGAGGTCCAATGAGCGCTACTGTGCGCATACGCACCGTGCCGGCAGGAACGGGAGTGGCTTCCTCCATTGGTTCGGCGACAGTAGAATGGCAGCTCATGCGGCCTCGTCTGTAACGGCGGAATTTAGCTTGAGAAAGATGTGGCGCGCCGTCTCATTGCGCAGACCAACTTCAACCCCGTCAATGCGATACACGCGCGGGTCGCCTGCCGGAGCTCGACAAAGAACCTCAATGCTCGTTCCCGGCAGAAATCCAAGATGGGCCAGGTAGTCGCTCACTTCATCTGGCAGATCGACGCGTTCCACCACGCCTGCACTGCCCACCTTCGCGTCGCTCAAAGCTGTAACGTCCATGGAATCGTATATCCGACCAAGTTGGTCCTCTTTACTATACGACATCAAGAGGATCTTTGCCAGACTTCGGAGTCAGGAGCCAGCTGCGGTGCGTTATATGAGGATTCTAGGGAGTTTGAAGGGAAGTTCATGGTGCGCCCGGAAGGATTCGAACCTCCGACCTACTGGTTCGTAGCCAGGCGCTCTATCCAGCTGAGCTACGGGCGCACATTGCATTGTCGCAACTAAGTAAGAATAACCGATGGAGCGTTTGCGATCAACCCTTAGGCTGCAACAGGCGCTGGCTCAGGTTGTGGAGGGATCAACGACACTCGTTCAACGACATCGAGTCCTGAGCGACGCAGTAGTTGATGCACGATCGGTTCGGTGAGCCGTGTGGCGTCATACTCTACGCGAACAGTCTTTTCAGCCTCATTGAGCTCTATGCGACGAATTCCATAGACCTCGCGAACACGTCCGAGAGCCATGATTGCGGTCTCGGCGGGGGTCGCGCCATAGCGATACATCACATCAAGCTGCGTCATGGAAATGATTTTATCAGCGAGCAGCCGATTGGTCAGGAAGCAAGTTTCTTGAGGTAGTTCACGAAATCGGGGCTGGTGAAATCCTGGGCCCCAATCAGTTTCCTGCGGACGATACCGCGTTTGTCGATGATGTAGGTCTCGGGAAAGCGGAAGCTGCCGTAGAGGGCATTGGAGGCCTGTTTCTGGTCGAATACGGTCATCAAGTCGATATGGTGCTGCGCGATGTAATTCTGGTACTGCGAGAAATCCTCATCGCTGGCGACCGCAACTATCTGAATCTGGGGTAGTTCGTGTTGCAGGGCTACGAGGCTAGGCATCTCCTCGATGCAGGGGGCGCACCAGCTCGCCCAGAAGTTCAGCACGACGACTTTGCCGCGCAATTGAGCGAGATTTACGGAGTGCTGCCCATCGCTGATGGCGAAAACCGGGGCTAAATGGTCGATTTGGCGTGGGCGTGCATCACGATCACAGCCTGCAAGCAGCGCGCAACTGAGAATAGCCAACAGTCCTGACCGCATTGTTCGTCGCATCATAGGCACGCCTCGCATCCCTTCTTATAATACGAAGTTGTGGATGACAAATCTAACCCGAACGCGCGCCCGCAGCTTTCGGTCATTATTCCGGCGCGGAACGAAGAAGATAATCTTCCTAACTGCTTGAGAACGCTGCTCTTGCAGAGCGACGAGAGTTTTCTGCTGGGACGTGACTGGGAATTGATTGTGGTGGATGATGCTTCTACGGATCGGACCCGGGCAATTGGCGAGGCTGCCGTGGCGCAGTCGGCGGGGGTGCGTTTGCTGGAGCCCCCGGCACTGGATCTAAGCGTAGGAAATCGCGTTTTTACGGGCAAAACGAACGCTTGCTGGTTCGGAGCGCAGCAGTCGGAGGGGCAGTGGCTGCTGTTTACGGACGCAGATACGCTGCATGAGCCGGGGGATCTGGTGCGGGCGCTGCAAGAGGCGAAGACGCATGGTGTGGCGATGTTGTCGTATTCGCCGCGGCAGATTGTGAGTGGATTTTGGCAGCGCGCGCTGATGCCGCTGGTGTTTTCAGAGCTTGCGACGGTGTATCCTCCTGCACAGGTAAATGATGCAGTGAATGGACTTGCGGCTGCGAATGGGCAGTTTCTGATGGTCGAGCGCGAGGCTTATTTTGCGGTGGGCGGGCACAAGGGCGTGGGGCGGTCGGTGCTGGAAGATGTGGATCTTGCGGATAAAGTGAAAAGTTCACGGCGAGGGCTGTGGTTTCGCTATGCTCCGGATGCGCTGAGCACCCATATGTATCGTGGATTCAACGACATGGTGGAGGGGTGGACGAAGAACCTGGTGCTGCTGTTTCCTCATGCGCTGGTGCTGGCGGGGTGGCGGTTGCTGGATATTGGGCTGTTACTGCTGCCTATGTTGCTGATTCCATTGCATTATCTGGTGTTTTGGCAGCAGATGGTGATTTTGGCGATTTGGGTGCGGACGTTGTTTCGGTTCTACGGCCGGGTTGCGCGGTCGAACTTTAAGTCTTTAGATTGTGCGGTTTCGGTGTTTGCGCTGCCTCTGTTTATTGGGTTATTGGTGTGGAGTTGGATGAAACATAAGTTGTTTCACGAGGTGGCCTGGAAGGGCAGGGAGTACCGCACGGAGCGATAAAGCGGGTGATTTAAGACATACTCAACCACGTTTCGGGCTGCAAACGGCGTGACTGAAGGATGTTTCGGGACGCACGTCGCAGGGTTTGAGCATCGACCCGAGGTCTCACGCATCCAACACAGTGATTTCTATCGATCGGAAAAATTATGATTCTACTGACTCGAAAAGCTGACTTCTCTGCCGCCCACTTTTACTGGAATCCTGCCTGGAGCGAGGAGGAGAACGTGCGGGTGTTTGGCAAGTGCGCGAACCGCCAGGGGCACGGCCACAACTACACGCTGGAGGTGACGGTGGAGGGAGGGGTGGACCCGGTGTCGGGGTTTGTGGTGGACTTGAAGAAGTTGAAGGATATTTTGGAGCGGGAAGTTGTGTCGGTTTACGACCACCGGCATTTGAACTTCGAGGTACCGGAGTTTGCGGAGACGATTCCTACGACCGAGAATATTGCGATTGCGATCTGGCGGCGGCTGGAGGGGAAGATCGAAGGCGCGAAGCTGCACCGGGTGAGGGTATATGAGATGCCGGACCTGTTTGCGGATTTTTACGGTGAGGGTCGATGAACCGGGTGATCGCACGGCCGGTTGCGCATTTGGCGCGGAGGTATCACTTCAGTGCGTCGCATCGGCTGCATATCGATGCGCTGTCACCGGAGGAGAACCGGGAGATGTTTGGGAAGTGCAATAACCCGTATGGGCATGGGCATAATTATGTTGTGCAGGTGACGTTTTCGGGGCCCGTGGATGCGGCGACGGGGATGGTGACGAATTTAAGTGATCTGGATTCGTTCGCACAGCGCGAGATGCTGGAAGTGTTCGATCACGCGAATCTGAATACGCTGGANNNNCAAAGCTGGAGCGGGTCCACATCGAAGAGACAGGAAATAATTCGTTCGATTATTTTGGCGAGGGTGCACCGTTTCTGAGCTAGAGGCGGGGACCGCGGATCGGTTCAACGAGTACGTTTTAGAGAGGCCGTAACGATGTCTAGCAAATTTGAACTCGACCCCATGGTGCAGAACGGTTCTGCGGTCCACGGCAATGGCAATGGGCATAAGTCGGCCACGCTGGAGAGCGCCAGCATGCAGGAGATCTACGCCGAGCTGCTGAAGCGGATTGGCGAAGACCCGACACGCGATGGCCTGGTGAGTACTCCGAAGCGGATGGAAAAGTCGATGGCGTTTTTGACCCAGGGATATCTGCAGTCGGCCGAGGATGTGCTGCACGATGCGCTGTTCGACGTGGATTACGACGAGATGGTGATGGTGAAGGACATTGAGTTTTATTCGATGTGCGAACATCATCTGCTGCCGTTTTTTGGGAAGGCGCATATCGGGTATGTGCCGAATGGGAAGGTTGTGGGGCTGAGCAAGATTCCGCGGATTGTGGATGTGTTTGCTCGGCGGTTGCAGGTGCAGGAGCGGCTGACGCAGCAGATTGCGGAGGCGATTGAAGAGGCGATTGGGCCGCAGGGTGTGGGCGTGGTGATCGAGGCACAGCACCTTTGCATGATGATGCGCGGGGTGGAGAAGCAGAGCTCGGTGACGGTGACTAGCTCGATGCGCGGGGTGTTCAAGACACAGCTGCAGACGCGGAATGAGTTTTTGTCGCTGGTGAATCCACAGCGGTAGGTGGGCCGGGGCTAAAGCCCTGTTGGTTGTGGGGTTAGGTTCAGGGGGCTGAAGCCCCCTGCTAATCCGGTAGAACAAATAAGGGCAACAGNNAAGCAATAGGAACAGAGAACGCAAAGTGAGCGACAATAACCTCTGCATGAATGGACTTCTTGTTCTTGATAAACCGGCTGGTATGACGTCGCATGATGTGGTGGCGATTGTTCGCCGAGTTACTGGCGAAAAATCGATTGGACATTTGGGGACGCTGGACCCGATGGCTACGGGCGTGCTGCCGCTGCTGCTGGGGAAGTACACGCGGCTGGCGCAGTTCTTTGGGCAGGCGGAGAAGTCGTATACGGGGACGATACGGTTTGGGTTTGCTACGGATACGTTCGATGCTGAGGGGGAACCGGCTGCGGAGGCTGTGGCGCTGACGAAATCGCTGGCGGAGTTGCGGGAGATGGCGCTGCACTTTCATGGTGCGATGGACCAGATGCCGCCGGTGTTTTCTGCGAAGAAGATCAATGGCGTTCCGGCGCATAAGCTGGCTCGCGCGGGGAAAGATGTTCCGGTGAAGGCGGCTCGGATTACGATTCACCACTTTGAGTTGTTGGGGCTCGAGGGCGAGGTCGCGAGCTTTGCGATGAGCGTTTCGGCGGGCGGGTATGTGCGATCAGTGGCGCACGAGCTGGGTGAGATGGCTGGGTGCGGAGCGCATCTGGCGTCGCTGCGACGGACGCAGGCGGGAGTGTTTTCGCTGGCGCAGTCGATACCGCTGGGAGAGTTGAAGAAGATGACGCTGGAGGAGGTGGAGGCGCGGCTGCCGCATCCGCGGACGTTGCGTGGTGGAGATGCCGTCGGTGACGGTGGATGGGCAGACGGCG
>DHWW01000192.1:0-329 GCA_002413385.1 Granulicella sp. UBA5172
TTCGTATAGAAGAACCGCCCATGCTCCTCCCTCGGCACGCTCACCGAGTCCACCCGCGACAACTCCGTCAACCTCGCCACCAGGCGCTCCCGCAGCGGCTTGATCTGCGCAAAATAGCTGTCCGTATACTCCGTCTCCGCAGCAATAAACGCCCGCGTATCCGGCGCCTTCTGGTCCTCGAGCCAGCGATAGTCATCCGTGATCTCATGTCCCCCGACGACATCCGGCACCGGCTTCACCGCCACCGCTGGCGGAGCGCCCAGCACCACCCCGTTATCACCATGGATCGCCACCGTCTGTGCTCCCATCTGCATCACGCAACCCACCAA
>DHWW01000192.1:420-8131 GCA_002413385.1 Granulicella sp. UBA5172
CACCCACCAGCGCAGAACCGAATCGCATCGCACGTCTCCTCGAAAAATTCCGATGCACTCACTCTATCGCAGAACCAGCACCACCCGAACTACTCCTTCAGCGGAAGCAGCAGTTTGTGATACACCCACGCATCGGAACCCGGTCCATAAAATTCCTCCGCGAGATGCGAGCGCGAAAACCCCGCACTCTCATAAAACCGAATCGCCGCATCATTCCCTGCGAAGACATGCAGCACCAGCGCCGTGCACCCATCGACGCGAGCCTGCCGCTCCGCCTCACGCATCAGCAAACCCGCAATCCCTCTGCGCCTCTGCCCCGGCTCCACATCCAGCGTAATGATGTAGCCGGTCCGTCCCTCTTCGCCCTCTTCAAGANNCCACATCCAGCGCATGCATCGCATCGAGATCGTCTGCCTGATCCCCTCGCAGCCTCAAGCCACTCGCCTAAACCGCTACAGTAAAACTATCTTCACTGCGCGTCACCGCGCGATACAGCGTGTCCCGTTCAAACGGCACACGTCCCGCCTCGGTAATCAGCCGCACCAGGTCCTGCCTGCGCAGTCCCTGCGGAGTATTCGCTCCGGCATCGTGATAGATCTTCTCCTCCACCACCGTTCCGTCGATATCATCCGCTCCAAACCGCAGCGAAATCTGCGCCATCTTCGGCGTCACCATCTGCCAATAGCTCTTGATGTGCGCAAAATTATCCAGCATCAACCGGCTCACCGCAATCTGCCGAATATCCGTCCACCCACTCGACTTTGGCAGATGCCCCAGCGCCGTATTATCCGGATGAAAACTCAGCGGAATAAACGTCTGGAATCCGCCCGTATCATCCTGCACCGCACGCAGCTTCAGCAGGTGGTCCACGCGATCTTCATCGTTCTCAATATGTCCATACAGCATCGTCGCATTCGATCGCAGCCCAGCCTTGTGAACCAGCCGCGCCGTATCCAGCCACTCTCCGCCATCAATCTTGTGGTCGCAAATAATATGCCGCACACGGTCTGCAAAAATCTCCGCGCCACCACCTGGGCATGAATCCACGCCCGCAGCCTTCATCCGCTCAATCGCCTCTGCAATCGGCATCTTGCCAATCTTCGCGAGGAACGAAATCTCGACCATCGTAAACGCCTTGATATGCACCTGCGGATAGCGTTCCTTCAGCCCTCGCACCAGGTCCATGAAATATTCGAACGGCAGATCCGGATGCAGTCCCCCCACAATATGAAACTCCGTCACAGCCTCGGTCAGCCCTTGCCCCGCTGTCTCCCAAGCCTCTTCAAGCGCCATCGTGTACGTATCCGCTTCGCCCTTCTTGCGGCCAAACGCGCACAGCCTGCACGACGCCACGCAGACGTTCGTCGGATTGATATGCCGGTTCACATTGAAGTATGCGACGTCCCCATGCATCCGCTCGCGCACCAGGTTCGCCATCCAGCCCACCGCAAGAATATCGCCACTGCGATACAGCGCAACGCCGTCATCAAAGCTCAACCGCTGGCCAGCCTCAACCTTCCGCGCAATGGACTCAAGCGCCGGATCGTTAGTCTGGAAGGAGTGGCGTGGATGCGAGATGGGTGAGATAGCGTCCATATTCCCCTATTCTAGTCCCGTAGCCTCCTCGCCAGCACGCCCCAAACCTACTTTGCCTCGACCGCGTGCATGTTGCCAAAACTGGAGTCCACCATCTTCGGCTGCACCACGATTCCGTCGTACAGCGTCGCACCCAGCAGATGGTCTCCCACCGGTCTCGCAAATCGCAACTTCCATCCAGTGTCCCAGTACGTCACCCTATGGTCTGGCAAGTGGACCGCAAAAATCATAGGCGATACCGAAGTCGTCAGCAGCATCCGGTCGCCACCTGCGTCGTAGTAGATCCCATCCACCTGCGGCGTCAAAAGGTTATGAACCTGCATCCAGCTCGCACCATGGTTGGTCGAGTAGAACACTCCCTCACGTCCCCCCACCCACAAAGTTCCTTGACCATCCAGAGCGACTGCCGCAACCTGTGTCAACTCGGCCGGCAGCGCTACCGAAGTCCACTTCTCTCCGCCATCCACGGATAGCTCAATCCGCTTCAACCCCGTGGCCAGAAGCACGTTCCTCTGCAACGCAAAGAAGCGCACCTCGCCCATCTCCAGCGACGTCACCGACGACCACGCGAGTCCATCATTACTACTCCGCAGCAACCCATCCGACGTTCCCGCATACGTCGCAAAATTACCATCGGGCACCAGCGAATACACCACCGCATCGATGGTCGACTGCCCCGCCGGTGCAGCCTTCTCCTGAACCCGGATCTCC
Organism: Granulicella sp. UBA5172; assembly: GCA_002413385.1. Classification (GTDB taxonomy): domain Bacteria; phylum Acidobacteriota; class Terriglobia; order Terriglobales; family Acidobacteriaceae; genus Granulicella. The sequence continues at coordinate 2,728 of DHWW01000192.1, forward strand.
CGCAACATCTTCCGTCCCCTGCCCGCGTTCTTCAGCCACAAACCAGAGTCCGTCCACAATCCGTCCTGAAACCTGAAAATTCCGTGCGTCGTCCCTGCCAGCATCGTGCCTGCCGGAGTCGCAGCCAGGCTGTACACATCGCGTCCACCCAGACCAACGCTCTGCTGCCTCCATTGCGCTCCACCGTCCAGGCTCTGAAACACTCCGCCTGCGTCCTTGTCGTTCACAACTCCCGCATACAAATGAGCTGGATGGTTTGGGTCAGCGGCATAGGCCACCACCTGCCGCGCAGAAAACCCCATGTTCGATTCATGGAAGCTTGCCGCAAAATCCTCACTGCGCATCACTCCCCCGCGGTCCGTCGCCAGCAGCACATGGCCCGAGTCGTGCGGGTCAACATACACATCATTGATAATCAGATCCGACCCCGTCAGCCGGTTCCACACCTTCCCACCATCCAGCGTCCGGTACAGCCCTTCCGTCGTTCCCGCATACACGGTCTGCAGATGCTCCGGGTCCTGTTCCAGCTTCCGCGTTCGCCGAGCCGAAGACGGAATACCCTGCACCTTCTTGAACTCCATCGCCGCATTCACGCTCTTGTAGATGCCCGAACACGCACTCGCATACACCGTTTGAGGCTCCGCAGGATCGATGACAATCGAAAACACATCCGAGTCCTCGATGATCCCCCGCTTGATACTCACCCAGTGCACCCCGCCATCCACCGTCTTCCACGGCAGATGCCACGTCCCCGCATAGATGATCTTCGGATCTCGTGGGTCAATCGCCAGCGACTCAACCTCGTGAATCTCCGTGCTTCCTGCCGGGCTGATCTGACTCCAATGCAACCCGTCGTCCGTACTGCGAAAAATCCCTTGCAACGTCCCCGCTACCAGCAGGTTCGGATCTGAGTCCGCTCGAGCCAGCGAGATGACCGACTGCCCGCGCATCTCCGCCACATTGCTCCAACTCCTGCCGCCGTCTTCGCTGATAAAAATCCCGCCATCCGGATGATCCGCAATCCACGCTCCCACCACCAGCCGTCGCGGATGCCTCGCATCCGGAAGGATGTGATCGATCACCATGTCATTCCGTCCCGCCAACTGGCTCAGACGCACCCATCTCTCGCCGCCATTGTGAGACTCGTAGATCCAACCAGTCGCCGAGCCAAGATAGAGATGCCGGGAGTCCCTCGGATCCGCAGCAAACGACCGCGCATCTCCACCGTAAGGCCCCAACGGAAACCAGCTTACCGCGTGCATGGGAACTGCGAAGACGGACAAACTTAACAAGAAAAAACAGACACTGCGTACCATCAGGGATTTCAAACTGTTCAACCGAGGACTCCTGTCCATAAGCCTAACCCAGAGCTGCCCCGGAGGCACTATGGAGCTGATCGCGTGTTACCACGCAAGGTTCACCTGCAGGCTCCATCTCGGCCTTCGCTCCAAGCCTGCTCCGGAAAGCCAATGGCCGGCTGGGATCTCTCCCAGCCGGCCATGATTCACCTTACTGATTCAACTACTTCTTGGTGTGGTGGTGATGCTTTCTTCCGAGCGCCTTGCGAGGGACTGCCTTGACGGCCGTCTCATCCACAGGGGTGAGGCCAGTCGTGTCCAGCGTTGCGCCAGCAGGGATCAGGGTCGTTGCGACGGAGTTTGTTCCAGCTGTTCCCGTGTAGGCCGAGATGTTGGAGGCATCCAGACCCTTCTCGGTTACCATGTACTCCTTCGCATTGACCGCACGCTCTGAAGCGCGCTTCTCAGCCAGCTTCGTTGCGCGCTCTTCCTTGCGAGCCGTCTTGTGACCGTGCACCTTCACCGGCTCAGAGTTACCCACTACAGCAAGCTTCGCCGTGGTGTCGCGCTGCTCGCTCAGGGCGATATCGTCAAGGCAAGCCTTGGCTTCATTGTCCACGCGGGTCGGGCGAGCCTTGTCCTTATCGAACGTGATCGCGCAAAGATTGCTCGTCACAGGTGCCGGAGGCGGTGGCGGCGCATTGAGCGTCACGGCTGCCTGCTGCGATGCGGTCTGACCCTTGTCATCCACAACGTTGCACGTCACCGTAATCGTCGTGCCTGGTGCCGCACCCGTCGTCGACAGGGTCGCCGTGCTCGTGTTCCCGCTGATCGATCCAGCCGTCGAGCTATAGCTGTAGGTCAGGGGGCGATTCTGCGGGCTCACGCCTGCAGCCGTAATCGCAACCGGATCACCCGCGGTCACTGTCGTCGGATTCGCCGAGCAGGATACCGTCGGTGGTTCGAACGCCTTCACCGTAAACGTAGCGGTGCAATCTGCGAACTGGCCAGGCTTCGTTCCCTGGTCCACATGTCCCTTCACCGTGTACGTTCCAACTGCAAGCGACTTCGTGTCGACACTGCCAACATTCGAGTCACCAGCAACCGGTCCGCTGTCCGAGGTCCACTTGTACGTGGCACTCTTCTTAGGACGCAGATCCGTAGCGGTTCCAGTGATTGTCACCGGATCGCCCGGGTAGATTGCGCCAGTCGGTTCCGTCACCGCGCAGGCATACTTTACGGGAGGAGGAGGTACAACGCTGCCCAGGTGGAACAGCAGACCGCTGCTCAACTCAACGCCACTCAGATTCGCGCGTCCACCCTGCAGAAAGATGCTTGGGTTGGCAGGGCCGAAATCGATGTGCGTATAACGATAGTCCGCCTCAAACAGCCGCAGCCCGAGATGATGATTGAAGAACGGCAGATCATAGTCCATGCCGCCGCCCGCGAGCAGGCCGACGCCCCACGTATAGGGGTTATAGCCCACACCACCCGGATTGTTCGGGCCCACTCCATGAACACCACCCGCCATGCCATGCGCGAACAGGGTGTAGTTTTGCATTGGCAGACGCAAGATCGGACCCGCATAGTAGCCATAGAACCCGTCACCATTGCCGTTCGGACTCGCCATCACCGCAACTTCCGCACCGAAGTGCCGATTGAAGTAGTACGCGCCGCTACCCATCGCGCCCTCATCCGCGGATCCAAACTGCTCACCCGACGGCTTATTGGCACTGTGCAGGCCGTAATAGGAATACCCCGTAAATATATCGACACGCGAGGGGTTGGGAGCATTGGGCAGGGGACTCTGAGCATGGATGCTGGCTACTCCAAAACTGACCGCACATGCAGCCAATAAAAAACGAGCGGTATTGCGAAACGGGCGATAAGACATTCGACGATCCTCCAAATGAAACTTCCTAAGTTGTACCTACCAAGGACATTGTTACCGGGTAACCCTAATAACTGCCCCCCACGATCAATCCCCTAGAGTGTAACGCGGATATTTCGTGCGCCGACAAAAATCTTTTCAGCTACACATCACACGTACCCACAAACTTACCTGCAACAGTGACTCAATTTGCGCTTCAACCTACCCTGCATCCATCTTCCNNCGGCTTGCCTGAATCTTCTCCTGCAACAGCGTAATCGCGTACAACAACTGCTCCGGCCGCGGCGGACAACCCGGCACATACACGTCCACCGGAATCACCTGGTTCACGCCCTGCAACAACGCGTAGTTATTGAACACGCCGCCGGAAGTCGCGCACGCTCCCATCGAAATGACCCACTTCGGTTCCGGCATCTGCTCATACAACCGCCGAATCACCGGAGCCATCTTCTGCGATACCCGCCCGGCAATAATCATCAGATCGCTCTGTCGCGGTGAAGGCCGGAAAACTTCCGCGCCAAACCGCGCGATATCGTACCTTGATCCACCCATCGACATCATCTCAATCGCACAGCACGCCAATCCAAATGTCATCGGCCATACCGAGTTCTTCCGAACCCAATTGATCGCCGCATCCAGCGACGCCAGAACTACACCCTCTGGCTGGTCGTTTCCCCAATTAACCTCGTCCAGCTTTTCACGGTTCTTCCCAAAGCTGTCCAGCGTGCCAAAAATATACCGGTCGCTGTGTTGAGGAACTGCAGTGGGGCGGCCATTTGTCGTTGTTTGGCTTGAATTCTCACTCATGACATTAAGTATACGTTCCGACTGAGGTTTGGTTTCAACAGATGGCTCGTTTCATCCAGGCTCAAATTCGACTGCAAGGAACGGACTCCGCAAATCCACTCTGGCGTCTTTTGCCTCAATCGACTCCGCACAACTTGTGATGCACCGGCAACCCTGAAGGTTGGTTCCCGCCACCATTCTCCACGGTCGCCTCCGACCGTTCCCCGTCCACACCCTCCACCCGGTTACCGGCTATTCTCCTCGATCGCCGACAACAACGCCTCCCCAAGATCCCTCTCCTGCTCCTCGTTCAGTCGCTCCCCGTCGCACGTCAGGTAAAACACATCGATCGCCGTTTCCCCCTCCGTATCCACCAGCGCGACCTCGACGTTGTATCCCTTTCCGCTGACCGTCGCGCTGATCGCGCGCAGCAGTCCCGGAATATCCTGCGCAATCACCTGCAGCAGCGTACTGTGCGATGACGCCGTCCCATCGAACTCAATCTTCGTCTCCACCACCACCCTCGGAGGCTTCCGCTTCCCACGCCTCCGTCCGCTCAGCAGCTTCTCCACCGAACTCCTGCCCGCCACCAGGTCCCGCAAACTCGACACAAACCTCTCCCGTTCGCTCTCATTCAACTCCAGCGTCCGAAACGTATCCGTAAACCGGAAACTATCCACCACCACGCCCGCCTCATTGGCAAACGCATCTGCCGTCACCACGTTCATACCCCACGCCGCCAGCGCCGCCGCCATGCCGGCAAATAGCCGTGGCCGGTCCTGCGTGACCAGCGTAATCTCGCTCACCGCAGATCCCGTCTGCTTCGCCCCGTGCTGAAACGCCACCTGGAACGGCTCCTCCGCAAAATGCTGCGTCATTTCGAAGTGCTGCCGCATCGTCTCCGGCGATCGAGTCCTCACGTAGCGCTCCGGAAATCCTTCCAGAAAATGCTCCGCCTCCGCCTGCTTCCCGGGCACCAGTGCAAGCACCCGCGCGATCTTTTCGTCCTTCCTCCATCCCCCGCCGATCACGCCGCCAGACACCCGGGCATGCACCCGCTCCTCATCCACATTCCGATCCAGCTGGTTCGCTGTTGCCATCCACAGCCGCCACAGGTTCTCGGCCTTCCACGGCGTCAGCGCATCCGGATTCACCGCCGCAATATCAGCATAGGTAAACAGCGTCAGCATTCGCAGCGACTCATGCGTCTGCACCTTCCCCACGAACGCCCGCACCGTCTCTGCATCGAAAATGTCCCTTCGCAACGCCGCCGACATCTCCAGGTGCGTCTCGATCAGCCGCATCACCAGCCCCGCGTCATACGCATCCATATCCAGACGATCCAGCATGTTCTGCGCCATCCGCGCGCTCTCCACCGCATGATGTTCCGTCGCCCTGCCCTTCCCCGTGTCATGCATCAGAGCCGCCA
>DHWW01000231.1:0-287 GCA_002413385.1 Granulicella sp. UBA5172
GTCCACTCCGCAATCTCATGCAACTCCTTCAACGGCACCGCGCGAATACTATGCGGTGCCACGCCGAAGTGAACCGCATCCCCATACTTCGCGCCATCGCTCACAAGCGCAGCCATATTCTCAAGAAACGCCTTCGACGATTCGAAGAAGCGACTCTGCCCCGGATCCAGCGGCAACTCAAAACCCGAACGCAGATAAGCCGTTCGCAACAACACAATCCGTATCCCCACCGACTGTGCCGCCGCAATCACCTGCCTGCTCAGCAAATTCGGATCGTCGTACGGTCG
>DHWW01000231.1:368-3076 GCA_002413385.1 Granulicella sp. UBA5172
GCATAGACCAGCTCCCGCCAATCGCTGCTATCCAGCACAAGAAAGTCCGCAGCGCATCCAACTTCCAGCCGCCCTCGATCGCCGAGACCCAACGCACATGCCGCATTCACTGTTCCTGCAACCAGCGCCTCCTGCGCGGTCAGCCCATTCATCCGCACCGACAGCGCCAGTGCCGCAGCGCTTGAAAACAGCGGACTCGATCCCGGATTCAAATCCGTCCCCACCGCCACCGCAGCGCCAGCATCGATCAACTTCCGCCCCGGCGCCGCAGGAATTCCCAAGTGCAGCGACACCCCCGGCAGTATCGTCGCAATCGTTCCACTCGCCGCCAGGCTCTCAATCTGCGCCACTCCCGCAGCCTCCAGATGATCCACGCTCAGCGCCCCCAGCCGCACGCCCAACTCCACTCCGCCGATGCTGTGAAACTGATCGCTGTGAAGCTTCACCGCCAATCCATTTTTCTTAGCGGCCGCAAACATCTCCTCCGCCTCACTCACCTGCCAGGCCTCGCGCTCGACAAACACATCGACCGCCGAAGCCAACCCGCGCCGCGCCACCTCAGGGATCAACTCACCGCACACCTGCTCTACATACGCGCGACGCTCCGACCCATCTACCGGTGGAATATGAATCAGCAGCGTAGCCAAAACCCGCACCCGCGAACTCCCCGCCAAAGCGTCGATTGCCTCCAGCATCGCAATCTCCGCAGCCGGCGAGAATCCATACCCCGACTTCACCTCGATCGTCGTCGCACCCGACCTCATCAGCGCGTCGATCCGAGGCTTCGCCAGCAACACCAACTCGTCTACCGAAGCAGCTGCAGTAGCTCTCACTGTGCTCCGAATCCCCCCACCCGCCGCCAGAATCTCTTCATACGTCGCACCCGACGTGCGCGCCTCAAAATCCGCCAGTCGATCCCCGGCCCACACCGCATGTGTATGCGGATCAATCAATCCCGGCACCACCGCAGCCCCGCCCACATCCACGACCGCCGCAGCCTGCCCCGTCCAATCGCTTGCTTTACCCACCCATGCGATGCGGCCACCCGATACAGCCATAGCCGCATCCTTCACCATCGTCAACGCGCCCATCGCACGACCGCGCTTCGCCNNCCCATCGCCGGATCATTCGTCAGACACATCCTCAGCCGTTCATCAGCCTCGTCGCTGCCATCCGCAACCGCAACCAGTCCCGCGTGCTGACTATATCCCATGCCCACGCCGCCGCCATGATGGAAGCTCATCCAACCAGCTCCACTCGCAACGCCCGTCGCAAAATTCAGCAGCGCCCAATCCGAAACCGCATCCGATCCATCCAGCATTCCCTCGGTCTCGCGATAAGGACTCGCCACCGATCCCGCATCCAGATGATCTCGCCCAATCACAATCGGAGCACTCAATCGTCCATCACGCACCATCTGATTAAACAGCAACCCAGCACGATCGCGTTCCCGATAACCCAGCCAGCAGATGCGTGCAGGAAGCCCCTGGAACGCAATCTGCTTCGACGCAAATGTCAGCCACTCCGTAAGCCGCTTGTCCTCTGGGAACAATTCCAGCAGCGCCTGATCGGTCGCCGCAATATCCGCCGGATCACCCGACAGCGCAACCCACCGAAACGGTCCGCGCCCCTCGCAAAACGAATCACGAATAAACGCCGGCACAAATCCCGGATACGAAAACGCGTCTTCAACGCCAGCGATCTTCGCCTGCGTCCGCAGATTGTTTCCATAGTCGAACGCAATCGCACCTTGCCGCTGCATCTCCAGAATCGCGCGCACGTGCTCCGCAATCGCAGCCTGCACGCGAGCCGTATACTCCTTCGGCTGCAACGACCGCAGAGCATTCAAATCCTCATCCGCCTTCGCCGGAGGAAGATATCCCCACATCGGATCATGCGAACTCGTCTGATCCGTCACCAGGTCAGGAATGAATCCCCTCGCGACCATCTGCGGCAGCACCTCAGCCGCATTTCCCAGCAATCCAATCGACACCGCCTCACGCGCACTCTTCGCCGCGCGCGCCCAGGTGATCGCCTCCTCCAGCGAGTGCGTCGCCTTATCCAGATACCGCGTCTGCAATCTGCGCTCAATCCGCGTCGCATCAATCTCCACGCAAATACTCACGCCGTCCGCCAGCTTCACCGCCAGCGGTTGCGCTCCACCCATCCCGCCAAGCCCGGCCGTCACCGTAATCGTTCCCGCAAGCGTGTCATTAAAATGTTTCTTCGCAGCGCCGCGAAACGTCTCGTACGTCCCCTGCAGAATTCCCTGCGTCCCGATATAAATCCACGACCCCGCCGTCATCTGCCCATACATCATCAGTCCTGCCGCATCCAGCCGGTCGAACTCTTCCCAGTTCGCCCAATGCGGCACCAGGTTAGAATTCGCAATCAACACCCGCGGCGCCAGCCGATGCGTATTCAACACCGCCACCGCCTTGCCCGACTGCACCAGCAGCGTCTGATCATTCTCCAACCGGTCTAATGTTTCCACGATGGTATCGAAGCACTCCCAGTTCCGCGCCGCCTTCCCCCGCCCGCCATACACGATCAACTCCTCGGGCTTCTCCGCAACTTCCGGATCGAGATTATTCATCAGCATCCGCTTGGCTGCCTCCTGAATCCATCCCTTCGCCGTCCTCGTCCCACCACGCGCCGCACGAACCGGTACATACTCTCGCATCATCGAACCTCCCATACTCATTGTC
>DHWW01000134.1:0-4510 GCA_002413385.1 Granulicella sp. UBA5172
GGATTACTGCGTCCGGTGAGTGGCAGAGCATTCCTTGTGATGGATACCGTCCTGCTTGCTACCGAGCATTTGAGCGGGAGTATCTGAAGATGCCGCACACCTACGCCGTGATCAGTGCGGATGGGCGAGGCACAACGGTTTACTCCGCTCCGACTACATTGGGCGATTGCTACGATTTGACCGGGGCGGGAACATACTCAGGAGGCTCAATCTCGACGGCGGGGATTGCGGCGAGTTCAACTAATTATTTTGGGGACATTGAGGGACCAAAGGTTCTCGATAAGGAGGCTACTGCACCTATCCGCAAGGCGTTGGGGGCGTTGGTGCCGACAAGGCTGGATTCCACTCTGTATCTGCGGCTGTACTCCTTGCGGCTCGAAGATCAGGAACTGACACTAGTGCAGAGGTCGTTCTCGGAGTTTGCAGGGAAGCCTGAAGAGGATTCCCTGAAGTTTATCTTTGGGATCGGAAGGATGGAGCAAGGCCGCTTTCGGCTGCTGTACTGGGACAAAAACATCGAGGATGATAGCCAGCGTGTGGTCGGGGCGATCCGATTGAAGAGCGGGCGCGAGTTCCTGATTACTTCGGTGAACGAATCCGAGTCCCAGTCGTTTCGCGTTTATGGGATTCGTGACGGCAAGCTGACGATGGTGTATTCGGGTGGCGGGTCGAGCTGCTAGAAGGTTACTCTCGTCGAATTATTGACTGGTGCGAGGCGATTCCCCACACTGGGTGTTTTGCTGCTCGGGGTTGTACTGCGCGAAATACGGTGTTTTGAGCAACTACGAAGCCAACCCTTACGAGCTCCAGGCGTCGACTACCCCCAAATCCTGTCAAGCCCCCCAACCCCTCAATTTCCACGCAACCCGCTGAAAGCAAAGCAAATAATAATCTCAAAAACTTGGCATAGTACCCCCACCCCGCTCGCTATAATAGAGATAGGCCCAAATTTACAGGTGTTCCCACAGCCCGGCGCAATCAAGCAGCTTTTTCACGCTCGATTTCGCCCGATCGCCCAGAAACACCCNNGCCAAAAAGTACCGGGGGGGGTACCCCCCTACGCCTCTACCGGCGGCTGTGCCGCCAGCTCGCCCGCCCAGATCTGGAAGGTAATCTTCGGAGGCTCGCTCTCCCGATGCAGCGCATACACCTGCTCCCGTACCACCTGGTCCGCCAGCGTCATCCGCTCCCTGCTGCGCAGAAAGTCCATCCAGCTCTCCATGATGAACGTCTCGTTCAGATGCTCCGGGTCCGCCGCATCCCGATAGATGCCCCACCGCACCGCTCCGCCGCGCAACCGCACGCCCTCCAACGCGCGCACCGCATGGGTAAACGCTGCATAATCCTCCTGCGCCACCCGGTAGTCCACCGAGATCCGCACCGGCCCCTCATCCGGATCGGCCGTCGCCGCAAACCCCGGCAGCGATCCCTTCCACCGGTAAGGTGTCAGGTCCGGCAGCATGCCCTTCAGAATATGAATCCGCTGCATGAACGGCAGGCTCGCCGCCAACCCGACCGCAGCACAGATCAGCGAATCCCGCGTTGATGTCCGCTGCGCAATCGCTCCCCACAGCACACTGCCCAGCGCCAGCCCGCCCTGGAACGCCATCAGGTACACCCCCAGCGCCCGCGCATACACCCACGCCGGAACCGACATCTGCACCGACACATTCAGCGTCGACATCGTCGTCGTCCACGCAAACCCAGCGCCCAGCAGCGCCACAATCGCCACCGCTGGAATCGGCACCAGCGCCAGCAACAGCAGCGTCGCTACGTAGTACATGCCCGTCCCCAGCAGCAGCGTATCCGCATCCACGCGCTGCCGAATCCGAGCCAACTGCGTCGCCCCCACCACCGCCCCCACTCCCAGGCAGCCGTTCAGTATCCCGTACCCCATCGCTCCCTGGTGCAGGTCCCGCTTCGCTACCAGCGCCAGCAGCGACCAAACAGCACTCACAAAAAACGTGAAGATAAACGACCGAATCAAAGGTCCCTGCAAATCGGGCGCATGCCGCAAATACCGCAGCCCCGACCGCACCGACCCCGCAATCCGCTCCGCCGGCAAAGCACTCTTGTAGATCGGAGTTCGCTTCCACTTCCACAGAATCCAGATCACTCCCGCGAACGATGCCGAGTTCAGCGCAAACACCCAACCCGCTCCGCGGTGCGGCACCGCATACGCCGCAATCATCAGCCCGCCCAGCGCTGGCCCAAGCGCGCGAGCAATATTATTGCTCGCCGCATTCAGCGTCACCGCATTCGGAATCTCCTCGCGCGGCACCAACTCAGGCACAATCGCCTGCCACGCAGGATTGTTCATCGCCGATCCGATGTTCAGCAGGAACGTAAACAGCAGCAGCGTCACCGGAGTAATCACACCGACGAACGTCAGCACCGCCAGCACCGCAACACTCGCCAGCATCCAGCACTGCCAGAAGATCAGCAGCCGACGTCGCTCGTAGATGTCCGCCGTCGCTCCCGCCAGCAGCCCCAGGAACAGCACCGGCAAACTCGCCGCAGTCTGCATCAACGCAATCAGCAGCGGCGACGTCGTCAGCACCGTCATCAGCCACGTGCCCGCAGTATCCTGCATCCACGTGCCCAGGCTCGACACCGTCGACGCCACCCATCGGTCGCGGAACAGCGGAATCTTCAGCGGCCCAAACGCATTCGTGCCGCCCGGCAGTGGCTCTGCCGTTCCAGCAAGATCTGTCGAATCTACGTGTCCGGTCTCACCCACTCCTTTATGATGCCATCCATTGACGCTCAGCCCCGTTAACCTTCCCTTCAAAGGCGGTTTATAGTGCATCTGCGGTTTATAGTGCACCTATGGACCAACGGTGGCTGACCCTCGCACTCTGCTTCGCCACCACCCTTGCCGCCCAGCAACCCACCACTCTTCCAATCCCCTCTGAAATTCCAGCCGCTCCAATCGCTGCCGCTCGGCCCTTCCCGCCAATCCGCGAACTCCTCCTCGACGTCGAACGAAACGAGAAGGCCGCCGAAGCCGCGCGCAAGGACTATACCTACCACGTCCGCATCGAGCAGCAGGATCTCGCCGGCAACGGCAACCTGAAGAAGACCACCACAACCGACTCCGAGAGCCTCACCGTCGACGGCGTTCGCATCGACCGCATCGTGGCTCAGAACGGCAGATCTCTCACCGCCGAAGAGGCGCAAAGGGAGAGCGACCGCATCGACAAAGAGGTCGCGAAGGCGAAGAAACGCCGCGCAAAGCACGCAAGCCAAGGCCAGGACACCGACTCACGCGGCGACGTCATCCTCCCCGCCTCCCGTATCCTCGAACTCGGCACCTTCTCCAACCCCCGCCGCATCGACCTCGACGGACGCCCCACCGTCGTCGTCGACTACGCCGGCGATCCCCACGTCAAAACCCGCAACCCCTTCGAAGGAATCGTCCGCGATCTCGTCGGAACCGTCTGGATCGACGAACAGGATCGTGTCCTCGTCCGTGGCGAAGGCCACTTCCTGAACGATTTCAAGATCGGTGCAGGCCTCGTCCTCAACATCCACAAAGGACTCACCTTTGACTTCCGTGCGACCAAGATCAACGGTGAAGTCTGGCTTCCAGCCTCCATCAACGGCCAGGGTAGCGCCCGCATCCTCCTCCTCGATCACGTCAACGGCCGCTTCCGCTTCATCGCCTCCGACTATCGCAAGTTCCGCGCCAGCACCACCATCATCCAAAGCGACCGCCTCATCGGCCCCAACGGCCAACCCATTCCCGACCCCGCAGCGCCCACGACCGATCCACCACCCTCTTCCCCCCAGCCGTAAACAGCAAGAGGGAAGAGCCGCAGCTCTTCCCTCTTGCATTGCTAAAAAACCTTACCCACCGCTCTGCACCCCTTAGCCGTAGCTTAGAGAGGCTGAACGTCGGACGCCTGCCAGCCTTTCGGTCCCTTCACTACGTTGAACTGAACCGCCTGCCCCTCTTGCAGGCTCTTGAAACCATTGGAATTGATCGCCGAATAATGCACGAACACATCCTCACCATTCTGACGGCTGATGAAGCCAAAACCCTTGGCGTCGTTAAACCACTTCACTGTTCCCTGTTCCATAGCTGGTAAATCCTTGTCATTGGCTTTGACGCTGAATCCAAATCTGGGCTTCGGCTTACTACACTTGCTGAAAACCAATCTGTTTCAAACGATGGGGAAATGTTAGCACGACGACCCGATTTTCCACAAAAAAAATATAAAGAAGTTATATTGCACCAACATTAGTGCAAATTCCTTTCCTGCTATAGTTGCGGCTCTCCAATATGCTTCCGCACAATCGCCTCTGCCGCTGCCAACACCTCATCCAGGCTCATCGCCGTCGAATCCAGAATCACCGCATCCTCCGCCGGACGTAACGGAGACTCCTGCCGGTTACGATCTCTCGCATCTCGTTCTTTCAACTCGCGAACGACCGCTTCTTCCGTCACTTCCGTCTGCGCTGGACCACCCTGCCGGTAGCGGCGATTCCCCCGCACCTCAGGCTCGGC
>DHWW01000134.1:4515-7371 GCA_002413385.1 Granulicella sp. UBA5172
CCACATCCGTACCCCCCCCCCGCCGAGACACATCCACGCCGTCCAGCAACACAACATTGCCCTCCAGCTGCGGCTTCAGCACAATGCGGGTCCGCTCAGCCACATCCAGCAACTCGTCCTCTTCATCAAACCCGAGGTCGTTGTCGATCGCCTTCAGCGCCAGCGCACGATACATCGCCCCCGTCTCCAGGTTGAGAAATCCAAAGCGTCGCGCCAGATGCGCCGCCAAAGTGCTCTTACCCGCACCCGCCGGCCCATCAATCGCAATCACTGGCCGCTCACGCCGCTTCGTCGCTGNNTCTACTCCCCGCTCTCAGGCTTCTTGCGCGCATGCGGCTTAGCACCACCTGCCGGCCCGCTGCGCTTCGCACCGAACCCGCCAGGCTTCCCGCCAAACTTCGGCTTGCCACCAAACTTCCCGCCCGGCTTGCTGCCAAAGCTCTTCCGTGCCCCTGCTCCCGCGCGAGACGCACCGCCCTCACCGCGAGCCTTGTACGGACGCTTCCCGCCATCACCCTCTGCCTTCGGAACCCAGGGCTCCTTCGTGAACGGACGTGTGTGCGCGTCCGCTGCCCGAGGCTTGTACGGACGCTTCGGAAGCGATCGCTCCACGCTCGACTCAGTCGCGGCGCTGCCCTCAATGGCACGAGGCGAATACGGCCGCTTCGTAAATGAACGCTCTCCACCCTCACGCGTGCGTGGCGTGTAAGGACGCTTCGCAAAACCACCCGGCTTTGCACCGCGGTCCTTGCCTTCAAAACTCCGTGGCTTGAACGACGCACGCTCTCCGCCCTCGGCAGTCTTCGGCGNNGGTCTCGTGGGCTCGGAGATGTGTATAAGAGACAGGATCCGCCCTCAGCCGTGCGCGGCGTATAAGGCCGTTTCGCGAACGTGCTCCCGCCGCCCTCAGCAGTCCTCGGCGTATAAGGACGCTTCGCAAACGAACTTCCGCCACCCTCTGCCGTGCGTGGCGTGTACGGACGCTTCGCTCCAAAACCACCCGGCTTGCTGCTGCGATCTCCGCCCGGACGCTCATAGCTCCGAGGCTTGAATGTCGGACGCTCCCCACCCTCAGCCGTCCGCGGCGTATACGGCCGCTTCGCAAAACCAGCTGGCTTGGTCCCATAATCGAAGCTCGACTTCGGAGGCGTCCGCTGCTCGATCGGCAATCCTGCCTGCTCTCTCGGCTTCAACGGCTCGCGATCCTCCGGAGCCGGCTTGCGGAACTTCGTAAACCCATCCGCCTTCGCCTCAGCGCGAGGCTTGCGGTCCTCATTCCACGGCTTGCTGAAACTCTTCTTCTCGCCAGCCGCTCCATCCTTCTTGAACGGTCGCCGCTGCGGATCAGTCTTCCCATCCAGACGCGGTCCAAAGCGAGCCGACGGCTTCACCGGCCCAGCACTCGCACGCCCGGCACCAGCACGACCCGCACCCGCGCGACCAGCCGAAAAGCTCTTCGCCGCAGGCTTGCCACGAAATTCGCTCGCAACCTTACTCTCGCTCGCGAAGCTCTTGATCCGGCCCGTCCCCACCTTCTTCGGGCGCTCCACCGCAACCGCTTCGCCCTCTTCAGCAGGAGCCGTTTCAGCAGCATCCGCACCCAGCTTCTGCAGCGTGCCAGGGATATGCAGCAGCGTCTTCCCCTCAAGCACCACCGTCTCCAGTTGCCGAGCGCCCATCAGCGCATGCAGCACCTCACGCACACGCGACCGAGCCGTCAGCGGCGAGAGGAACGTCGTAATTTCCTCCTCGGTCGCCATCAGCACCTGCGACAGATACAGCGACACCAGCGCCGACAGCGCCGTCGGCTGCCCCGCATTCGCGCCCGCCTTGATCGCCTTCGTAAACCGCCGCGACGTCAGCTCCCACAGCGTCGATCCGTCACCCTGCGACAGCAGAGGAAGCACGCGCAGCTGCGACCACAACTCGCTCAGCGAGCGCAGAATCGCAGCCTCCGTCACCTCACGGCCCAACTCCTGCGCCAGCTCGCTCGCAGACATCGGCCCGCGCTCCGTCAGCACTTCATACACGCGCAATCCCAGCGGAGAAACCTTCACCGCACCCGAAGTCGACGGCGGCAGCTTCCACGCCTTATCCCCGCGCATCGTGAAGATGTAGCTGAACACCTGCGCGCTCACCACAAAATCCGGACTATCGCCCGGCACATTCATCAGATTCAGTGGCAGCGCCAGCCCCTCGCCAACCAGCCGCGAAACCAGCCCGCGTGCAACCGCTGTCTCTGCCAGCGTCGGTGCAGCGTTCGCCGCTCCCAGCGTCGCTTCAACCAGCGAAGGCGCAGGCGCAGGCAACTGCTGCGAGCGCGGCGCAAACAGCACCAGCCCGCGCTCATTGATCCAGTCGCGAGCCGCCTCCAGTGTCAGCAGCGGTTCGCCCGTCTGGTTCCATGCAGTCGCTCGTGCAGCACCAAGCTGCGTCTCGTCTAATTCCGTTGTTGAACTCAAAAGTGCCCCTATCTTGTGTTGCCGTGCCAGCCATGCGCACAGCTCCCGATCAACCACGCAGAGGATAATCCTCAGTTCGCAGCAATGTCATCGGGGGAATCCTGTAATGTTCGGGCTCGCTTACGCACTAGAGCCGGCTACCTGCTCCAGCTAAATGCGCTGAAACGCCCGTTGGATGTCTCTTAGAGAATACCGCAATGCGATCGGTCTGCCATGCGGACAGCTCATCGGATGCTCAGTTTTTCCCAATTCGGCCAATAACCAGTCCATCTTTGCCGGCTCCAGGGGCATATTCACCTTAATCGCCGCATGGCACGCAATCGAAGCCGCAATCTCGCGTCCGCCGCAGCTCCTCATTCTCCACCTGAGCCGATTTCTCCGTCACCCCCAGCAC
>DHWW01000212.1:0-799 GCA_002413385.1 Granulicella sp. UBA5172
TTTACTTTCAGATTGGTGCGGAGGAGGGGACTTGAACCCCTATGCCTTGCGGCGCTAGCACCTCAAGCTAGTGCGTCTGCCAATTTCGCCACCTCCGCATGGAGCCTGCTGGGCACGAATGTGCGGCAGGAGCGCGTGTAATCCGAAGTTGAGTATAGCATCTCGATCGGTTCTGAGCTCGAGATCGTGATTGCAGAGTTAGGCTAGACTGAATCGCAGAGGACCCCTCATGCGGACGAGAAGTGTACTGACGTTGATGGTCGGAGTCGCGGGGTTTGCCGGAGCGCAGCAGCCAGCTCCATTGATTACGCAGGCGCAGGCAGGAAAGTGGGCGATCGTACTGCATGGTGGGGCTGGAGTGATTGAACGGTTGTCGATGACGCCGGGGCGAGATGCGGACTACCGGGCGGGGATGGACCGGGCAATCCATGCAGCGGCGAAGGTGCTCGATGCGAATGGATCGGCGGTGGATGCGGTTGAGGCGGGGCTGCGGGTGATGGAGGATAATCCACTCTTCAATGCGGGCAAGGGAGCGGTGTTTACAGCCGACGGCAAAAATGAGTTGGACGCCGCCATCATGGATGGCAAGACGATGGATGCGGGGAGTGTTGCGGGCGTGACTCGTACGAAGAATCCGATCTCGTTAGCGAAGGCCGTCATGCAGCAGTCGCCTTTTGTCATGCTGAGTGGGGCCAGTGCTGACAGGTTCGCGGCAAGCGTGGGACTGCAGCAGGTTGACCCGTCCTATTTCTTTACGGAGGAGCGTTGGCAGAGCCTGGTGCGGGACTTGAAGAAGGAA
>DHWW01000212.1:815-7634 GCA_002413385.1 Granulicella sp. UBA5172
GTTTGGACGAATAGGGGATTCGCCGATTATTGGGGCAGGGACGTACGCGTCCAACCAGTCGTGTGGTGTGTCGGCGACGGGCACTGGCGAATACTTTATTCGGCTAACCGTGGCGCGGACGATTTGCGCGCTTGTGCAGTACAAAGGAATGCGCCTGCAGGCGGCAGTGGACGATGTGATCCATGGACAACTGACCGCGATGAAGGGCGATGGTGGAGTGATTGCAATGACGCCGGATGGACAGATCGCCTGGGGGTTCAATACTCCGGGAATGTTCCGCGCGCGGTTGATCGAGGGCGGAGCAGTCCAGGTGGGGATCTATAACGACGAGCCGTAGCTAGAAGTAGCGAAGGAGGTCGGCAAAGGCTCCGAGCTCCAACAGCCGTTCGCCAGCTGCGAGTGGGTCTACGACGTCATGCTCCAGAACCCACGTGAAATCGTGTGGGATGAAGACCGCATTGAGACCTGCGGCGAGCGCGGGGTTGATGTCTGACTTGGCCGAGTTGCCGATCATCCAGGTGGAAGATGGGTCGAAGTCGTGGTGCTGAATCAGCTCACGGTAGGCCTCGTGGTGCTTTTCGGCGAGCACCTCGACGGTGTTGAAGAGGGGTCGCAGACCAGAACGCTCCAGCTTGCCGGTCTGCTCGAGGGTGTTGCCCTTGGTGACGAGGATGAGCTTATGGCGCTGTTGTAGTTCTCTAAGGGTTGTCTCTACGGCGGGTAGAAGCTCAATCTCATTGGAGGCAATCGCCTCGGTAAAGGAAACAATGCTGGCGTGATGCTCAGGAGTAACAGGGGATTCGCTGAGTTGCTCGAAGCAGGCAATGAGCGAGTGGCGGAAACTGTGGACGCCGTAGCCCTGGGTGGCAATGGTGGCACGCTCGCAGGTGTTTAGGTGCTCGCGGACCTCGGCGGGGGTGTGGACGCGATGGTCCAGGTAGGAGATGAAGTCAGCGATAGCCCGCTCAAAATAAATATTGTTTTCCCAGAGCGTGTCGTCGGCATCGATCAGCAGAGTTTGGTGGGTGCGACGCGCGTGGGACGAAGCGAATGGCAACGTACTCATGATCCCATTCTAACGGCGGACAGCATGGGAGGACTCGAAGTTGGATGATGGGATTTGAGATCGGTCGACGAGCAAAAGCAAAGAGACCCGCTCATGGAACGGGTCTCTTTGCTCGTTGTTTTACAGCGGTGCTTAGAACACGATGCGAGCGCCGAGCTGCACCTGCCTTGGAAGGCTGTTGGCGTACGTTGAGGTGATGTATCCGAAGGTATTCGATGTGGCGCTGCTGACATTAGGCGCTGCGAAGATCGGGTGATTGAGGGTGTTGAAGGTCTCGAACCGCAGTTGCAGATAAGCGCTGTTCGTAAAGTGGAAGTCCTTCAGGATCGACGCATCCATGTTGTTGAAGCCGTCGCTCCGAACCCATGACAGGGTTTGCGGCAGCATCCGGTAATGGTCATAGTACTGGCCGTTGATGAACTGAGATCCATCGCAGGCACCGATCGCCGGACATGCAGTGGAATTACCCGTAACGAATTGGCTCGTGCTCAATGCTGGAGTTCCAGTAGAGCCAACCGCGGATGTATTCCGTGGTTGATTGCTGATCTGGCGCAGCGTTACGCCAGGCTGAAGCGGAATGTCGGCAGAGAATTCGATCGGCGCACCGGTCTGGAACTGGTACACTCCGTTGATCACGAAGCCACCCAGGATCTCGTTCATCACCCGGCTTCCACCGAAGGCAAACATCTTGCCACGGCCAAAGGGAAGGTCGTAGGTTGCGCCCACGGTGAAGTGATGCGTGTGATCGAACGGCGATACGCGATGCGTCGGGCCGGAATCCTGATCATTCAAGTAGGTATCCGCCTCCGTCATCTTCGAGAAGCTGTAGTTGGCGGTCAGCGTCAACCCGTGCTTCTCTCGCTGTTCGATATGGAGGATCACGCTGTGGAAGTAGGACTGCCCGACCGTGATGTTCTGGCTCAGAATATTGTTCGTTCCGAATTGAGGATAGGGCACGAGCAGGTTGCTCAGACCCACAGTCTTTCCATTTGCACCGCCGCCGTTTGGAAGCAAACCGTAGAACGGGTTGGATACCGTTGCTCCATATGCTTTTGCCATTGCTTGATTCCGGTAAGGGGTGGTCGAAAGATACTGCACCTTGGTTGCATTGAGGTTCTGCTGTGCGATCGGAAGATGCAGGGCATGATTGCCAACGTACAGCGCCTCAAACATGGTGCTGCTGGTAAGAGATTGCTGGAAACCAATATCCCAACGCTCTGAATACGGGTCATGTTCCACAGGGGACAAGAAGCTGATTGCCTGACCAAGGAAGGTGCTCGCTCCCAGCGACGATCCCGCCGGTTGCTGAAATCCAGCAGGGAAGGGATTGCTGAGCGTATTGGCTGGCGTTAGATAGTTGTCGTTCGTCGCCGTATAGGTTGTCGTCGCGCTGAAGCCTTCCTGGTTGGAGATGGCGTTCGAGGAAGTAACTCCCTGTGCGTTCAGATTGGACACGGTTTCCGGCTGAACAAAGATCCCGAAGCCGCCGCGGATGACCGTCTTGTCGTGGAACACGGCAGGACTGTACGAGAAGCCGAAGCGTGGACTCACGAAGCCGCTGTTGGTCTGGTAAGGAGCGCCCCCGTTTCCATCGGGGAAGGTGAGTCCACCGAGCGTGTTGAACGCGGCTAACGCCACTGTGGAATTTGGCTTGGCAGCGTACGCTGCTGCTGCGGCCGCCGAAGCGGAGTTGGTTGCCGTCGGATTGAAACCATTGACCGTGCGACCAAACTTTTCGCCGAACGGTGTGTCAATGTCGAAGCGCACTCCTAGATTGAGGGTTAGACGATCGTTCACTCGCCAGTCGTCCTGCACGAACGTTCCGAAGTAGTAATTTCGATAGTCTGCCTTTGCTCCCAGATCGTAGCTGCCCGAACCCGGCAGACCGAACATGAAGTCCGCGAGATCGCCGCCAAACGGCNNACTGCGAGATCGCCGCCAAACGACTGGTTTGCCGCACCGGTACCTGCCGTGACAAAGCTCGAGTTGAAGGTGAAGCTGCCCGATGAGTTGCCGTAGTTCGTTACCCGAAGGCGATACTGCCTTCCATCGAAGCCGATCTTCAGCGTGTGATGTCCCAGAATCTTTACGACATCAGCAAATGCCTGGTAGCTGGTTGTTGGATCGATTCCTGAACCTGTTGCACCGAGGCATTGGTAACTGGAAACGTTCCCGCAGCTTCCTCCGGTACTGAAGTTAATGTAAGGCAGCTGTAGGAATTCGCTGGCAGTTTGCATGTTCGACGGCAGACCAACGGATGCAGGGCCGTAGGCTGACGCCGGGGTTCCATGCACCTCGTTAAAGTACGTCCAGTTGAAGCGGGTATCGAGAATCGTTGTTGAATTGATCGTTAGAACATTATCCAGGGTGCTTCCGAAGTTCTCGCGCAGCAGCGAAGTTCCGGTGATGCCATTCCCGAAGTAGTCGTTCTTCACCTGGGTGCGATTGTTGTGCCGGAAGTCGAAGAAGACATGATCACGCGAGTTAATGTTGTAGTCCAGACGACCGAACTCGTTGTTGTAGGTGTCGGTGCTCGGTGCGTTCGTAATGTAGTTGTCCTGTCCGCTCGCACTCACGCCGTTCGTGTTGTTGGGTAGGGGAATCAGGCTCAAATACTTGGCTGCAACCGGGTTGATTGCCGTTGCCGCTGCCAGCAACTGGTTGTTGGCAATGGGCGAACGTGTAATTGTCGAGCCACTCTGCGTCGCTGTAAATGGATTGTAAAGCTGGTTCGGATCCTTGGTTCCGTCGCTACAGGTTGCCAGGCCCGACCCATCGACCGTGTAGGTTCCGGTCTTGCATCCTGCGGTGAGCAATTGCGAAAAGTCGCCGCTGCGTTCTGCCGCTGTTGGAACTGTGGTTGTGTAAGTGTTTGGCTGCGAATCTTTCAATCCNNAGGAAGGACGATCGGACCGCCTATCGTGCCGCCATATTGGTTGAAGTGCGTTACATGCAGTTTCGTGTTTCTGCGATTGTTGAAATAGGTGTTTGCGTCGAGAGCGGAGATCTGCGAAAACTCATATGCCGTCCCATGCAGGCGGTTGGTTCCGCTCTTGGTCACCTGGTTGACCACGCCACCGATGGTGTGCCCGAAGCTGGCATCGGTATCAAACGGGTGAATCGAGACTTCAGCCACGCTATCCTGCGACGGGTTGTACGCAACCGCTCCCAGCAGGGTGAGGTCGGGTGATCCGTCCAGCAGCACCTCGCTTACCTGATTCGGGGTTCCTCCAATGCTCCATGAATTAGCAGCATTGTTATCGAAAGGATGGACCATCTGCGGCGCCGCCGTCGAAATGACACCTACCGACAGCTCGGTCAATACAGCCGGCGTACGTCCGTTGAGTGGCAGGTCCTCTACCGACTTCGTCGAGATGACTGAACCTACCGAAGCGTTCGCCTGGTCCAGTAGTGGAGCAGCCGTCGTAACGGTCACCGTCTGCGACGCTTCTCCTACTGCCAGCGTTACATTCACGATCGGATGTTCCTGGGTTTGCAGCGTGATGTCTTTTCGCACCGTCTTCTGGAAGCCTGGCATCGTCACCGAAACCGAATAGTCGCCCGGCAGAAGAAACGGGACGACGTACTGGCCATCGTTGCCACTTTTGGTCTGGTTGACGGTCCCAGTTCGTGTCTCGCGAACCACCACGGTCGCTCCCGGTACCACGGCCCCGCTTGGATCGGTGACGATACCACTAATGGTGCCGCGGAACTCTTGCGACATCGCAGCTATCCCTGGAAACATGGCCATGAAAAGGCACAACATTGCCAGACGGCCTACTCTGTAAAGCTTTACTCTGTTCATCTTTTCTCTCCACTAAGGGTGTATTCATGCCGACTAAAAGCCGCTTTGGCAATCTGTACCTGCTCTTTCAGAGACCTGTGGCAACGTTGCCAAATTATATGCCGAATACTATTCTGATCGATCAAGAGTCGTCAACAGGGAAGTTATAAGAGCAGGAGGAAACGTTGACATCACACATTTAACCCCACAATGTGTCGTGTCAAAAAGGTGACTTAGCGTCCCTTCGACAGGGCCGGATCGCACCCGCAGGAGGCGCGCATGATCAGATTTCCAGCCAAAGTCACCTGCACAGGGCTCTCCTTGCTTCCAGCTGTCCGCTTCAATAACTGCTCGACAGCGATCTTTGCAAATTGCTCTGCAGGCTGCGCCACCGTGGAGAGCGAAGGGTCCAGAAAGCTTGCAAACTCCAAATCGTCGATTCCGATGAACCCGATCTGGTGCAGTTGGATATTACGATCCCGCAAGGCTGAGAGGATGGCTATGGTGACCGAGTAACTTATCGATAGAACAGCGGTTGCAGGCGCTCGTTTACGCGTTAGCGCGAGACAGAGTTCCCGCTTAAGTTGTTCAGCGTCCGTCCAGATAATCGTTTCCACCTTCCTGCCGGCCGCATCCATTGCGTCTTTGTGCCCCTTGAGGCGACTGTGCAGTGGGTTCAACTTATAGGGTGCGGTGACAGAGACGATGCGGCGGTGTTTGTGCCAAAGCAGATGTTCAGTCGCCCTAAGCCCTGCCATTTCGTTATCCAGCATCACCGAATCGATTGCACTGCCTAGTGGACGATCGAAGGCAACGACTGGAGTATTGCCGAGAATTGCACGCACCTGCGCAATGCTTGTATCGGCGGCCGGAACCAGGATGATGCCGTCCACCTGCGACCGTTTGAGCGATGCCAACTGTTCCTGTTGTAGTTTTGCGTCCTCGTGATGCGTAAGCAACATGACAGTGAAGCCACTGCGGCGTGCTTCGAACTGAATGGTGCGTATGGCATTGCCGAAAAACACGTTGTTGACGTGGGGAAACAGCACACCCAGGGTCTGCGAACGTCCAACACGCAGACTGCGGGCCAGAGTATTCGGCTCGTAACCCAACTGAGCGATAGCAATCCCAATGCGTTTGGCAACGGCTGGGCTTACTGACTTTCCACCGCGTACGTGGCGGGAGACAGTCGATGCTCCTACTTTTGCGGCGCGCGCGACATCGATGATGGTGGGTCGTTTGATCTCTTTCATGCTGAGAAATGGTATCAGTGAAAAGGACATGCGGTCATGCGCCCAAAGCTATGAGCCATGTTTCTTGACGAAGTACAAGAGCACTTGCTAGCATTCATGGGCCCGGCAACGTTGCCACTCATTCAACCGGTAGACCTCATTATTTGAGAGTTTCACGACAGATGACGAGAGAAGTCAGAGCAGAATCCGGGCATGGATCACTGGAATAGCGAAGTCAGGGAGACGGATGCTCACAAGCATTTGCAGGATCATGATGGCTGGATTGCTGACAACTGTTGCGATGAGCGCGCAGGACGTCCATGTCCGTGTGTCACCTGATTCAACCGGAACGACTGCCAGCGTCAGCGATTTTCCAACCATCCAGATGGCACTCGATCATGCTCCCCAGCCAGGACCCGGCGGGCGACTCTATCTTGAAATTGCACCGGGCATCTATCACCAGCGCGTCATCGTAACTCAGAATCGACCCCGTACCACCATGATTGGCCTTGGCTCAAAACCGGGGGATGTTGTGATCACGGCGTCGCAGAATGCGACGAGTGCCGGGGGAACTTTCTTCTCATCCACTGTNNCCAGGACACACTGTTTGCGGACTACGGCCGGCAGTATTATGTCGACTCCTACATTGAAGGAGGAGTCGACTTCATCTTTGGGAACGCCGCAGCGGTGTTTGACGACAGCGAGATTCATATCATCCGCCCCGGCTATTTGACGGC
>DHWW01000313.1:0-224 GCA_002413385.1 Granulicella sp. UBA5172
GGCTTGGGCTCTGGTGGTAGCTGGGGCGGCAGGGTAATGGTATCCACTACCTTGGCGACAGCAGGATTGGTCTTAACGATATATCCCAGAATGACCACGATGAGCAGAATCGAGACATTAACGATGATGGAGGTGATAGTTGCACCCTTGCTACGTGAGCCATCATTGAGAACGCCGAAGTCTCTAAATTGGACGCTAGGCGGGTTGGGATCTTCACTACGGAG
>DHWW01000313.1:296-2623 GCA_002413385.1 Granulicella sp. UBA5172
GGCTTCGCCATTTTAGAATTCAGTCCTCAAGGTTGCACCAATATCAGGGCAGCGTTGTATTTACGGGAAAAAGGTATCCAGAGCATAGCAGATGAATTTGCCCTCCAATAGTTGAGTCCGTTGAAAATGACGAGCAAGTGCGGAGCCCGCACCTTTCTACTCATTGACAAGTTAGCTACTGGCATAAAAAGTACCGTTCGGAACAGACGTCCATCCCATCCGAGCTGTTGCCCGTGATCGTTTTGATGCTGCTCCGTGGTCCGGAGACTATAGCGTACGAAGCGTGCTCGGGAGAATAAATCCGCTCTAAACCGAAGGCCTCAGAGATAAGACCTAGTTTGATGAGCAATACGGTTAGGATAGCACAAAGGTTAACAGCAGCTAAGGCTGCGCAAGCCNNCCTGCGGAGATACTCATTGACTCACGACCTGTTCCAGACGCTGTCACGCGATATGTTCCATATGTCACTACCACTTACGGAGAAGATTCTTCGTCCCGTGGTGGTGTATCTGTGCCTGGTGGTTTTTCTTCGGATGTTTGGGAAGAGGGAGTTGGCGCAGTTGAACCCGTTCGACCTGGTGGTGCTGCTGAGTTTATCGAACACGGTGCAGAACNNGGATGCTTCGCCGAGGCTGCCCGTCTCATCGATCTTGGCGTCGCCGCCCATCGGTCGAGTACCGACGACGTGATCATCGGGGAGGACAACTCGGTGACGGGAGGGATTGTCGGGGCGTTTGCGCTGTTGACGATCAATTGGGCGCTGATGTGGGTGTTGTATCGAGCTCCGAAGGTGACGGCGGTGCTGGAGGGGGAGCCGTCGACGCTGATTCGCGACGGGGTGGTGGATGGGGCGGAGTTGAAGAAGCAGTCATTGACGCACGAAGAGCTGATCTCGGTGCTGAACAAGAACGGGTTCAATGATGTGGAGGATGTGGAGGTGTGTGTGCTTGAGCCGAATGGGACGTTTTATGTGCAGGGGAAGAAGCCATCGAGCGATGAGGTGGAGCGGGGGCAGATGTTGAGGGCGCTGGCGGAGCTATCGGCTGAGGTGAAGGCGTTGCGGCGGGAGATAGAGGCTCGGGGTTAGGGGGATTTGGGGGGAGCGGCGGCGAGGGCTTTGGCGCGGGCGGCGATGAGACGTTCGGGTGGGGAGGGAAGCTGGGAGTCTTTGACGGCGGCGCGGTAGCCTCCCAGGTAGATGGAGTACATGACAGCGAGGGCGCAGCCGACGCCGAAGGCGAAGCCGAGGAAGAAGCCGATCAGCGCGCTCCAGTAGCCAGTCACAGATCCTATGATGTCATGCGCGGGGCGGGCCGGGTGGGTTTCGAGGTCTTTGGGACTTCGTGAACTCGTGGGAGGACAAGGCCTCGATCAGGCAGGGCGAGAGCAGGATGGCGAGAGTTGCAACAGCGAGGAGCAGGTCGAAGTGCATAAGTGGTCTATCGGCCAGGAGTGGAATGAGATTAGCCTCGAACCGCTGTGTTGCGGAGTGAAACATTCTGGGGCGTAGCACGAGGGATGGGCGCGGTGTTGCTTGCACCCATCGCGATGACGTAAGTTGTGCATTGCCGGGGTTCGCGAGAGTGCAGCGTTTCAGCGACCGGCGCCAAGGAGTGAAGGAACGCCTATGTCTCAAGAGAATCAGATCGCTAACGCCGATGTTTTCGAGTCTCATTTGCGCGAAGATCGCGTGTTTCCACCCTCGGCGGAGTTTGCGGCGAAGGCGTGGATTGGCAGCGAGGCGGAGTATGAGCGGATCTATGCGCACAGCGTGAACGACCCGGCGGGGTTCTGGGGGGAAGCGGCGGGGGAGATTGAGTGGTTCAAGAAGTGGGACCAGGTGATCGACGGGAGTGGGGCGCATACGAAGTGGTTTGTGGGGGGCAAGCTGAATCTGTCGCACAACTGCGTGGACCGTCATGCGATGGGCGCGCGGAAGGATAAGGTGGCGCTGTTGTGGGAGGGAGAGCCGGGCGAAGTGCGGCGGGTGACCTATGGGGAGCTGCATGGGGAGGTGCAGCGGTTTGCGAATGTGCTGAAGTCGCTGGGGGTGAAGAAGGGCGACCGCGTTGCGGTGTATATGGGGATGTGTCCGGAGCTGGCGATTGCGTTGCTGGCGTGTGCTCGGATTGGTGCGGTGCATTCGGTGATCTTTGGTGGGTTTGCGGCGCATGCGATCTCGGACCGGGTGAATGACTCGGACTGCCAGGTGGTGGTGACGCAGGATGTGAGTTATCGGCGGGGCGGCGAGGTGAAGCTGAAGCACATTGTGGATGAGGCGATGAAGACGTGTCCGGGAGTGCGGAAGGTGGTGGTGTATCAGCGTG
>DHWW01000313.1:2672-7346 GCA_002413385.1 Granulicella sp. UBA5172
GGGAAGCCGAAGGGGTTGGTGCATACGACCGGCGGGTATTCGGTGCAGACGTATCTGACGAGCAAGTATGTTTTCGATCTGCATGACGAGGATGTGTTCTGGTGTACGGCGGACATTGGATGGGTGACCGGGCACAGCTATGTGGTGTATGGGCCGCTGCAGAATGGCACGACGGTGATGATGTACGAGGGTGCTCCGAACTGGCCGGAGAATGACCGGTTCTGGAAGATTGTGGATGACCACAAGGTGACGATTTTCTATACGGCGCCGACGGCGATCCGGGCGTTCATCAAGTGGGGGAGTGCGTGGGTCCACAAGCATGATTTGAGTACGCTGCGGCTGCTGGGGACGGTGGGCGAGCCGATTAATCCGGAGGCGTGGATGTGGTATCACCGGGAGATTGGGAAGGAGCGGTGCCCGATTGTGGATACGTGGTGGCAGACGGAGACAGGAACGATTTTGATTGCGCCGATTCCGGGTGCGATTGCGACGAAGCCGGGGTCGGCGACGCGGCCGTTCTTTGGGGTGGTGCCGGAGATTGTGTCGAATTCGGGGAATGGGACGGATGAAATTGTGAAGTCGGGGCAGGGCGGGTTGCTGATGATTACGAAGCCGTGGCCGTCGATTGCGCGGACGATCTGGGGTGATGCGGAGCGGTATGAGAAGACGTACTTCTCGGAGGTTCCGGGGATTTACTTTACGGGGGATGGGGCGCGTTGCGATGCGGATGGATATTACTGGCTGATGGGGCGCGTGGATGATGTGATTAATGTGAGCGGACATCGGCTGGGGACGGCGGAGATCGAGTCGGCGCTGGTGGGGCATCGGGGAGTGGCGGAGGCGGCCGTGGTGGGGCGTCCGCATGAGTTGAAGGGGCAGGCGATTGCGGCGTTCGTGACGCTGACGGAGGGGCATGAGCCGACGGAGGCGTTGAAGCAGGAGCTGCGGCAGTGGGTGGCAAAGGAGATTGGAGCGCTGGCGCGGCCGGATGATCTGCGGTTTACGCAGATGCTGCCGAAGACGCGGTCGGGGAAGATTATGCGACGGCTGCTGCGGGAGCTGGCGACGACGGGAGATGTGAAGGGCGATACGACGACGCTGGAGGACTTCAGCATTGTGGCGAAGCTGCGGGAGAGCGACGAGTAAGGGGAGGAGATCGGTGGGGGGCTTTCGTGCGAAACGGGAGTGTGTTTCACTCGTCTACAAACGTATGCGGAGTCGAACGATGCGCTTGCTGATGGGATGGATGGTCGTGGCGTTGGCGCTGGTGCCGATGGTGCAGGCGCAGGATTCGAAGGATGCTGGCCCGACGTTGCAGGTTGCGAAGCATGAGGCGACGGATAAGGCGGCGGACGCAAGCCTGATGGTGCTGCCGGTGGTGGTGCGGGACAAGAAGGGCGCGCTGGTGAATGGGCTGACGAAGGATGATTTTGCGCTGCAGGTGGGGAGCAAGCCGCAGACGATCATGTACTTCGACCACGAGAATGATGTGCCACTGACGCTGGGGGTGCTGGTGGATGTGCGCAATAGTCCACAGGCCAAGCTTGATGAGGAGCGCGCGGACAGCAAGGCGTTTCTGGAGGAGGTGCTGACGCCGGCAAGCGGCAGGCGCGAGGCAGACAAGGCGTTTGTGGTGCACTTCGCGAAGGAGATCGAGTTGCTGCAGGACGTGACCGACCAGAAGCCGCTGCTGGAGAAGGCGGTCGAAGAGTTGGGGACCAGTAGTGCGAACTTCCCTACGGCGGACTCGCCGGATACGGTCGATAGTGAGGGCAGGAAGGTGCAGCACGGAGGAACGTCGTTTTATGATGCGCTGTTTTTGTCGACGGATGAGGTGACGTCGAAGCTGAAGGGGCGCAAGGTGCTGGTGGTGCTGACGGATGGTGTGGATGTGGGGAGCAAGGAGCGATTGGCGGAGGTGATTGAGTCGGCGCAGGAGTCGAACACGATTGTGTATGCGATCTACTCCAGGGGGCAGCAGCGGTTTGATCAGCAGATGGGCAATCCGAACCGGTATCCGGGTGGTGGTGATCCTGGCGGAGGATACCCGGGTGGAGGTTATCCGGGAGGTGGATATCCGGGAGGTGGGTATCCGGGAGGTGGCAGGAATCCCAACGGCCCGAATAGCCCGCGTGGTGGTGGTTCTCGGAAGCCGTCGGTGGATGGAAGGCAGGTGATGGAGAGGATCTGCGAGGAGACGGGTGGGCGGGTGTTTGAGGTGAGTAAGAAACAGACGGTGGGGCAGATTTATTCGCAGATTGCGGAGGAGTTGAAGTCAGAGTACCGGCTTGGATTTACTCCGGATGCGGCGGGTTCACGGTATGGGATGCATACGATCGATCTGAATATGTCGAATCCGGAGATGAACAAGAAGATGGATATTCAGACGCGTTCTGGGTACTACGGTGGAGAGATGAACTAGGTGCGATCACGCGAGTGTGGTGGGAGAGGAGTGAAGCGGGAGGACCAGTTGCGAGGTGGGGTGAGCTGTGTGGTGGCGGAAGTTGAGGTGCTTGCCGTTGAAAGAGATGAAGGAATAGGCGAGCACGAAGATGACGATGAGCGAGACGCAGAGCAGAATGACGATGAGGAGAAAGTTTGGCTGCTTCGGGGGTAGTTGTTCGATTTCCATGGATCGTTGGATGCACAGGTTTTGATGGACGTTGGCGGTAGGGGTGGTGGACTGTGAGTTTTTTGGCTTGGAGGCTGCGGTGACGTGGCTGATGATAGATGGAGTTGGATTTGGGAGACGGATCGTGATGGTTGAGGCATTCGGGTATGGGGCTGATTGATGATTCCAGATAAGAAGAAGTATCCGGTGATAGAAGCCGCTGCCGCGGACGTGGAGGCGGGGCTGGCCGAGGCGAGGCGTACGGGTAAGCGCGTGATGATGAACTTTGGCGCGGACTGGTGCCCGGACTGCTGGGTGTTGCATTCCTACTTCGATGTGTGGCCGAACGCGGAGTTGGTGGCGAAGCATTATGTGTTGGTGAACGTGAATGTTGGGATGAAGGATGCGAATCTGGAGATTGCGCGGCAGTATGGGATTGCGGTGAAGGCGATTCCGGCGTTGTCTGTGGTGGAAGGCGACGGGAGAGTGGTGTATGCGCAGGGAGATGAGTTTTCGAATGTGCGTAACCAGGAGCCTGCGGTGGTGACGGAGTTTTTGAACAAGTGGAAGACGTAAGCGCGAGGCCCGGATGGCGGATGGGACGAGTGAGGTGACGGGGAAACGGCGCTGGAAGGTGTGGGTGGAGGATGCGCTGGAGTTGGCGCAGATGCTGCGGCGGGCGGTGTTCGCGGCGATCGATCATGACGCGTTGACGGTGGCGCAGGCTACGGCGTACTCGGCGATGGTGGCGTTGTTTCCGGTATTGATTGTGGCGGCGGCGGGGATAAGCGCGCTGCCGGATAATTTGCCGCTGCGGGTGCAGATGGCGCTGTTCTTCGATCGGGTGCTGCCGTCGAATGTGAGTCCGCTGCTGGAGGTTTATTTTTCGCCGGCGCAACGGAGCGCGCATACGGTGCATGCGCTGCTAGGGTCGATTGTGGTGGCGATTGCGGGCGCTTCGAGCGTGATGTCGACGTTGATGGAGGGGTTTCGCCGGGCGTACGATCTGCCGCTGACGGAGGGCAGCTTCTGGCCGCGGCGAGTGCGGTCGCTGGCGCTGGTGCCGCTGTCGCTGGTGCCGATGACGGCGGCGAGTGTGCTGGTGGTGTTTGGCCACGTGATGGCGCATTGGCTGGCGGGAGAGGTGACGCCGTCGCTACGAGTGTCGGTGCTGGTGGTGGCGTATGTGTTGCGGTGGACGATCGCGCTGGCGGGGAGTGTGGGGATTATTGCGGTGATTTATCACCTGGGGACAGACGTGTCGACGCACATGCGTGAGCACCTGGAGCCACTGCTGCGCGGGCCGTGGAAGCTGCTGCGGAAGGACTGGAGTTGGCGTGCGAGTTTGCCGGGAGCGACGGTGGCGACGCTGTTGTGGCTGGTGACGACGCTGTTGTTTGGTTACTATGTGACGCGGTTTGCGAACTATTCGAGGGTGTATGGGTCGCTGGGCGCGGCGATTGCGCTGATGTTCTGGCTGTATATTATTGCGCTGAGCGTGCTGGTGGGTGGGGAGTTCAATGCGCAGCGGGCGGCGCAGGGGCCGAGGCGGCGGGATCCGAAGCTGTCGGAGCTGCTGTGGAAGCTGCCCGGACTGCATCGTCATCGTACAGGTAGAATTGCTGACTGATAGTAGGAAACGTTTTAGCGGCCGGGCATGATTCCCAGGCTGGAAGGATGATGTGCGAATGGATGGCAAGGGAATAGAGATATTGAGTGGGCGCCGGGCAAAGATCGTTGCAACACTGGGACCCGCATCGAGTACAGAAGCGAAGTTTCGGGAGTTGGTGCGTGCCGGGCTGGATGTAGCGCGGCTGAACTTTTCGCATGGGTCGCATGAGCAGAAGACAGAGCTCATCGCGATGGTGCGGAAGGTGTCTGCTGAAGAAGGAAAGCCGATCTGCATCCTTGCGGATTTGCAGGGGCCGAAGATTCGCACCGGCGAATTGGTTGACCACAAGTCGGTGCTGCTGGAGGCGGGGAAGCAACTGGTGATTACTCCGGAGACGATGCAGGGTACTGCTGAACGAGTGAGCACGGTGTTCACGACGCTGGCGGAGAAC
>DHWW01000313.1:7397-7600 GCA_002413385.1 Granulicella sp. UBA5172
AATCTTCCGGGGGTTGCGATCAAGGTTCCGTCGCTGACAGAGAAGGATGAGATCGATCTTGAGTTTTGTTTGAAGGCCGGCGCGGATACGGTGGCGGTGTCGTTTGTGCAGACGGCTGAGGATGTGAAGTACGTGAAGCGCCGGATTGCGGAGCTGGGATCGGATGCGTGGGTGATTGCGAAGCTGGAGAAGCCGCAGGCGAT
>DHWW01000248.1:0-134 GCA_002413385.1 Granulicella sp. UBA5172
CCTGTATGCAGCATGCGTGAAAGTGTGTTCCACATGGTTAGCTCACCCGTCGTGTCCGCTATAGGACAGGTTGAAGGATTTATTGATCAGAGGGAAGTCGGGCACGATGTTGCCCAGGATGGCGTAGTCGATCA
>DHWW01000248.1:157-9185 GCA_002413385.1 Granulicella sp. UBA5172
TGGCCAGTTCTGCCACGAAGGATCGTGCGCGTGGCAGCGCCGAATGGTGCCAGCGGGGCCAGTTTCGAGAGCAATCATGACAGGGCCACGCCAACCTTCGATGAGACCGATGCCGAGAAGATTTGCGGCTGGAGTGGACACCGTGGTCTGGATTTCTGCCAGGGGAAGATCCGTGAGAAGTGCGCGGCAGAGTCGCAGGGATTCCATGACCTCGTCGAAGCGCACCTGCACTCTGGCGGCAACATCGCCGCCGGGCTGGGTGATCATTTTTACGGCGAGTGCGTGATAGGGCGACCACGGATGGTCAACGCGGAGGTCGCAGGCGATGCCGGATGCGCGGGCGATCAAGCCGATTGCGCCAAGCCTCTCAGCGATGTTTTTTTCGAGCCTGCCGGCTTCACGGAAGCGATCCTGTAGACCGGCATGATTGTCGTAGATGGAACACAGATTTGTTACAGAGGATTCCAACGCGTTGTATAAGTCGAGGAGCAGGGAGCGTGCCTCTTCGGATAGATCCACCGCGACTCCTCCGGGAACTACATAGTCGAGCAGATAACGAGCTCCGAAGGCGACGGTGTTGGCCCGCAGCAGGGTCTCTTTCATTGCGGAGAAATGTGTGAGTCCGAAGGCGAAGCCAGCATCGTTGCCGAGCGCGCCTAGATCTGCGATATGATTCGCAAGGCGCTCATGCTCCAGCGCGAGGGCGCGAAGAGCGATGGCGCGCGGCGGACAGAGGGTCTCGGTGATGGCTTCGAGCGCGGAGCAATAGGCCCAGGAGAAGGCGACAGCTGAATCGCCGGAGACGCGAGCGGCTAAACGATGGGCGGCCTGTTGCGAGAGGCTCTCAAACAGCTTGGCGACACCTTTGTGCGTGTAACCGAGTCGCTCCTCCAGACGGAGAACCTTTTCTCCGACGACAGAGAAGCGGAAGTTCCCGGGCTCGATGGTTCCTGCATGGACAGGGCCTACGGAGATTTCGTGGACGCCATCGCCCTGGACGGAGACGAAGGGATAGGGTTTGGAGACGGCGGGAAATGGATGGCTTCCATCGATGTCGCGGCGCAGCGGGAATACGCTCTCAGGCCAGCCGCCGTGGCGCAACCAACTGCGTGTATCGAGTTCGTCGGTCGAGAGTCCGAGGAGGTCGTAGACCGCCCGCTGCATGCGGAGGGCAGCGGGGAACGATGCGGCGATGCTCGGATACGAGGGCGTAGATATGTCTGCGATGCGGTGTTCGACTACGAGCACGGTGTCTGGCAAAAGATACGCTGCGTCGATGCGAAAGCCAAGGTCGCGGTCACGATCATCCGACCCCCAGAGCGTGAGGAAGCGGGCGCCAGATTCATGCAATTCCTGGGTCACCTGCGACCATTGCTGGCGATCGACGTACAGACGGGTGCTCGGTATGTTGGCGGGCAGTGCGACCTGTTGCTGGTGTGTCGTGTTCGTCGACATCTTCATCCTCCAATCAGCAGGGCGGCAGCACGGTACCACTCTGCCAGGACGTAGGGAATGTAGACACCCAGCATGAGTACGATCGCAAGATGAAGGAAGACCGGAAGCAGCGCGGGAGAATAAGGTAAGCGCGGCGCGTCGCTGTCTCCGAAGACCATGGGCTGGACCTTGCGGAAGATGGCGGCAAAGGCGACGGCGAGTGCGACGAGAAGAAAGGGAGTCGTCCAGGGATGCTCCCGCATGGCGGTGGTCAAGATAAGAAATTCACTGGCGAATACACCGAACGGAGGCATGCCGAGAATGGCGAGAGAGCCTAGCATCAGCCCCCACCCTACGGTTGGGCTGATGCTTACGAGGCCGTGAATTCCATCCATTTGCTGGGTATCTGCGGCTTGTGAGGCGTGCCCGGCAGAAAAGAAGATGGATGATTTGGTGAGCGAGTGAACGGTCATATGCAGCAGGGCGGCAAAATTNNNTCGATGGAGGAATAGCCAAACAGTCGCTTGATATCACGCTGTCTCCACAGAAAAAAAGCGCCAAACACGGCGCTAAGGAGTCCAAAACCCATCAGCATGTGGCTGGGGAGATAGGAGCCGATCGATCCTTCGACTAATATTTTGCAACGGATGACGGCGTACAGCGCAACGTTCAGAAGNNACCAGGAGAAAGACAAATGCGAGTCCCAGGACCCTTGGTTCGAGTTGGCCCTTCACTGCATTCAGGTGTGTCCATAGCAGTGCCGTCATGCCTTCGTGGCCTAGAACGTGCTCTGCCGCCAGGTAGAGCAGGATGGTGCCGAACAACGCTTGCGCGATGCCTACACCGCAGAGGATGAAATATTTCCACGCCGCTTCCAGGCTGGCGCGAGTACGGTATAGCGAAACCAGCAGGACCGTAGACAAGGTGGCTGCTTCCATCGCGACCCAGAGCAGGCCCATGTTGTTGGTGAGGAGCGCCAGAAACATGGCGGCCATAAAGACCTGGTACATGCTGTGATAGAGGCGGAGCCGGGCTGGGTTGAGGCGGCCACGCTGCTCTTCAATACGCATGTAAGGCCTCGAAAAGACTGAGGTNNTGCTCATGTAAGACCAGCATCGGTCCGTGCCGGAGCACCTGCAGAACTAAAAAGACTGCTGCGATCAGTGTGGCGAAGCTTATTCCAACGTTCAGTTCCGCGGCGTATCGGTGCGGTCCGAATAGCGCAAGCAGGAGCGCTCCCAGAAGCGGCAGGCACAGAACGATGAGTATCACCACTTCATTCCTCCTTAAGGGCTTCCATATTACTGAGATCGAGGCTGTCGAATTGCTCTCGGATTTGAAAGAAAAATATTCCAAGGATGAAGAAGCCGATCAGCAGGTCAAGGGCAATGCCCAACTCGATGACCATCGGCATGCCATAGGTCGCACTTGTGGCGGCAAAAAATAACCCATTTTCCATGGCGAGAAATCCGATGACTTGCGTCACTGCTTTGCGGCGCGTGATCATCATCAGGAAGGCAAGAAAGATCACCGCAAGCGCAATGCCGATGGTGTTGCGCGTGATGGTTGTCGACATTCTGCTAATGGGTTGCGCTAGTCCGAAGGCAAAAATTACGAGGCCGAGACCGACCAGCATCGTGGTTGGAATATTGACGAGTGGTTCGCTGTCCCACTGCACACCGAGGCGATGAATCAGGCGATTGAGTATCCAGGGAAGGGCAACTACTTTGAGTAGAAGAGTCAGCGCCGCGGAGTAATAAAGTTCCTTCAGGCCGGCGCTGTAGGCTACCAGGAGCGTCGAGATAAAGAGCACTGCACCCTGCCAGGCAAAGAGCGTAATCAGCCGTTGCGTGCGACGTCGCGACAACATCGCGAAGGAGATCAACAGCAGGCTGGCGGCCAGCAGGTTGAGTAATTCGGTGACCAG
The DNA here is from genome assembly GCA_002413385.1 of Granulicella sp. UBA5172. Classification (GTDB taxonomy): domain Bacteria; phylum Acidobacteriota; class Terriglobia; order Terriglobales; family Acidobacteriaceae; genus Granulicella. Next base: position 3,519 of record DHWW01000248.1, read on the forward strand.
GTAAGACGGATGCATTTGATTTATGCCCCTAGTAGTAGATGGACGAGTAGACCCAAAACGGCGAGGAGAAATGCCATCGCCAGATATTCAGGTGCGCGGAAGATTCGTAATTTTGCTGACAGCGCTTCAATCAGCGCAAGTGCTGCTCCGGCCAGGATGAGTTTGATCAGCAGAGCGAGGACAGCAATCCCTAACGCTGCGCTGCCATCTTTGTCATGGGTTGCGATCCCCCATGGAAGAAAGAGCGCGAAGCCAATGCAGGCGTAGTTGAAGAGCTTTAGATCCGACGCCCATTCCACCAGGGCAAGATGTCGCGCGGAGTATTCGAGCACCATCGCTTCATGGATCATGGTGACTTCGAGGTGAGTCGTTGGATTGTCGATAGGGATGCGGGCGTTTTCCGCGAGGAGGATCATCACGAACGCAACCGCTGCGAAGATGAGGCTGGGATCAACGAAAAACGGATGCGCTGTCGAGGCCTCGACGACGCTGGGTAACGCGGTGCTTCCAGAAAGCAGGAACGCATTGAACAGCACCATCAGGAGAGCCGGTTCGGCGAGAAAGCCGATCATCATGTCGCGGCGTGCGCCCATGGTGCCGAAAGCGGTTCCGATGTCCATGGCTGCGAGTGACTGGAAGACACGCGCTGTAGCGAAGAGGCCGATCAATGCAATGGCGTCGGCCACGCGGGCGAATGGCAAGTCGGTTGCGATGGAGGGAATGATCGCCGCCGCAAGTACCATGGTGCCGAACAGGATGTAGGGCGTGATCCGAAACAGCGGGGAGGCGTCCGCGGCAAGAGCGACATCCTTGCTGAATAATTTTCGCAACATGCGGTACGGCTGGATGAGCGGGGGCGCTGTGCGGCTCTGAAGCCAGGCACGGCATTGAGCGATCCATCCCGCGAACAGGGGGGCAATGGCGATGGCGAACAAGACCTCGCCGAACTGACGGACCATGGTGATCGCGCTCATAGGACNNAGCCGGCCGCCCTGCAGCAGTCCTACCCATGAGGCGAGACCCTGGACTCCTCGTGCAATCGGCAGATAGAGCGCACGCCAGATGCGATCTTCAATATGGACTCGATAACGAGGAGCGATATCGGTGGGGGAAGGGAGCTCCACTTCCATGCCGAAAAATGATCCGAACATATGGCGGATCGGTTGGCCGAATCCTTCGGCCGTGTCCTGCATGCGAGAGGTTTGCCACGGGTAGCCGCAGTCCCACGGAACCGTGCGTCGCAGGCGTCCATGAGCCAGGACGCGAACGATTAAAAAAGTGATGGCGATCACGACGACCAGTCCTGCAAGGAGGAGCAGCCCACTGTACGACGCTTGCTTGGTGGCAATCGGAGCAAGCCATAAGAAGGAGGAACTGAGGTTTACTCTCTGGCCCAGAAGTGTTCCGGTGACGGTGCCCGCTGCACGCAGTACGAGCTGTGGCACGACTCCTAGCACGACGCAGCCGAGTGCCAGCCAGGCGAGGCCGATACGCTCCAGCCAGTCCGCATCCTGCGCACGCACGAGGGAGGGCTCACGATGCTGGCCGAGAAAGATGACGCCGTAGAACTTCACCATGACATACGCCGCCAGGGCCGCCGTGAGTGCGAGCACCGCCGCTCCCAGCGGGATCAGCATATTGAGAAAAGCATGAGGAAGTTGTGGGGTATAGAGGAAGGACTGCAACAGCAGCCATTCGGAGACAAAGCCATTGAGCGGTGGCAGGCCAGCAATCGCCAGTGTTCCTACCAGCGCGAGGGTAGCAACCCAGGGCATGCTGCGAATCAGGCCGCCGAGCTTACCCAGGCTGCGCTGGTTTGTCGCGTGCAACACCGAGCCGGTGGCGAGGAAAAGCAGGCTCTTGAAGATGGAATGATTCAGCGTGTGGATCAACGCAGCAGACAGAGCAAGAGCAGCGAACAGAGGCAGGTGGGCGGCATCGAACAGGACTGCAAGGCCGATGCCGGTAAAGATGATGCCGATGTTTTCGATAGAAGAATAGGCCAGCAGGCGCTTCATATCGGTTTGTACGGCTGCAAAAATTGCTCCGAACAATGCTGAAAAAAGTCCTGTCCCGAGCAGCACTGCTCCCCACCACCAATAACGAACGTGCAGGATATCGAAGGAAATACGTAACATGCCGTAGACTGCGGTGCTGAGCATCAGGCCGCTCATCATGGCCGATACCGGGGATGGCGCGGCAGGATGCGCCTCCGGGAGCCAGACATGTAACGGAACCAATCCTGCTTTGGCACCGAAGCCCAGTAACGCAAGAAGGAAGGCAGCGCTGGCCCAGAAGGGTGTGATCGAAGAGCTACGCATGGCGTCAAAGGTGAACTGCCATCTTCCGCCTTGCAGCGCACCAAAACTTAGCAGGAGGCAAAGGGCTCCCACATGGGCCATGAGCAAGTAGAGAAAGCCCGCACGGCGAATTTCAGCAATGCGATGTTGCGATGTAACCAGGAAGTACGAACTGAGAGCCATGGTCTCCCACGCAACCATGAAAAAATAGGCATCGTCCGCGAGGATGACTAGGGCCATGCTGGCTAGAAATACGTGATATTCGAGGCAAAGCAATCCGGGTGCCGTGCCCTCGCCGGAGCGGAAGTAGCCTGCTGCAAAAGTTGAGATTCCAGCTCCCGCAAGACCTATCAACAGAAGAAAGAATCCGGACAAGGTATCCAGGCGTGCGTGGAAGGGTAGGTTGGGTAGCCCCAGGGGCAGGATAGCAATCTGAGGGGAGTGGCCTGTAGCAAGGAAGATGCCGGCTAAGATGGCAATCCCAAGACATGCGATAGCTCCGAGAGGAAAAAGAAAATGCGCGACAAAGCGTGTGCTACGCGTCTGCAACATACCCGCGAGACCAAGGACAATCCAAAGGGCCGTGAGGTAAAGCAATAGATGAAGACCGTGGAGTGCGACGATCGATGTCAGGTGGGCCATCGCCGAATCATGAGCGATCAATGACAAAGTCCTGTCCTCCTTCCTTCACAGCGCAGTAGTAGAAATAAAAGGTTTCGCAAGGATGATCACCTTATAAAGGCAGTACCCCTGTGTAAGTCAGCATAAGTCTGAACTTATTCAGTCGCGAGGTTAGCGCGATATTTCGATGGATTGGATATCAATTTCATCCAATAACTCAAGTGATTCCTTGAGATGCTTTTGGAAATAGCGACGCATCAGGGCAAGAACTTTAATAATGATCGGATCTCGTACCGAATAGAAGACTTTGTTTCCTTCCTTGCGGTTCACTACCAACTGCTTGCCGCGAAGCACGGCGAGATGTTGGGATATATTGGCCTGTTCCATTCCGAGTCTTTCCATGAGATCGCCTGCAGAAAGTTCTCCATTCTGCAGCAGCTCCATGATGGCGATCCGGGTGGGGTGAGCAAGGGCCTGGAAGATATCGGCCTTGAATCGTCGTAGAGCGTCTTGCATGAGGGCTCCAATCAATACGAACATTCTAATTTTCGCATATAGATTGTGGCGATGTCAATCTGTTCAGGCCACGCCAGGTTTCGAGGTATGCTAGTTGCTGATGTATTGAATAGGAGCCCGGCGGATGTGATGAGGCGAGCGTCGGTTTGGTTCACCAGTTCCATGGTGTGAGTGAGCTATTATGGACATACTCTTTATTCTGAATACTGCTTTAACGGAAGTGAATCGTCAGCATCTGAATTCTGCAACTTCGCGGAACATCGCGTAAGTCTCCCTAGTCCTAAACGTAAGGATGAGCTATGAACAAGATCATTAAGGTGGCGACGATTTTTGCTGCTTTGTTTAGTTTTCAGCGTGCGTATGCTGTGCCAAGCTTCGCTCGTCAGACAGGCCTGTCCTGCAATGTGTGTCACAGTAATCCACCTGAGTTGACCGCATTCGGCCGAGATTTCAAGCTGAAGGGCTACGTCCTCAGCGATGTCACTCCGTCCGAAAAAATCGGATCCGCGAAAGATTTAATCCTGTCGAAATATATTCCGCTTTCCTTCATGCTTCTGGCCTCTGACACTGCGTTTCAGGATGTCGTGCCGGGCACTCAAAACAGTACAGCCGGGTTTCCGCAGCAACTGAGTCTCTTTCTGGCGGGAGGCCTTGCGTCACACTTCGGTGCGCTGGCACAGGTCACCTATAGTCATTCCAGCGACATTTTTGCGATGGACAATACCGATCTGCGTTATGCCAACCAGACTACGCTGGGCGGAAAAAATTTAGATTACGGAATCACCCTGAACAATAATCCTGGTGTTGAAGATCTCTGGAATAGCACGCCGGTGTGGGGGTTTCCATGGATATCGTCGGAATCGAGCGTTGGGTCGATCGCGTCGACGATGATTGACGGAACGCTGGGTGGGGATGTTGCAGGTGTTGGCGGCTATGGCATGTGGAATAACCATCTATACACAGCTCTGGCGGCCTACCGAAGCGAGCACGAGGGTGGTCCGGCGCCGGTGGATGGCGTCAACTATCAGTACAACATTAGCGGCGCTGCTCCTTACTGGCGTGCAGCGTGGCAGCAGTCCTGGGGAGCGAACTATCTGATGGTTGGCACCTACGGGCTGGCGGTCAACTCTCATCCTTACTCCATTACCGGACCGGTGGATCGATACATCGACCCTTCATTTGATTTTCAGTATGAGCGCCCTTTTGGCGCGAACCTGCTTGACGCGCACGGAAGCTGGATCCATGAGAGTTCCAAGCTAGATGCCACCTTGGCTGCGGGCGGAGCAGATGCGGCTCACCATACCTTGAATACTCTCAAGCTTGATAGCACGTACCACTGGTCGAATAAATACAGCGCAACGGGGGGCCTTTTCGCTACGACGGGAACCGCAGATCCGGTGCTCTATGCTTCAGCTCCTGTGACTGGCAGCTTCAATGGAAGTCCGAATACGGGCGGGTACATTGCGCAGTTAGCTTATTGGCCAGTGCAGAATATCGACATCAATGTGAATTACACGGGATATACGAAGTTCAATGGTGCGAGCACGAACTACGATGGCGCAAATCGAAATGCGTCTGACAATAACACGGTTTACATGGCGCTTTGGCTCATCTTCTAGGAGAACGTATGGAACAAGAACCAGTAATTCTGGAAGTGAATCCGAAGGAGACGATCGTCATTAACCGGCGCTCGTTTTTTGGTGCTCTGCTGAGTATCGGGGCAGCTGGAATGGGGGCCATTCTTGCGGTTCCAGTCCTTCGCTACGCTCTCTATCCCCTGTATGCAAAATCGAATAAGAATGCATGGTCTCCGGTTGGAGAGGTGAATTCGTTTTCAAATTCGTCAGAGCCGGTGCTGAAACCCCTTGCCCTTAAGCAACTCGATGGATGGCGTGAAGTGGATACGTCGCAGACTGTCTATGTAATCAAGAGCGCACAGGGTGAACTAGGAGTCCTCTCCTCGGTCTGCCCCCACATGGGTTGCACGATTGCGTGGCACGCGGGGGAACATGAGTTTTATTGCCCGTGTCATGGAAGTGTGTTTACCCCCGATGGAAAGCATGTCTCCGGCCCATCGCCGCGGGACATGGATCCACTTCCGCACAAAATTGTTGACGGTAAGCTTCTGGTCAACTTCGAGTATTTCCGTGAGAACGTTCCCAACCAGGAAGTGTTGAGCTAGGTGGCGATGTGAGTGATCCAGTGAAGAGTGCACCTGACAAGAAGGCGC